>NZ_JBAJNS010000001.1:1423000-1731000 GCF_037911585.1 Streptomyces sp. GSL17-111
GTTCCACCACCGCGAACATCCACTATTGACTAGTATCAACAGCGCAAACTGTTGATAAGGCTGCGACGCCGCTCCTGAGGAGACCTCCATGCCGCCACGACCGAGGAGCCGCGCGAGCGCCGACGCGTCGGCCCGTCACCCGCGGGAACGTGACCAGGCGCTGGGCCTGGCCCCCATCCTCCGGGCCATAGCGGACGAGAACCGACTTCTGCTGATCATGCTTCTGGGGCAGAGGGCCCGAACGGTGAAGGAGCTCCAGGAGGCGACAGGCCTGAGCCAGCCGCTGGTCAGTCACCACCTGACGAGCCTGCGCAAACAAAGCCTGGTCACCGTGACCCAGTGCGGCCGGAGCCACGAGTACTCGCTCTGCTGCGACACGCTCGCCGAGTCGGTGCGCCTCCTGCTCGACCTGACCGCCGGCAACGTCACCCGCACCTCGGCGGGAGCACCAGAGGAAACGCGCGATAGCGGATGATGAGCCACTTCTCAACCACCGGGGACACCACGACTCCAGGTGACGTTGCTCACAGGGCACCTTGTTGTCACCCACTTCGACGGATGTCACTCTAGACACGTATCTATGTAGGCACGCCGTCCCTCTTCACCGGGACGCCCCTTTCCGTACGACTTCCGTACCGGCTGCGCCCTTCCCCTCCCGCGCCTACGGAAGTGTGCACCTCCCAGTCGACCGGACGCGTCCCGCATCCGGTCAAGCGACTGGACCGCGCTTCCGTCCGTGTCACGACAGACGGAGCCACAGCCAACGGCCTCTCGTGTAGCAGCGAGTCCTCTCGCACCAACGGCTCCGTCTCGTCAGCAGGCAGGCACCCACCGCGCCCCCGCAAGGGCCGGAGGGACCGCTGTGGCCCTCGACGGAGAGGAATCATCAGTGCGAGCCAGCGCAGCACCCCACGAGACCGCCGATCGCAGGGGCGGTGCCCCGCAACCCATCGCCGTCGTCGGGATGGCCGGCCGGTTCCCCGGTGCGGCCGATGTCGACGCGCTGTGGGAGTCGTTGTGCCGGGGCGAGGACGCGATCCGTGAGGTCCCCGCCGAACGACACCACCTCGCGGACCTGTCCTCCCGAACCTCCGGCAGGTGGGGTGGGTTCCTTGAGCGGGTCGACGCCTTCGACGCGGAGCACTTCGGCATATCACCCCGTGAGGCCGAACGGATGGACCCGCAACAACGACTGCTCCTGGAGACCGTGCAGGAGGCGATGGACGACGCGGGGTTCTCCGCCGACCGCCTCGCCGGGTCGTGCACCGGCACGTTCATCGGGCAGCTGGGGAACGACTACTGGAGTCTGCTGCGCCGCGGTGCCGCGCCCGCCGACATCCACCAGATGACCGGATCGGCCTCACGCGCCGTCACTTCGGGTCGACTGGCCCATGTCTGGGACCTGCGCGGTCCCAGCCTCACCGTCGACACGGCCGCGTCGTCCTCGCTGGTGGCCGTGCACCTCGCGCTGCAGAGCCTGTGGTCCGGCGAGTGCACGACCGCCGTCGCGGGAGGTGTCAATCTCGTACTCATTCCCGATGACACGGTCATATTCTCCGAGGCCGGAATGCTGGCCGCCGATGGGCGCTGCAAGTTCGGTGACTCCTCCGCTGACGGGTTCGTGCGGAGCGACGGGGTGGGCGCCGTCATCCTCAAACCGCTGCAGCAGGCGCTGACCGACGGGGACCGGGTTCGTGCCGTGGTGCTGGGCAGCGCCGCGGGCAACGACGGACAGTCGAGCGGGTACCTCGTCACCCCCGGGGTCGACGGGCAGGAGCAGGTGCTGCGGCGGGCCTACCGGCACGCCGGCGTCGCACCCCGGGACATCGACTACGTGGAGGCGCACGGTACCGGCACCGGCGTGGGTGACCCGGTGGAGCTGGAAGCGCTGGCCTCGGTACTGGGTGTCGACCGGCCGGTCGACACCCCATGTCTGGTGGGCTCCGTCAAGAGCAATATCGGACACACGGAGGCAGCAGCGGGGATCGCGGGATTCATCAAGGCGGTGCTGTGCCTGGAGCACGGAGAGGTACCCGCCAGTCTGCACGTCGACGAACCGAGCCCGGCCGTCGCGGGGGACCGCTCGCCGGTCCGCGTCCCGCGGGAGAGAACTCCTCTGCACCCCCAAGGCCGCCCCGCGCACGCCGCGGTCAGCAGCTTCGGCTTCTCCGGTACCAACGCCCATGTCGTGCTGCGGGCCGTCGACGAGGAGGAGGCACCCCCTCCCACTCCGGAGTCGGACACCGGCCCCAGGATGCTCCTGCTCTCCGCTGCCAACCGTGAGCGGCTGCACGACCTGGCCGTCTCCTGGACCCGCTATCTGGCTCCCGGCGGGAAGGGACGCGGGCACGTGTGGGGGGCCGTGGCCCGCAGTGCCGCGGTCCGCAGAGAGCTCGGACCCTGTCGGCTGGCCCTGCCCGCCGCCTCGCACGAGGACGCGCTGGTGCAGCTGCGAAGCTTCGTCGGTGGTGAGCATCCGGTCGGTGGTTCCTTCACCGAGGGCGCGTCGCCACACGCTCCGCGCATCGCCTTCGTCTACCCGGGGCAGGGCAGCCAGTGGAGGGGCATGGGCCGACAGTTACTGTCCACCGAGCCGGTGTTCGCCGAAGCGATCGCCGCCTGCGACGCAGCCATCCGTGAAGAGGCGGGCTGGTCCCTGACGGACCTGCTGCGGACCGGTTCCGAGGACCGCCTCGCCGAGCCGGCCGTCGTCCAGCCCGCGTTGTGGGCGATGGAAGTGGGCCTGACGGCACTGTGGCGCCACTGGGGCGTGGAGCCGGATGTGGTGATCGGGCACAGCATGGGCGAAGCCGCCGCGGCCCATGCGGCGGGCGCCCTGAGCCTGGCCGACTCCGCGGCCGTCATCTGCCGCCGCAGCGAACTCGCCGGGCGGCTGAGCGGGCAGGGCAGCATGGCGTGGGTGCGCCTGGGCGCCGAGGACGCGGCCAAGGCGCTGGTGGGCCACGAAGAACGGGTGTGGATCGCTGCCCGCAACAGTCCCGCCTCCACGCTGCTTTCCGGGGAACGAGAAGCTCTGGCCGAGATTCTGCGGAGTCTCGACCGGGACGGGACACCCAACCGGTGGGTGAACGTCGACTTCGCCTCCCACTGTCCGCAGATGGACACGGTTCGCGACGAACTGACCGAAGCCCTGCGGGAGGTCCGACCACGGACGGCTTCGGTACCGCTCCATTCCACCGCCCTGGGCGAAGTCGTCGACGGTTCCGGTATGGACGCCGGCTACTGGGCCCGCAACATCCGCGAGCCCGTCGACTTCCTCGGCGCCGTGACCGGCCAGATCACGGACACCGACACCGTCTTCATCGAGATCAGCCCCCACCCCGTGCTGGTCCACAGCATCAGGGAGACCGCGCAGTCGCTGGGAAGGGAGGTCGCAGCGGTCCCCTCACTGCGCCGGGAGGAGGACGAGCTTCGGGCCCTGCTCACCTCACTGGCCGAGGTGAACACGCACGGCGTTTCCGTGCACTGGCCACACCTGTTCGACGACCATCGCTTCGTCCCCCTTCCGCCCACACCGTGGCGGCGTGTCTCCCATTGGCTACCCGCGCCGGAGGCCGGACGTCCGGCACAGCGGCCGGACCACCGGCACATCGCCGGTCCGGGCGGGGACACGGCGGCGGGTACGTGGCTCGTTCTCGCCGACAGCGGCCCGCACGGGCGCACCCTGGTCAAGGAGCTGCGCGAACGGGGCCAGCGGGTGGTCGTGGCCACCGTCGCGACGACTCTCAAGCAGACCGGCCCGGACCGGTACCGGATGCACCCCGACCGTCCCGACCACATGCGCACCGTGCTCCGCGACGTCGCGCAGCGGGGACCGTGCTCGGGCATCGTCCACCTGTGGGGACTGGACGCCGGCCTGCCGCAGGACGCCACGGTCAAGGAGCGCGAGCGCGCCCAGGGGCTGGGCCTGCGCAGTGTCTCCCACCTCCTCAGCACCCTGCACCACGTGCCCTTCCCGGCACCGCCACGCATCTGGCTGGCCGACCTGGAAAGCGGGCCGGTCGATATCGAGGAGCTCGTCGGCGTACCCGATGCCGCCGACGACACGTCCCCGGTGCACGAGGAGGGCGTACCGCTGACCGCACGGCCCCCACATCCGCAGGCCGTCACCTCGCCGCACGATTCCACCACCTCGGGCCGTACGGCGACGGAGGACGCGCTGGAAGAAGCGGTCGTCGAGCAGGCCGGTGAGGTGCTGGGCCTCAGCGGAAGGCGCTTGAGCGTCGACCAGCCCTTGAAACGCATGGGGCTGGACTCCCTGATGTCGGTTGAACTGCGCCGACGGATCGAGACCCGGCAGGGCATCCGGCTCTCACTGCCGGGGCCCCTGGGCGACCACACCATCAGCGAGGTCGTCACGGACCTGCGTGCCGCACACGCACCGCACGCCGCGACCTCTTGACCGCCGCCCGCGAGGAGAACTCACCCCATGAAAACCCCAGGGATCTTTCTGTCCGGCATCGGCGTCCATCTCCCCCCAAGCGTGGACGCGGGCGAAGCCGTCGCCCGCGGCGAGTACGACGCGGCCGACCATGAGTGGTACGGCTGGACGGGCGCCGCGGTGGCCGGTGACACGCCCGCTCCCGACATGGCCGTCTCGGCCGCGCGCGAGGCACTCTCCCGCTCCGGGCACCCCGTCTCGGACATCGACCTGCACCTGCACGCGGGCTTCTTCGAACAGGGCCCGGAGGGATGGTCCGCCCAGCACTACATCCTGAGGCACGTCACGGACCGGGACGTGCCGGCCTTCTCCGTCTGGCAGGCGTGCAACGGTCTCGTGGGCTCCTTCGACCTGGCGGCCTCGTACCTGCTGGCTTCGCCGCAAAGGACCGCCGCGCTGCTGACAGGCGCCGACAACGTCGGAACGCCGAACTACAACCGCTGGGACTTCGGCATCCAGAACGGCGTACTCGGGGACGCCGCCAGCAGCGTGGTGCTCTCCAAACGTGAGGGGTTCGCCAGGCTGTTGTCCGTCACCGCGGCCTCGACCTCCGAGGTCGAGGAGCAGTACCGCGGCGCGGAACCGATCTTCCCCCCGTCCCTGACGGTCGGGCGGCGCATGAACATGAAGGAGCGATTCGCCAGCCGTAGGGGGGTGGAGGAGACCGTCGCGGAGGTGGTGCAGCGGCAGGGCGAGTTGCGCACCCACATCGCCCTGCAGGCACTGGCGGAAGCGGACATAGACGTCACCGAGGTCACCCGGGTGACCCACGTCTTCACCGGCCAGGAAAGCTACCTGAAGGTGATCCTCGACCCCATCGGGATCGACGTCGAGCGCGGCCTGCTGGAGTTCGGCCGGAATCTGGGTCACCTCACCGTCAACGACCAGGTCGTCGGCCTGAACCACCTGGTCACCACCGGCCAGGTGGGGCCGGGGGACCACGTCCTGCTGATCGCGCACGGCGGCGGTGTCTCCCTCAGCTGCGCCGTGGTCCGCATCGAGTCCCGACCGCCGTGGGCCCGGTGACCCGAACCAGTTCACCCGTGGCGGATGCCCGAACGCGTCCGTCGTCCAAGGAGGCTTCACCTTGATCACAGCTCAGGAGTTCGTCGACGCGCTCGAAGGGCGGGGATTCACCGCGTCCAGCGGGGTGCCCTGCTCGCATTTCGGGGGGCCGATCGCGCTGCTCGGCGAGCACGGGAAACAGTACGTGCCGGCCGCGAACGAGGGCGCGGCCCTGGCGGTCGCAGCCGGATTCTCCCTGGCGGGACGCGCTTCCTACATCATGTTGCAGAACTCGGGCCTGGGAAACCTCATCAACCCGCTGACCTCTCTGGTCATGACCTACCGACTTCCCGTGCTGACCTTCGTCAGCATGCGCGGCTGGCCCGATCCGGCCGACGACGAGCCGCAGCACGAGGTGATGGGGCCGCTGTGCCACCCCCTGCTCGACGAGTTGGGTCTCCCCCATTGGACGCTGCGGGCGGACGACGGAGTGGAGCGGTACCACTCGGTGCTGGACGCGGCGCTGGACGAGTTCAAGGCCGGAAGGCCCCCGTTCGTCCTCGTTGAGCGGGGGGCCGTGGGCAAGGCGGCGGGCTCCGGGACAAAGGTCGCGGACACCGGGCGCATGACGTCCGTGGAGGCGATCGGGGTCGTCAGGGAGCGGGCCAAGGAGGCCGTGCTCGTCTCCACCACGGGCTACACGTCCCGGGAGGTCTTCGCCGAGGCGGACGGGCCGGGCAACTTCTACATGCAGGGTTCGATGGGGCACGCCTCCGCTCTGGCGTTGGGCGTCGCTCTGGCCAGGCCTGAACGTACCGTGGTGGTGCTGGACGGGGACGGTGCGGCACTGATGCACCTGGGCACCCTGTCGGTCATCGGGGATCAGGTACCCGCCAACCTCGTCCACGTCGTCCTGGACAACGGCCTCCACGAGTCGACCGGCGGGCAGCGAACGACGTCCGGAACCACCTCCTTCCCCGACGTGGCCAAGGCCATGGGCTACCGGAACGTGCAGCGGTGCGCGACACCCGGAGAGCTCGACGCCTTCCTCCGCACCGCGCTGGAATGCGACGGCCCGCACCTGTGCGCGGTCCCCACCCGGCCGCGTTCG
This sequence comes from Streptomyces sp. GSL17-111, assembly GCF_037911585.1. Taxonomy (NCBI): domain Bacteria; kingdom Bacillati; phylum Actinomycetota; class Actinomycetes; order Kitasatosporales; family Streptomycetaceae; genus Streptomyces; species Streptomyces sp. GSL17-111. The sequence continues at coordinate 1,429,579 of NZ_JBAJNS010000001.1, forward strand.
GGCGCTGTGCCCCCACGCGCCACCAGCGCGCTGTCGGCGGAGGAGATCAAGGAGCGCTTCATCCGGACTCTCACCGAGCAGGACGCCTGATCCGTTTCGCACACGACGCCCTGGGAGGCGTGGACCATGGCAACAATCTTGATGCTCCACGGAAGCCCGTCAGCCCACTCACGCACCGCGGCCATGCTCAGGCACGTGGAGAGATGGCTCAGCGACGCCGGGTTGTCCGTACGGAGCGTGGCCGTGCGCGATCTGCCCTCAGCGGCGCTGCTGAACGCCGACAGCGCCGATCTCGCGATCCGGGACGTGGTCGGATCGGTCGAGGAGGCGGACGGCATCATCGTGGCGACGCCCGTGTACAAGGCCGCCTACAGCGGCCTGTTGAAGGTCCTGCTGGATCTTCTCCCGCAGTCCGCCCTCGCGGGCAAGCCGGTGCTTCCCCTCGCCACCGGCGGTAGCACCGCCCACGTGCTCTCCATCGACTACGCCCTGCGTCCCGTGCTGACGGCGTTGGGTGCGGATCACGTGCTCCGCGGCTACTTCGTACTCGACCGCCTGCTCACGCGACAGGACGGCGGAGAGGTGCTCATCGATTCCGAGGTGGCCGCCCAGCTCACCACCCGCGTCGGCCAGTTCGCCTCACTCGTTTCGCGTGAGGCCACACGTACGACGAACCCGGCTTTCAGCCCCCTGGCGTGACCGTCAGGTACGGCCGGTATCCGCGGTGCCGGACCCGGCACTCCTTCAGAACGGAGAGAACATGAGCATCACCTTCCACTGGTTCCTCCCCACCTACGGAGACAGTCGCCATTTCGTGGGCGGAGGACATGGTTTGGCGTTGGCCAAGGTCGGCGAGGAGCGCGAAGCGTCGATCGGATACCTGACCCAGGTGGCCCGGGCGGCGGAACAGCTCGGTTTCGCCGGGGCCCTGACCCCGACGGGGTCCTGGACCGAGGACGCTTGGCTCACGACGGCCATGCTGGCGCAGACGACCGAGCGGCTGAAGTTTCTCGTGGCCTTCCGTCCCGGCTTCGTCAGTCCCACGCTGGCGGCTCAGATGGCCGCGACGTTCCAGCGCCATTCGGCGGGTCGCCTGCTGATCAACGTCGTCGTCGGCGGGGAGAGCTGGGAGCAGCGGGCCTACGGTGACTTCCTCGACAAGGACGGGCGCTACCACCAGGCCGACGAGTTCCTCCAGGTCGTGCGCGGCCTGTGGGCCGGCGAGACCGTGGACCTCGAGGGGAAGCACGTCCGGGTCGAGAAGGCCCGGCTCTCCCGGCTCCCCGACCCGGTGCCCGAGATCTACTTCGGTGGCTCCTCGCAGGCGGCCGGCGCGGTGGCGGCCCGGCACGTGGACAGCTATCTGACGTGGGGCGAACCGCCCGCTCAGGTGGCCGAGAAGATCGAGTGGATCCGTGGCCTGGCGGCACGCAACGGCCGCACACCCCGGTTCGGCGTGCGGATGCACGTGATCACTCGTGAGACATCGGCGGAGGCGTGGTCGGTGGCCCGGAAGCTGCTCGCGGACTTCGACGAGTCGACCATCCGGAAGATCCAGGAAGGGCTGCGGCGCAGCGAGTCCGAGGGGCAGCGCCGGATGCTCGACCTGCACCGGGGAAGCGCCGAGCGTTTGGAGATCTACCCCAACGTCTGGGCCGGAATCGGTCTCTTCCGAGGAGGCGCCGGAACGGCGCTCGTGGGCAGTCACGAGGAGGTCGCCGACCGCATCGCCGAGTACCACCGGGCGGGGGTCGACGAGTTCGTGCTCTCCTCCCATCCCCACCTGGAGGAGGCGTACTGGTTCGGTGAGGGCGTGATGCCCCGGCTGAGGGATGCGGGACTGTGGTCGCACCCCTCAGCCCGGCCGGACCACGGTGCCGGCCGGGCTGAGCAGGTGCTCAGCGGGTGACCGTGGATCGGAGGCTCAGCTCCCGGTGGCCTCGCGCCAGGCTTCCAGGTAGGAGTCGAGCTCCTTGTCGATGGTCCTCCAGTCAGGGGTGAAGATCTCCACCCCGTCCAAGGCCTTCCGTGCCCGCTCGGCGTACTCCCCCTGGGGAGTGACGTCGGTGCGGGACGGGAAGCCGCCGCCCGCGTCGCTGATCAGTTCCTGCGCCTCGGGGCTGACGAGGTAGTCCAGCAGCTTCTGGGCGTTCTCCTGCTGCGGCCCCCCCTTCACCAGCCCTCCGGCGTAGGGAAGGGAGAACGTGGTCGGGGCCTTGCCCTCCATCGCCGGGAAGAAGATGTCCTGGTTCGGCATGGCCTCGCGGTTGGCGAAGCTCATCTGGACGTCGCTGTTGGACACGAGCAACTCGCCCTTGTCCACCTTGGGCACGAGCGCGCCGGTGGAGGCGGAGGGACCGACGTTGTTGACCTGCAGCTTCTCCAGGTACTCCATAGCGGGTTCCAGACCGCCGAAGTCGTGCATGCTCTTGATGACGACGGCGGTCCCGTCTCCCGCGACGCCCGGGGTGGAGTACTGGAAGCGACCCTTGTAGGAGCTGTCCAGCAGGTCCTGCCAGGTCTCCGGCGGGGAGTCGAGTTCCTCGGTGTTGTAGATGAAGCAGAAGTAGTTCTTCACCACGGCGGTCCACATGCCGTCGGCGTCCTTGTCCGGGTCCGCGATGTTCTCCCAGCCGGCGGGGCGGTACGCGTCGAGGAGTCCCCGGCTCTGCGCCTGCTGGATGAACGGGGGCAGGGTGATCAGGACGTCGGCCTTGGTGTTGTTGCGTTCGCGGGTCAGGCGTTGAACGACCTCCCCGGAGCCGCCTTCGACGTAGTTGACCTTGACGCCGGTCTCCTCCTCGAACTGCTTGAACGCCCGGTCGTAGAAACCGTCCCCACTCTGGTACTTGAGTCCGTCCGCACTGTAGACGGTGACCTCGTCCCCGGAGTCCTCCCCCGCACAGGCGGTGGCGAGGAGAGCCAGGAGCAGGGCGCCGGCGGCACCGGCACGCATCGTGTGGCGCATGAATGATCCTTGTCGGTTCGAGAGCCCGCAGGCCCTGGACGGAGTTCGCCCCACCAACCGGCTCAGCGGTAGGAGGCTCTGTTTCGCAGACGGTTGAGCAACAGCAGAACCACGAGGGTGGTGGTCATCAGCAGGACCGCTTGAGCCGACCCGATGAAGACCAGGCCCCGGTTGGTCGCCGCGTAGATGGCGACGGGCAGGGGAAGCCAGTCGGGCGGATAGAGCATCATCGTGGCGCTCAACTCACCCATGGACAGGGCGAAGCACAGCGCCGTGGCCGCACCCAGCGAAGGAAGCAGAAGCGGCAGCTTCACACGCCACAGCACGTAGCCGGGGGAGGCTCCCAAACTCGCCGCGCTCTGTTCGTACACGGGGTTCAGGCGCAGGAGTGCGGCAGCCACGGACTGGTAGGCGAACCCGGTGACCAGGACCGCGTGCGCCATGACGACGATGCTCGGAGTGCCGTTGAGAAGGACGGGGGGCCGGCTGAAGGCCACCAACAGGGCCAGGCCGACGACGACGGAGGGGACGGCCACGGGCAGCATGAACAGGCTGTCGGCCAGGCGACGTAGCCGGGTCATGCTGTGGACGGCGAGGGCCGCCCAGGTCCCGGTGACCAGCGCGATCAGCGAAGCGGCCGTGGCCGTGAGAAGCGAGGTGACCAGGGCTTCGAGCGCGTCGCCGGACGTCACGGTGGCGTACTGCTCGAAGGTCGGCCCTGAAGGAAGGGCCCCGCTCCAGTTGGTGGAGAAGGAGGCAGCAAGGATGACGGCGAAAGGTAGCGCGAAGAGGGGAAGAACGACGAGGGCGAACCCGGCGTGCACCAGTCTGCGGGCTCGGGGGCTATGCACCAGCACGGTGACCTCCTGATGCGCCGATCGCCCCTGCGCGGTAGAGAAGGTAGAGGGATACGGACAGGACCACGCTGACGACGGCGACGACGCACGCGGCCGGGTAGTCGTAGTCGAATATCGCCTTGGTGTAGACGAGCAGGGGCAGGGTCACCACGTCCTTGGCGCCGGTGAACAACACGATCCCGAAGTCGTTCAGGCTCATGACGAGCACCAGGGAGCCGCCCGCGACGAGGGCGGGACGCGCCTCGGGGAGGATCACCTGCCGAATGACCCGGCCCGGCCGGGCCCCGAGTGACGCGGCGATCTCAAGTTGCGAGGTGTCGAGTTGCGAGAAGGCCGCCAGCAAGGGGCGCATCACGAAGGGGGTGAAGAAGGTGATCTGGGCCAGGAGCACGCCCCACGGAGTGGCCAGGAAGTCCACCGGCCCGTCGGGCGCCCCGGTGGCATCGGCCCAGATGCCGTTGACCATGCCGGCCGACCCGTACACGAACACCAGGGCAAGGGTGATGAGAAAGGAGGGGAAGGACAGGAAGATGTCGATGAACCGGCCGATCAGGCGGGAGCCGGTGAAGGGAACGAAAGCGATCACCAGCGACAGACCGAACCCCAGGACCAGGCAACCCGCCGTGGCCCCGAGGCCGATGTACACGGTGGTGAACACGGCGCTGCGGAAGGCCTCGGAGTCAAAGGTGGACCGGTAGACCTCCAAGGACTGCCCGCCCGTCTCAGGGGAGAAGGACTCCCACACCACCAACGCCAGCGGGTAGAGCAGCGCGAAGGTGATGCACAGAAGGGGCGGTAACAGCCACAGCCCGGAGCGTGGGGCGCGGCGTCGGCCGGCGGTGTGCGGGGGCGATGGTGGCCGGATGGCTTCGGGGAGGGGAGCCGGGAGTGGGGCTTCGGCGGTCGTCACCGTGCTCGCCCCACGCGGTGTGCCGGTTTCGTCGGCAGGCCGTCGCCCGGCTTGGCGGGGAGCAGGACGGCGTCCTGAGGAGCGAAGCTCACCGTGACGGTGTCGCCGACCCGGGGCGGTTCACGCAGTTCGGCGACGTCGGCGACGAGCGGCTCCGGGCCGATGTCCAGGTAGAGCCGGTGAGTGGCGCCTCGCCACTGCAGTTCGGCGACCTTGCCCCGCAAGCAGTTCCGCGTCGGGTGCTCGGTGAGGCTCAGGTGGTGGGGCCGGACGCACGCGAGGAGTTCGACTCCGGGAGAGACGCTGTCCGGAGCGGTGACGAGCAGCGTGGTGCCGCGGTGGTCGACCTCGGCCCGTCCGTCCGGGGCGTGCGCCTGCACCGTGACCGGGAGGAGGTTGGCCCCGCCGAGGAAGGTGGCGGTGAAGTCGTTGCCCGGTTCGCGGTAGAGCTCCTGCGGCGTTCCGCAACTGACCAGGCGCGCGTCTCTCATGACCGCGATGCGATCGGCCAGGGTGAGTGCCTCGACCTGGTCGTGCGTCACGTACAGGATCGAGACGTCGGGGAGTTCACGGTGCAGCCGGGCCAGTTCCGCGAGCATTCCGGAGCGCAGCTGGGCGTCCAGCGCGGAGAGCGGTTCGTCCAGCAGGAGGACCCGGGGCCGGATGGCCAGGGCCCGCGCGATGGCAACACGCTGTTGCTGACCGCCTGACAGTTCTCTGGGGTAGCGACGCGCGTAGTCCTCCATGCCGGTCATGCGCAGCGCTTCCCGGACCCGGTCGGGGATCTCCGCACGCGGCACCTTGTGGGCCTTGAGCCCGAAGGCGACGTTGTCCGACACCCGCATGTGCGGGAAAAGCGCGTACTGCTGGACCACCATCCCGATGCCCCGACGATGAGGTGGAAGCCCGGTGACGTCCTCACCGCCGATGTACACCCGCCCCCGGGCCGGGGTGGCGAAACCGGCGACGGCGCGCAGCGCCGTCGTCTTGCCCGACCCGGAAGGCCCGAGTAAGGCCATGACCTCTCCGGGCAGGACGGTCAGATCCAGTGAGTCCAGGACCGTGGTGGCGCCGTAGGCGACGGAGACGGAGTGGAAGCGTATGCCTGAGCGGAGCGCTCCGCTGCCGCTACCCCCTCGTGGTGCGGGCGTTGGCGGCCTGTGTCTGACGAAAGTGGACACGATTCCCCTTGGATCAGGACGACGGGCAGTACCTCGTGTGGTGCGCGAGGGCGTGATTCGGCCGAGTGACAGCTGCGGGTCCGTGCTGAAGGAGACGCCGTACAGAGGCCCGGTGGAGGTCCGGCGCTCCCGAGAACCAGCCGTCGAGGGGTGACCGACCGGTCGGCCCACGGGCGTAGGTCCCCGTGCTCAGGGCTACGGGTGCCAACGCGTCCCCAGCCAGCCGCGTCCGACCGCTCCCTTCAATCTCTTACCCCTCTTCACCAGCAATGCATCAGCCATCATTCATGGATCAATGGGTGCTGTACAGACTGCCGTCAGCCACGGTCCAAGGACGACCCACCCGACCCCGAACACCTCGCGGCCCACCTCCGGCCACCATCGAGTCGGCCACCTCTCCGGGGAACAGGCAGGCAGCGCGCCCATCACCGACCCCCGGAGGGCCGACCCCTCAACAGGACATGCTCTCGCCCGGCAATGAGTCACGGCGCGACGGGTGGCCGAAAAGGCACGGTTGCGGTTTCTCTGGCGGGCCAGTGATCACCAGTCATGCTCGCCGCACTTGACACCAATGAATACTGTTGATATCAATCGTGCTATGGATGAAGTACTGGGCGTCCGCCTCATGCCACCGGCGGAGTTGTCGAATCGGGACCGGGCACGCCTGCTCGCTCCCCTGCTGAAGGTTCTGGCAGACGAGAACCGACTCACGATCACACTCCTCCTTGCCGAGCACTCCCGCACGGTCAAGGAACTGCAGGAGGCGACGGGCCTGAGTCAGACCTTGGTCAGCCACCACCTGGCGACCCTGCGCGACCAGCAGCTGGTCACCTCCGCCCCACGTGGTCGGGCCAACGTGTACACGCTCTGCTGTGAGCAGCTGGGGACCCCCGTGCGGTGGCTCGCCTCCCTCGCGGCACTGACGCCCGAGGGTGCCGCGGCCTGCTGCGAGGGGGAGTGGCCGGGTGAATAACTGGGGCGAGACCTTCCAGACCTTCGGAATCATCGCGGCCGAGCTGGTCGCGCTCTTCCTGGCCATCTCCTTCCTGGTGGCCCTGTTCAACCGGCGGGTGGGCCCCAAGCGGATTCAAAGCTGGCTGGGAGGGGGGTCGGTGGTCGGCCCCCTCAAGGGGGTCGCCCTCGGCGCGCTCACCCCGTTCTGTTCCTGCTCCACGCTTCCCATGCTCGCCGGCATGTTCAAAGCCGGAGTCCCGTTCGTCACGGCCGCGAGCTTCCTCGTCGCCTCCCCCCTCCTCAATCCGATCATTCTGACCGCGGTGGCCGTGCTCTTCAGCGTGCCGGTCATGCTGGGCTACGCGGCCGTCGCCCTGGTCGGCAGCCTTCTCATCGCGGCGGGCTGGAACGCCTTGGGGCTCGGGCGCTTCGTCAAACGCGTGCGTGTGGAGGGGGAGAAGGCGGAGGAGCCCTGGCAGGGCCTTCGCGCGGAAATGCCCGGCGCTTGGCGCTCGGCACGGTCGGACTTCCGTCCGTTGGTCATCCCCCTCCTGGTGGGGGTGAGCGTAGGTGCCCTGATCTACGGGGCCGTACCCGAATCCTTCCTGACCGGATTCGCCGGGCCGGACAACCCCGCGGCCATCCCGGTCGCCGCCGTGATCGGCATCCCTCTCTACATCCGCACGGAAGCCGCCCTGCCGATCGGACTGGCGCTGTCGGAGGCCGGCATGGGGATCGGCGCGGTCTTCGCCCTGATCATCGGTGGCGCCGGAGCGAGCATCCCCGAGGTCAGCATGCTGACGGCCATCTTCAAGCCTCGGCTCGTGGCGGCGTTCGTCGCCTCCATTCTGGTCATGGCCGTGGCCGGGGGCTTCATCATCCCGCTCTTCGCCTGATCCGACACTCTCGCGACTCCGGGCCTGCAACCGCGAAAGCCGCCGCCCGCCCGGAGTTCGCAGTACCACAACTTCTCACCGCCGCAGCGCCACCGTGCCACCCATCTTTCGAACAAACGTTCTACAGGAGGAAGCATGGACGCCATGACCGAGCTCCGCCTCGCCCTGGTAGGCGACAAGGGCAACCACTCGGAGCCCGCTCACCCCAAGATCGAGTCACTGCTGAGCGAGTTGGGAGCCACTGCCGAGTGGCTGCCGACGGAGAAGATCACCGGCGAGGCCGACCTCGACGGCTTCCACGGCATATGGGTGGTACCCGGCGCGCCGTACCTGAACGAGGCCGGCGTCCAGCACGCCGTTCGAGTGGCACGGGAAGCCGAAGTGCCCTTCCTCGGCACGTGCGGCGGCTTCTTCAGCGCTCTGATCGGCAACGCGCTCGTCAACGGCGTCGAGGAAGTCGTCGGCGTGGTGGAGGACCAGGAACGGTATATGGCCCTGGCGATTCCGTTCACCTGCTCGTTCACCGGGGAGAAGGCTCCGCTCACCGTCAAGAAGCACTCTCGGCTGGCGTCGGTCTACGGCCACGCCGACGACGTGCAGGAGGTCTTCCACTGCTCGTGGTCCCTCGACCGCGCTTTCATGGAAGCCGCGGTGGAGGGGGAGATGGAGTTCGTGGCGTGGGATGCCGACGGCGCCCCGCGGGCGCTGGAGCTGGAGGAGCATCCCTTCTTCCTCGCCTGCCTCTTCCAGCCGGAGCTCACTTCCACACCCACCTCCGTCCACCCCCTCATCGCGCAGTTCCTGACGGCGGCGGAGAAGCGGGCCGCCGGGGCGGATCCGGCGTCGAGATGAGAAGTCGAGCGGACGACCCGAGCCCGCACCCGTCTTCGGCATGACGGCCTGCGGCGGCTTGTCGGCCCCGCACGTGACCGCCGACCGAGGAGCCCACGGGACCACCGTGGTTCACCGTGCCGCGTGGAGACGACCGGCGGATGCCGGGTGAACAACCGGGCAACGTGGATCCGGTCTCTGACCGGAGTTGATTTCGGCCACCGGGCTCCCCGCACAGAGCTCGGGCGTCACGCCGGTGCGGTCGAGAGCTGAACCCGGATCACCCCCACGGGAGCGGGGGTGATCCGAGCCGCTCCCCCCCCGCCCACTCCGGGTCGGCCGCGACGTGGCGGAAACCGGCCGCCCCGCCACAGCGCACGACTCGGCCCGACACCCGGCGAATTCTGTACTGCCTCATGTCCGGCCGGGTCGCACCGTACGCGTCGGCTGTCCGCACCACGACAGCAAGACCACCTGTGGGACGTGCGACCTCGCACCCGCCGCTCGTTCGGGCCTGACGGAGCGGGCCGTACCGCACGGTACGGCCCGCTGCCCCGAAGCGCTATCCGCGCACAGCCCCAACGACACCGAGGCGCACGTTCAGCAGAAGCACCGGCCCCCGACCAGCGGGTCCCACGTGGCCTGAAAGTGCCCCACCACAGGTGAGACGGAACGAGATCATCTCTTCACCGAGGGTTTTCATATCAATCATCGTTTGTTTAATATCTCCTGGCATTGGCCCCCGTTGCCCCAGGAGGACCGTGCATGTCTCGCAATGCGTCAGACCTGGTACCCCCCACCCGCCGTGCGCCGGTGAAGCCGGCGCACGGCCGTCCCGCAACCTCCCGTGTCGGACGGCTCCGCAGACGCGTCCTCCCGGCCGCTCTGTGCCTGTTCGGCTCGCTCCTGGCCTCATGTGCCGGAAGCGACACGCAGACCAGCGCCCTGAACATCAGCGGCTCGACCACGGTGGCGCCCGTGGCGGCAGACGCCGCGGAAGCCCTTCGCGAACGGGGGCTTGAGGCCACCGTCGCCACCCAAGGCGGTTCCGCAGGCGGCATATCCCAACTCGGTTCCGGCCAGATCGACATCGCGATGAGCTCGAAGCCGTTACAGGAGGAGGACCGCTCCGCTCATCCGGGCGCCTCGTTCCACACGACGCAGGTCGGCACCGACGCGGTCGGAGTGATCATCACCAGGAAGGTGGCCGACGCCGGCGTGGACAACCTCACCAAGACGCAGGTGCGCGACCTGTTCGAGGGAAAGATCACCAACTGGTCGGAGCTGGGTGGGCCTGACCTCGCCGTCTTCGTCTACGACAAGGAACCGGGCCGGGGTACACGTGAGGCCCTGGACTCCTATCTCTACGGAGAGGCCACGCCCCCGCCGCCACCCGAGACCGACAACTTCGCCATCGTCGGTGGAAATCTGGAAACGCGGAGCAAGCTGAAGTCGACATCGGGGAGCATCGCTCCGCTCTCCACCGGGTTCGTCGAGGGCCATGACGACCTGGTCGCGGTGACGCTGGACGGAGTCTCCCCTGATCCGGAGAACATCGCCTCCGGGGACTACCCGATGACTCGCCCCCTGTACCTCGTCACCGACGGCCGGCCTGAGGGGAAGGCGAAGGAGTTCATCGACTACGTCCTCTCCGGGCCGGGGCAGGAACTGCTCACCAGGCACGGATACCTGACGCTCGACCAGCTCGGGAAGTAACCGATGCCCACCACCGTCCAGGCGCGGCCCCCGACCGTGCCGACCACACCACCCCGCCCCCGGCCTCCTCACTGGGTCTGGGCGCTCGCCCTGGCCGGAGCGGCGTCGGTCGTCACCATGCTGCTACTCATCGGCGGCTATCTGCTCGGCGGCATCTCAGGCGGCACCGTCGACTGGCTCGCCCTGCTGACGTCGGCCCGATGGAGCCCCGCCCACGGCTCCTTCGGCGCGCTGTCCATGATCTTCGGAACCGCGGTCGTCGGTGTTCTCGCCCTGGCCCTCGCCGTTCCCGTGGGCTGGGCCGCCGCCATCGCGTTGACCGAGTACCTGCCACCACGCCTGGCCCGGCCGCTGCGCACGTGCGTCGAGTTGCTCGCAGCCGTCCCCTCCATCGTGTACGGCCTACTGGGCATCATGATCATCCGCCCCCTGATCTCCTCGGTCGCCCAGGTGCCCGGTGGCGACAGCCTGCTGGCCGCAGGGATCGTGCTCGCCATCATGATCGTGCCCACCGTGGTCGCGGTGAGCGTGGACGCGCTCACCGCTGTTCCCGATCGCTACCGTGAGGCCGGGTACTCCCTCGGCTTGACCCGCCGTGAAGTGATCCGCTCCGCAGTCCTCCCGCTGGCCCGCACCGGCATGCGTGCCGCAGTCCTTCTCGGTCTCGCCCGGGCGCTGGGCGAGGCTATCGCGGTCTACCTGGTGGTCGGCCGTGCGGACGGTCGCCTCCCGGACGGCATCGGCGGTGTGCTCGACACCCTGGTCCGGCCGGGGCAGACGCTGACCACCAAACTCGCCGGCCCGGAACCGGTGTTGGCGGGCACATCGGGACCCCACTTCGCAGCTCTGTGCGGCCTCGGTGTTCTGGTCCTGTCGCTCGTGGCGGCTGCCACCGTGTGGAGCACCCGCGTGGGGGGCCGGCGGCGGGACGGCGGGCGGCTGCCCGCCGCCCGGTCCGCTGCGTCCCTGCGCGTCCAGCGCGACCGGATCACCGCCGCACTGCGTCTGACCGCCCTCGTGCTCCCCGCCCTCCTCCTGTTCGGAATGCTCATCATCCTGGTGGCCAGGGGGAGCGCGGCTTTCGACCCGTCCTTCTGGTTCACCCCGGCGTCCGGTACCACGGACGGCGGAGTCCGCGACCAGATCCTCGGAACCGTGCTGCTGGTGGCGACCACCGGGCTGATCGCACTGCCACTCGGGTTCGGGGCCGGCGTCCTGATCGGCGTCCGGGCGTCGGCCCGCACCACCCGCCTGCTCCAGACGGTGACCGTCGTCGTGGGCGGGACGCCGACCATCCTGCTGGGCCTGACCGGTTTCGTTCTGCTCTCGAGTGCCCTGGGATGGGGGCGCTCCTGGCTGGCGGGCGCGCTGGTGCTGGTTCCCGTCGTCGTTCCCGTGGTGGCGTTGTCCACCTCGGCCCGGGTGAGGGGCATGCCGAACGAACTGACGGAGAGTGCGATGTCCCTGGGGCTTTCCCGGTCCCAGTACATCCGCTCCGTCGTCATCCCCTATTCCTGGCCCGCCACCATCACCGGCCTGCTACTCGGCCTGGCCCGGGCAGCGGGGGAAACGGCGCCCCTGCTGTTCACCGCGACCGTCTTCTTCGGAGCTCCGGCCCTCCCGGGCGGAGTGGTGGACTCGCCCATCCAGGCCCTCCCGACCCACATCTTCACTTTGTCGCAGGATTCCGGAGACCCCCAGAGCATGACCCAAGCATGGTCGAGCGCACTCGCCCTGGTGATGATCACGGCGGTACTCCTCAGTGCGGCGGTCGCACTGCGCAACCGTCGGGAAGGAGAACGATGGACAGCGTGATAACCGCGCACGATCTGCGGGTCGGCATCGGGGGCAAGACACTCGTCGGCCCGGTCGATTTCGAACTGCCGCACGGATCGACCACAGGTCTGTGCGGCCCGTCCGGCGCGGGGAAGTCCACCGTCCTGAGGGCCTTGGTCGATCTGCTCCCCACCGGCCTCGTCCGGACCGGTGAGCTGAGCGTGCTGGGCGTGCCCGTGCGGAACGGCAAGGCCGAAGCCGCGTTGAGGTCCAAGGTCGTACTCGTGCCGCAGACGCCCGTCGTCTTCGGCGGGAGCATTCTGGACAACGCGCTGTTCGGCATCCGACACGTGGTGAAGGCGCCACGTCAGCTGTTGCGGGAACGAGCCGAGCTCGCGCTGCGGGAGGCGGGCCTGTGGCGGGAGGTACGGGACCGCCTCGACGCGTCGGCCCAGGTGCTCTCCGCGGGCCAACGCCAGCGGCTCTGCCTGGCACGGGCACTGGCCCTCGACCCGGCCGCGCTGCTCCTCGACGAGCCGACGAGTGCTCTCGACGAGCGCAGCCGCGACACGGTCGAGGAGTCGGTCGCCGCGCTACGGGGACACCGCACGGTCATGCTCGTGTCCCACGACACCTCTCAGGTCGAGCGGCTGTGCGACAGGACCGTCCACCTCGGTCAGACGGCGGAGGCGCGGCCGACCCCCGCGCTTTCCTGACCGGCCTCCCGTGGCACTCGGCCCACGCCGGTCCCCGACGAACTGGACACCGTCGGCAGAGCGACTCCGCTCGCCCGGTCACCCGGGACCGGGTGACCGACGGATGGAAGGGAACGCTCGGCGGACGACAAGACGTGCGGGGACGGCCCCGGCGCAGGTCGGGGGTGGGCGGCGAGCCGGACCGGCCGCCCACCCCCACATCCACGGACGAGGTCACTTCACCGGCGTCACCAGGCTGCGTTCGCTGAACCTGCGGCGCCAGGCGAGGGAGACGTAGACCAGGGCGACGAGCACCGGGACCTCGATGAGGGGGCCGACGACCCCGGACAGCGCCTCGCCGGAGGTGACGCCGAAGGCGCCGATGGCGACGGCGATGGCCAGCTCGAAGTTGTTCCCCGCGGCGGTGAAGGCCAGCGTCGCCGTGCGGTCGTAGGCGATGCCGATCGCCTTGCCGAGGGCGAAGGTGCCGAACCACATGAGCGCGAAGTACACCAGCAGCGGCAGGGCGATGCGGGCGACGTCCCCCGGCTGGTTGGTGATCGTCTCCCCCTGGAGGGCGAAGAGGATGACGATGGTGAACAGCAGCCCGTACAGCGCCCAGGGGCCGATCTTCGGCAGGAAGCGGTTCTCGTAGCCCTCGCGCCCCATCCTCTTCTCGCCCAGCCGGCGGGTGAGGAAGCCCGCCAGCAGCGGCACGCCGAGGAAGATGACCACGTTGACCGCGATCGTCCACATCGAGATGTCCAGCTGCTCACCGTCACCCAGGCCGAGCCAGCCGGGGAGCAGGTCGAGGTAGAACCAGCCGAGCAGGCCGAAGGCCAGGACCTGGAAGACGGAGTTGACCGCGACCAGGACGGCGGCGGCCTCCCGGTCGCCGCAGGCGAGGTCGTTCCAGATGATGACCATGGCGATGCACCGGGCCAGGCCGACGATGATCAGGCCGGTGCGGTACTCGGGCAGGTCCGGCAGGAAGATCCACGCCAGGGCGAACATCACGGCGGGGCCGACCAGCCAGTTGATGACCAGCGAGGACACCATGAGCTTCTTGTCGCCGGTGACGGCGTCCAGCTTGTCGTAGCGGACCTTGGCCAGCACCGGGTACATCATGATCAGCAGACCGAGCGCGATCGGCAGGGAGATGCCGCCGATCTCCAGCTTGGCCAGCGCGTCCCCCATGCCGGGAACGACCCGGCCGAGCCCGAGGCCGATGGCCATGGCGAGCAGGATCCACACCGCCAGGAAGCGGTCCAGGGTGGAGAGCTTGCCGACGACGGCCGCGCCCTCCGGATCGGGGGGCGCGGTCGTTTTCGGGTCCGTGGTGGTCACGGGCAGGACCTCTTTCGTGCGGTGTCCAGGGTGGCGCGGGCGGTGGCGGCCAGCTCGGTGAACGAGGCGGCCAGGGCCTCGATGACGTCGGGCCGGAGCTTGTAGTAGGTGAACCGGCCGCACGGTTCGGTCTCCACGACACCGGCCTCCCGCAGCACCCGCAGATGGTTGGAGAGGTTGGTCTGCCGTGCGCCGGTCTCCTCGACCAGGTGCGAGGTGCACAGCGTCTCGCGGGCCAGGAGGGTCACGATCTGGAGCCTGAGCGGGTCCGCGATCACCCGGATCAGGTCAGTCTCGACTGACGTCATCATGGACTGATACTGTCACATCACCCGGTACTGATACCACCCCGGTCCCACCACCGGTTCCGCGAGACAAGAGAGACCCACCGATGCCCGCACTGCCCTCCGTCCTGTTCGTGTGCGTCCACAACGCCGGACGCTCGCAGATGGCCGCCGCCTGGCTCACCCACCTGGCCGGCGACCGCGTCGAGGTCCGCTCCGCCGGCTCCGCCCCCGCCGACCAGGTCAACCCCGCCGCCGTCGAGGCCATGCGCGAGGTCGGCATCGACATGTCCGCCGAGACGCCGAAGGTGCTGACCGTCGACGCGGTCAAGGCGTCCGACGTCGTCATCACGATGGGCTGCGGCGACACCTGCCCCGTCTTCCCCGGCAAGCGCTACCTGGACTGGAAGCTCGACGACCCGGCCGGACAGGGCGTCGACGCCGTCCGCCCCATCCGCGACGAGATCAAGGCCCGCATCGAGGGCCTCATCGCCGAGATCGCCCCGGAGGGCACCAAGTGAGTGACGTTCGCAATGTGATCATCATCGGCTCCGGGCCCGCCGGTTACACCGCGGCCCTCTACACCGCGCGCGCGTCCCTGAAGCCCCTGATCTTCGAAGGCTCGGTCACCGCCGGCGGCGCCCTGATGAACACCACCGAGGTCGAGAACTTCCCCGGCTTCGCCACCGGCATCATGGGCCCCGAACTCATGGACCAGATGCGCGCCCAGGCCGAACGCTTCGGCGCCGAACTCATCCCCGACGACGTCACCGCCGTCGACCTCAAGGCCGACATCAAGACCGTCACCGACTCCGCCGGCACCGTCCACCGCGCCCGCACCGTCATCATCGCCACCGGCTCCCAGCACCGCCGCCTCGGCCTCCCCCAGGAGGACGAACTCTCCGGACGCGGCGTCTCCTACTGCGCCACCTGCGACGGCTTCTTCTTCCGCGACCAGAACATCGCCGTCGTCGGCGGCGGCGACACCGCCATGGAAGAAGCCACCTTCCTCTCCCGCTTCGCCAAAACCGTCACCGTCGTCCACCGCCGCGACACCCTGCGCGCCTCCAAGGCCATGCAGGACCGCGCCTTCGCCGACCCCAAGATCCGCTTCGCCTGGGACAGCGAGGTCCAGACGATCCACGCCACCGACGGCAAACTCTCCAGCCTCACCCTGCGCTCCACCAAGAACGGCGACACCGCCGAACTCCCCGTCACCGGCCTCTTCGTCGCCATCGGCCACGACCCCCGCACCGAACTCTTCACCGACGTCCTCGACCTCGACGACGAGGGCTACCTCCTGGTCGACGCCCCCTCCACCCGCACCAACATCCCCGGCGTCTTCGCCGCCGGCGACGTCGTCGACCACACCTACCGCCAAGCCATCACCGCCGCCGGCACCGGCTGCTCCGCCGCCCTCGACGCCGAACGCCACCTCGCCGCCCTCTCCGACACCCAACCCGCCGAACCGGAGAAGGCCATCGAAGCCGAACACGCCGCAGCCACCGCCTGAGATCACCCGAAAGACCCTCACCCGGGGGCGGGTCCCGACAGGGGCCCGCCCCCGACCCGTTTGCCCAGCATGGGTCGGCGAACCCCCGCCGTTGAGCTCCCCCGCCCCCTCGTCTCAGCGGCGAGGGGGCGGTGGTCGTAGCCATCGTGATCGTCGACTTCGTTCCGCAGGACCTCCTCGCCCGCCGGGCAGGCTCTGACCACCCCTTCGCGGCACCCTTCGCCGCCTCCTGTGCGGTCCCCTCGACGTCGTGACGGCGAACCCTGCGAGCCGGCGCGCACCGTGAGGGAGCGGGGTACGCGATGCGAGACAGCCCCCGCACAGCGCGCATCACCTTTCAACGCGTTCCATCTATATAGATGAATAGCGATAGTTCATACTCGGGCGCGTACCCGTACACGCGTTGTTCACATAGACGAGCTTCGATTCAGGTGTCCGAAACGGAGCGCAACGAGCGCACCGGGCACCCCGGCCGGGCATCCCCGCCCGGCCCGACACGAGGGTCGAGATCTACCGTGAACATTTCCACTCCCCTGCGCAGAGCCAAGGCTCCGCTGGCTCTGACGGCGGCCGTGATGCTGGCGGCGACCGCATGTGGCGGCGGCGACGCCGGCGGCTCCGACGGCGACAGCGACCAGTTGTCCGGCACCATCAAGGTCGACGGGTCCAGCACGGTGGCACCGCTCAGCACCGCTGCCGCCCAGCTGTTCCAGTCCGCGAACAGTGGCGTCAAGGTCACGGTGGGCACCTCCGGCACCGGCGGCGGTTTCGAGAAGTTCTGCAACGGTGAGACCGACATCTCCAACGCCTCCCGCCCCATCGCCGACGATGAGGCGGCGGCCTGCGAGAAGAACGGCGTCGCCTACGAGGAGTTCGCGGTCGCCAACGACGGCCTGTCCGTCGTGGTGAGCAAGGACAACGACTTCGCCGAGTGCCTGACGATCGAGCAGCTCAACAAGATCTGGGAGCCGGGCTCGAAGGTGAGCAGCTGGAAGGAGGTGGACCCCGAGTTCCCGGACGTGCCGCTGGAGCTGTTCGGCGCGGGAACCGACTCGGGCACCTTCGACTACTTCACCGACGCGATCAACGGTGAGGAGGGCGCCTCCCGGACCGACTACTCGCCCAGCGAGGACGACAACGTCACCGTCCAGGGCGTTTCCGGCTCGAAGGGGGGCATGGGCTACTTCGGCCTGTCCTACTACGAGGAGAACAAGGACAAGCTCAAGGCACTGGAGATCGACGGCGGCGAGGGTTGCGTCGCCCCCAGCACGAAGACCGTCCAGGACGGCAGTTACCAGCCGCTGGGCCGGCCGCTGTTCATCTACCCCAACGCCGACGCGCTGAAGAAGCCCGAGGGCGAGGCGTTCGTGGAGTACTACGTCTCCAACAGCGCCGAGATCGCCGAGAAGTCCCTGTTCGTGCCGCTGAACGAGGAGCAGCAGGCCGAGCTGGAGGGCGACCTGGAGAAGCTGCGAGGACAGCAGAGCTGATGAGTTCACCCAGCAATGGGCGGCAGGCCGTTTCGGGGAGTCCCGGTTCCCTGAGGCGGTCCACGCCGCGTTACGGCGAAAAGGCCGTCCAGGTCCTCCTGGTGGCCGCGGCGCTGGTGTCGGTGGCGACCACCGTCGGCATCGTCATCGCCCTCATCCCACCGGCGGCGAAATTCTTCGGCGAGGTCAATATCGGTGGGTTCCTCACCGGCACCGAGTGGGCGCCGCTGTTCAGCCCGGCCTCGTTCGGCGTCGTCCCGCTGGTGACCGGCACGCTGATGGTCACGCTCATCGCGCTCGTCGTGGCGGTCCCGCTGGGCCTGGGGGCGGCGATCTACCTGAGCGAGTACGCCGGTTCCAAGGTGCGGAAGACCTTCAAGCCCGTCCTGGAGGTTTTGGCCGGTATCCCGACGGTCGTCTACGGCTTCTTCGCGCTGAAGTTCATCACGCCGTTGCTCCAGGACATCTGGCCGGTGGGGGACGGCCCACAGATCTTCAACGCGCTCACCGCCGGCTTCGTCATGGGCGTCATGATCATCCCGACGATCGCCTCCCTGGCCGAGGATTCCATGAACTCGGTCCCCCGCGCGCTGCGCGACGGCGCCTTCGCGCTCGGCTCCTCGCGCATGCAGGTGTCCACGCGGGTCGTGTTCCCCGCCGCGCTCTCCGGCATCGTCGCCGCCGTCGTGCTCGGTATCTCCCGGGCCATCGGCGAAACCATGATCGTCGCGATCGCCGCCGGTGGCCGCCCCAATCTGTCCTTCGACCCGCTGGAGGGTATGCAGACCATGACCGCCTTCATCGCGGCGGCCGGCATCGGCGACCTGCCCACCGGCTCCATCGGCTACCAGACGATCTTCGCAGTGGGTTCCCTGCTCTTCGTCATGACCCTGGTGATGAACCTGGTCAGCATTCGCCTGGTGCGCAAGTACCGGGAGGTGTACGAGTGAGTTCCAAGGTCATCGAACGCGAGACGGTTCAGGCCGACGCCGTGCCGGCGCGGCGGCTGAGGGGCAACGGCACGCCGTGGCGGGAGCGGTTCTTCCACCTCAGCCTGTGGGCGTCCCTCGCCGTCGGTGTCGTCTTCCTCGCCACGCTGCTGGTCTACGTCGTCGTCCAGGGCTGGCCGCGACTGGACCCCCGGCTGTGGGAGAACTTCCCGGACATCATCGATCCGGGCAACGCGGGAGCCCAGTCGGCGATCATGGGCACGGTCTGGGTCATCGGTTTCACCGCGCTGTACTGCATTCCCACCGGCGTCCTCACCGCCATCTACCTGGAGGAGTACGCCGACCACGACCGGTGGTGGAACCGGGCCATCGAGATCAACATCCAGAACCTGGCAGCCGTCCCGTCCATCGTCTACGGCATCCTCGGGCTCGGCATCATCTCCCGCGGCCTGGGATTCGGGCAGACGGTGCTGACCGCCTCCCTCACCCTCTCGCTCCTGGTACTCCCCGTGGTGATCATCTCCTCCCGCGAGGCCATCCGCGCCGTGCCGAACTCCATCCGTCAGGCGTCCCTCGCCCTCGGCGCCACCCAGTGGCAGACGATCTGGCGCCAAGTCCTCCCCGCCTCCGTG
This sequence comes from Streptomyces sp. GSL17-111, assembly GCF_037911585.1. Taxonomy (NCBI): domain Bacteria; kingdom Bacillati; phylum Actinomycetota; class Actinomycetes; order Kitasatosporales; family Streptomycetaceae; genus Streptomyces; species Streptomyces sp. GSL17-111. The sequence goes on from NZ_JBAJNS010000001.1 coordinate 1,448,579, forward strand.
CCCGGTATGGCGACCGGCTCCATCCTGGCCCTCTCCCGTGCCATCGGCGAAGCCGCACCGCTCCTGCTGCTGGGCGGACTGACGTTCATCACCTTCAACCCGACCGGCGCCCAGAGCGCCTTCACGGTTCTGCCGATCCAGATCTTCAACTGGATCAGTCAGTCCCGTGCCGAGTTCACCGCCCTCGCCTCGGCGGCGATCGTCATTCTGCTGGCCATCCTGCTGCTGATGAACTCCGTGGCCATCTGGCTCCGCAACCGCTTCTCCCGTAGCTGGTGACCGCCGTGAACCCGACGACTCACGACCTCGTATACGCCGCCGACTCCCCGCAGGAGAACGCCATGACCCCTCCCACCGACGCCAGGCCGACCGGCGGCACCAGGACTCCCGACGTGGCGTTCCGCGACGCCGCCGCCCTTTCCGACCCCGTCTTCGACGTCGCCGGTCTGTCGGTCTTCTACGGCGCCCTCGAAGCCGTCCGGGACGTCAACCTGGCTATCGGGCACCGTCAGATCACCGCGATGATCGGTCCGTCCGGTTGCGGCAAGTCCACCGTCCTGCGCTGCTTCAACCGCATGAACGACCTCGTGCCCACCGCCCGCGTCGTCGGCAAGGTCCGCTACCACGACGAGGACCTGTACGCGGCCGACGTCGATCCGATCGAGGTCCGGCGCCGCATCGGCATGGTCTTCCAGAAGCCCAATCCGTTCCCCAAGTCCATCTACGACAACATTGCCTACGGCCCCCGGGTCTCCGGCTTCAAGGGCGACCTCGACGACCTCGTGGAGGAGACTCTCACCCACGCCGCCCTGTGGGACGAGGTCAAGGACAAGCTCAAGTCCTCGGCGCTCGCCCTCTCCGGCGGTCAGCAGCAGCGCCTCTGCATCGCCCGCACCATCGCGGTCAAGCCCGAGGTCATCCTCATGGACGAGCCGTGCTCAGCGCTCGACCCGATCGCCACCGCCAAGATCGAGGACCTCATGGACCATCTCTCCCAGGAGTTCACGATCATCGTCGTCACGCACAACATGCAGCAGGCCGCGCGTGTCTCGCACCGCACCGCCTTCTTCACCGCCGACGTCGACGACCAGGGCGTACGCCATGGCCGCCTGGTCGAATACGACGAGACGTCCCGCATCTTCGGCAACCCCGCCGACCGCCGCACGGAGGACTACATCTCCGGCCGCTTCGGCTGACCTGCCCGCCAACGACGTCGCCCACCCCTTTACGCGGATTCCTGAAGGAGATACGAGTGACCCCCCACGCCAACCGGAATCCCGCACCCGCGTCCGACGACGCCGACGACGGCCCCCACGACGGCGACGCCCCGGACCTGCTGGTGGCCGAGCCCGACGCCGACCTCGCGCGTGCGGTTACGGCACGCTTCGGCGAGGCCGGACTGCGCACCGTGGTGTGCGGGGACGGAGCGGAAGCGCTCCTGCAGGTCGGTGTCCGCAAGCCGCGCGCCGTGCTGCTCGCCGCCCCGCTCCCGACCGTCAGCGCGCAGACCGTGGTGGAGCTGATCGGACGGCTGCATCCGGTCCCCGTCATCGTCGGAGCGGGGAGGGACGGCGTGGACGAAGCGACCGCCGCCTTGTCCGCCGGAGCCGTGGCCTTCGTCGCCCGCCCCTACCGCATCGAGGAGATCCTGCCCCTGGTGCGGCCCGAGCGGCAGGAGACGGAGATCAGCATCGTCGCCGGAGACCTTGAGCTCGACCCGGCCGGCTTTCACGTCTACGTCCGCGGACGGTCCGTCGATCTGCCGGTGCGCGAGTTCATGCTGTTGCGCTACCTCATGGAGAATGTGAACAGAGTCGTCAGTCGAGGTGAACTCACGCGGGCCGTCTGGGGCGTGGACGCGCTGGACAGCAACAGCCTCACCGTCCATGTCCGCCGACTGCGCAATCGGCTGGACACCGCATCCGGCACATGCTGCACCATCGACGCCATCCGGGGCATCGGATACCGCCTGCAGTGCGACCCACGCCCCCGTAGCCGACCCCAGAACGGAGGCGCCACGCGGGCCGGACCGACACGACCGGCGCCCACGTCATGACCCGTGGCGAGGTTCGGAACGCACGCCGGCCGGGCGAAAAGTGAATGCTGAATGAACAGTCGCCGCAGTGAGGTCCGGGGCACGGCACCCCTGTCCCGCCTCGCCGTACGGTGCATAGATGGCTCTCACTGCATTCAGCGCGTCGGAGGCGGCGGACCCGCCGGCCGCTGACAGCTGCACCCCTCACCTCGCCTGTCCGCTGATCGACCGGACAGAGGCCGAGAACCTCGCCAGCCAGCTCAAGGCCATCGCAGACCCCACCCGGCTGCAGATCCTCCGGCTCATCGAGCGCTCGCCCAAGGGCGAGGCGTGCGTGTGTGACCTGACCGAGTGCCTCGGCCTGCGCCAGCCCACGGTCAGCCACCACCTCAAGATCCTCACCGAGGCCGGCCTGTTGGCGCGCGAGCGCCGCGGAACCTGGGCCTGGTTCACCGTGAACCGCCAGGGCGTCCGCCGCTTGTGGGAGGACTTCCACGGCCTCCTCGACTGATGGGCGCCCAGGAGGCTCCACCGGCGACGCGCGGCAACCCCGGGTGATCACGTGCCGAAGTGTCTCGCAGGCCACCCCACGGCCGGACACGCCACCGCGGATTCGGGTCCGTTGATCCCGGCCCGGGAAGTGGAGGCCCGAGCCACGGCCTGCGCGGCGAGGGGGCGTTGCGGGCTTTACGCTGGTGCGCGGCGCAGGATGTGAGGCGGCCTCCCCAAATCGGGGGCTGCTTCGCTGTGCCCCGTGCTCAGCCCGACAGTTGCAGAAAGCGCGCCGTGTTCCGCACCTACCTGTTGCCCGTCGAGGCGGCGGTCACCCTGTTCCCGCTCGTCGCCGCCGTGATCCTGGTGCCGGCGGCCGTCCGCGGGTACCGCAGGCGCGGGCGGGCCGGGGGCTGGCCGGTCCTGGTCTTCTACAGCTTCGTCTTCTACCTGCTGGCCGCGCTGTTGCAGACGGTGATGCCGCTGCCCGCCGACACTCGTGCCTACTGCACCCCCGTGCACTATGCCGCAGAGCCGCAGTTGGAGCCCTTCGCCTTCCAGGCGTCGATCGCCTCGGCGAGCGGGGGCGACTGGTCGGCGGGGCAGCTGGTGGGGCTCGCCCCGACCTGGACGACCCTGCTCAACGTCGTGCTGCTGCTACCGCTGGGCGTCTACCTGCGCTACTACCTGCGGCAGCGGCTCCTGCGGGCGACGGTGCTCGCCTTCGCCACCTCACTGTTCTTCGAGACCACCCAGTACACCGGCCTGTGGTTCGTCTACGCCTGCCCCTACCGGCAGTTCAACGTCGACGACCTGATCCTCAACACGGCCGGCGCCGTCGTCGGCTGGCTCGCCGTGGGCCCCTTCCTGCGCCTGCTGCCCGTCAACGACCCCGACCGGGAACGCCGTCGCTACGCCGCGCGCATCACGCTGACGCGGCGGCTGCTCGCGCTGCTCACCGACCTGGCCGGCTGGCTCGTCGTCTGGACGCTGGCCATCGGGCTGCTCGGCGTCACCACGTCCTGGTACACCGGCCGCCAGTACGCGCTCCCGCTCGGTGCGGCCCTCGGGCTGCTGTGGTTCTGGCTGCTGCCCGCCGTGTCCGCCACGACGCCGGGCAAGCGGGCCGTGTTGCTGCGCCTGGCCCGGCACGACGGCGCCCGGCCGGGCCCGCTCCGGCTGACCGCGCGCGCCTGCCTGCTCTACAGCCCGCTCGCCGTGGCCTGGACCGCCCTGGCCCACCACACCGCCACCCTCCCCCTTCCGGACCTCGTCGGACGGCTGCTTCCGCACCTCGCCGTGCTGCTCGCCCTGCTGGTGTGGGGCGCGCCGGGGCTGGCCTTCCTGCTGCGCAGGGAGCGGGGGGCCTGGTACGAGCGGTGGACCGGCACGGTCAACACGGCCGTCCTGGAACGCGGCGAGGCCCCGGCGCCGCCCGAGCCGGAGCCCGAGAAGGCGCACGCCTCGGCCGGCCCCGGCCCCCTCGACAGCGCCCTCTGACGGCGCCGTCTCCGGCCGTCAGCCCGGGAACGCCGAGGGGGCCGTCGGGGCCGTGGGCGCCGAGGGGTGGACGGGGGCGTCGGGGACGTCGGCGGGGCGGTCGGCGGCGAACTCCCTGCGCAGCACGGGGACGACCTGCTCGCCGAGCAGGTCGAGCTGCTCCAGGACCGTCTTCAGCGGCAGCCCCGCGTGGTCGACCAGGAACAGTTGGCGCTGGTAGTGCCCGGCGTACGCGCGGAAGCCCAGGGTCCGTTCGACGACCTCGGCGGGCGAGCCGACGGTCAGCGGGGTGCGGGCGGCGAACTCCTCCAGCGGGGGGCCGCCGCCATAGACCGGGGCCCGGTCGAAGTAGGGCCGGAACTCCCGTACGGCGTCCTGGCTGCGGGGACGCATGAAGACGTGCCCGCCGAGCCCGACGACGGCCCGGTGCGCCGCGCCGTGGCCGTGGTGTTCGTAGCGGTGGCGGTAGAGCTCGACCATGCGCCGGGTGTGCGAGGGGGGCCAGAAGATGTGGTTGGCGAAGAACCCGTCGCCGTAGGAGGCGGCCAGTTCGGCGATCTCGGGCGTGCGGATGGAGCCGTGCCAGACGAACGGGGGGACGCCGCCGAGGGGGCGCGGCGCGAGCCGGAAGTCCCGTAAGGGGGTGCGTAGCCTCCCCTGCCAGGTGACGGTCTCCTCCCGCCACAGCCGGTGGAGCAGGCCGTAGTGCTCGACGGTCAGGGGGAGCGCGTCGCGGATGTCCTGGCCGAACCAGGGGTAGACCGCCTCGGTGTTGCCCCGGCCGAGCATCAGGTCGACCCGTCCGTCGGCGAGGTGCTGGAGGACGCTGTAGTCCTCGGCGATCTTGACGGGGTCGTTGGTGGTGATGAGCGTGGTGGACGTCGAGAGGATGATGCGTTCGGTCAGGGCGGCGAGGTGGCCGAGCAGGGTCGTGGGTGAGGAGGGGACGAAGGGCGGGTTGTGGTGCTCGCCGGTCGCGAAGACGTCCAGGCCGACCTCCTCCGCCTTGCGGGCGATGGTGACGGTGGCCCGGATGCGTTCCGCCTCCGTGGGCGCGCGGCCCGTGGTGGGGTCCGGGGTGACGTCACCGACGGTGTAGATCCCGAACTGCGTGCCGGTCATGCGCGGGCCCTCCCGTGAGCTGCGATCCAGCCGGGCCGACGCGGACCGTCGCCGGTCCGGGCGGGCCGCCGCGCGGGGGAGTCCGCCGGTCTCCGGGCCGGCTCCGGAGGCGGTGCGTCACCCGGACACGACCTCCACCACCTATCGGTCGCGGCTCGTGGCCCGGTCGAGGACGAAGCCAAGCCCGACGCCGAGCAGCCAGACGTCCTTGGCCAGGGCGGTGCCCTCCTGGGTGGGGCGCAGGCTGCCCTCCTCACGCATGCCGGGCGTGCGCAGGTACAGGCCGACCAGTCCGGCCGAGAACGCCGTGAGGGCGGCCCCGGCCAGGGCGGTCGGCACGACGGGCAGCAGCAGCGCGGCGCCGAGGGCCGTCTCCCCGGCGGAGAGCAGTCGGGCGAACGTCGTCGGGGGGAGCTTGTCCAGGAAGGGGTAGGCGTGTGTGGCCATCCCGTGGAGCCCGGCGGCGCTCTCCGGGTCCATACGGCGTTTGCTCAGGCCGGAGTTGAGGATGAAGGCGCCCGTGGCGAGGCGCGGCGCCACGTGGCGGAGCTGGAGGGGCGGACGCATGGGACTCCCCGCGGTGTGGACGGACGGTGTCCCGGTCGAGCGTAGGCCGGGGCCCACGCGCGGGCAGCCGGAGCGCGTCCGGACGGGCGGGCGGGCTCAGCGGCGGGCGTCAGCGGCGGGCGGCCGGGCCTGGCGTCAGGGGCGGGCGTCGGGGGCGGGCGTCGGGAGCGGGCTCAGGGGCGGGCGTCCGGGGGTGGGAGGAGGCAGGCGCGGACGGCGTCCCGGGCGGCCTCCCGGTCGGCGGGCACCAGGGCGAGGCGGGTGCGGCGTTCGAGGAGGTCGGCCTCGTCGAGCGCGCCCTCGTGGCGCAGGCCGAAGCGCAGTTCGGCGCCGGTGATCCCGGCGGCCAGCGGGCGCAGCAGGTCGGGCCGCCCGGCGGCCTCGGCGAGGACGGCGGGGGCCTCGGTGCCGTAGCGGGCGACGAGCCGGGCGGGGGCGTCGACGCGGGCGAGCTCGGCGGGGGTGGCGGCGCCGACCAGCGGCAGGTTCCGCGTCCGGCACGGGCCCACGGGGAGTCCGGCGTTGGCGGCGGCGGTGTCGACGGCGTCCTCGGCCATGCGCCGGTAGGTGGTGAGCTTGCCGCCGACGACGGTGATGACGCCGTCGCGCGAGGTGAGGACGGCGTGTCGGCGGGAGAGGTCGGCGGTGCTGCCCGCGCGGGCCTGGAGGAGGGGCCGCAGCCCGGCGAAGGTGCCGATCACGTCGGTGCGGCGCAGCGGCGTCGCGAGGACGGAGTTGACGACGTCCAGGAGGAAGGCGACGTCGCTCTCGGGGGCGGTGGGGACGTCCGGGAGCGGGCCGTCGAGGGGTTCGTCGGTGAGGCCGACGTACACGCGCCCGTCGGGCTGCGGCAGGACGAGGGCGAACCGGCCGCGCGCACCGGGCACGGGGATCGTCAGCGCGCTGCGCAGACCGCCGAGGGCGGCGCCAGGGAGCACGAGGTGGGTGCCCCGGCTCGGGCGCAGCCGGACGTCGGGGACGAGCCGGTCGGCCCAGACGCCGGTGGCGTTGACGACGGCGCGGGCGCGGACCTCGACGCGCTCGCCGGTCGCCGTGTCGCGCAGGACCGCGCGGTCGCCGTGCAGTTCCTCGGCGGCGCAGCGGGTGAGGACGCGGGCGCCGTGGGCGGCGGCGGTGCGGGCGAGGCCGACGACGAGCCGGGCGTCGTCGACGAGTTGCCCGTCGTGGGCGAGGTGGCCGCCGCGCAGCCCGTCGGGGCGCAGGCCGGGGGCGAGTTCCAGGGCACGGCGGCGGGAGACGCGGCGGGCGGCGGGGAGGGTGCGGCCGGAGGTGCCGGCGCTGAGCCGCAGGGCGTCGCCGAGAAGGAATCCGGCGCGCAGGACGGCGGAGGCGGGCCGTGGAACGCCGGGGTGCAGCGGCAGCAGCATCGGCAGGGCGCGCACGAGGTGGGGGGCGGTGCGGGTGAGGAGGAGGTGCCGTTCGCGGGCGCTCTCGTGGGCGATGCCGAGCTGCCCGGTGGCCAGGTAGCGCAGGCCGCCGTGGACGAGCTTGGAGCTCCACCGGCTGGTGCCGAAGGCCAGGTCGTGCTGCTCGGCGAGGACGACGGTGAGGCCGCGGGCGGCGGCGTCGAGGGCGATGCCGGTGCCGGTGACGCCGCCGCCGACGACGAGGAGGTCGACGTGCGGGCGGTCGCCGAGCTCTTCGAGGTCGCGGCGGCGGCGGGCGGCGTTGAGGGAGGCGCGGGGGTCGGGGGTGGTCACGGGGTGTCCTCCTCGGGACGGAGGTAGGCGTCGAGCATGCGGCGCAGCTCGGCGGTGAGCCGGGGCAGCGGCAGGACGTCGTCGACGAGCCGCCAGGACTGGACGGTGGTCTGGACGACGAGGAGGACCATGCGGGCGAGTTCGGCGGGCTCGCCGTCGCGGATGGACCCGTCGGCCTGCCCGCCGCGCACCTGCTCCTCGGTGAACCCCAGGGCGTTGCGCTGGCTGGAGCCGAGCCGCTGGAAGGTGTAGGTGACCAGGACCTCGGGCTCGGTGTCGAGGATGCGGGCGAGCAGGGCGTGTTCGCGCAGCGCGCCGACGATGTGCGCGGCGCCGGCGACGAGGCGGGTGCGGCCGTCGTGGCCCTCGGCGGCGGCGCGCGGGACGGCGGCCAGGGTGACGGCGCGCATCTCGCGGGTGAGGAGGTCGCCGACGAGGGTGTCGATGTCGCGCCAGCGCCGGTAGATCGTGGGTCTGCTCACCCCGGCGCGGCGGGCGACGTCGGTGAGGGTGAGGCGGCGCAGCCCGAACGTGGCGATGGCCTCGTGGGCGGCGTCCAGGAGGGTCTCCGCGAGGGGGTCGGTGCCCGCTTCCCGGTCGCGGGCTTCGGCGTCGACCCCGTCACCATCGTTACTGATTGACATCATGTGCAAGACTGTAACGCATGACGAAACCGAGCCGCCGCGTCGCGCCGATGTCCTGGAACGCCTGGGGCGACCCCGCCCACGCCACGCCCCTGCCCGAGTCGGTGCGCGCCCTGGTCGCGGAGGTGCTCGGGGCACCGCCGGTCGCGCGCCCGAGCGTCGCCCGGGAGGAGCTGGAGCTGCCGCCGGGCGCGCTGCCCGCCGCCGTCCGCGCGGCGCTGGAGGCGGTGGTCGGCGCGGCCAACGTCGTCACCGACGACGCCGAGCGCGTCCTGCACGCCGGCGGCAAGAGCACGCCCGACCTGCTGCGCCGCCGGGCCGGTGACGTGGCCGCCGCTCCGGACGCCGTCGTCCTCCCCGGCGACCACGCGGAGGTCGGGGCGGTCCTGCGGGTCTGCGTCGAGCACGGCGTCGCGGTCGTCCCGTTCGGCGGCGGCACGAGCGTCGTGGGCGGGGTGGAGCCGCTGCGCGGCCGGTTCGGCGCCCTCGTCGCGCTCGACCTGCGGCGGCTGGACCGGCTCGTGGCCGTCGACGACGTCGCCCGGACGGCCACCCTCCAGGCCGGGCTGCGCACGCCGGAGGCCGAGGAACTGCTGGCCGCGCACGGCCTCACCCTCGGGCACCAGCCGCAGAGCTACGAGTACGCCACCATCGGCGGCTACGCGGCCACCCGCTCCTCCGGCCAGTCCTCGGCCGGGTACGGGCGGTTCGACGCCATGGTGCTCGGCCTCAAGGCCGCCACCCCGAGCGGGACGCTCGACCTCGGCCGCTCCCCCGGCACCGCCGCCGGTCCCGACCTGCGGCAGCTCCTGCTCGGCTCCGAGGGCACCCTCGGCGTCATCACCGAGGTGACGCTGCGGGTCCGGCCGCTGCCCGAGGCGCGGCTGGACGAGGCGTGGGCCTTCCCCGACTTCGCCGCCGGCACCGCCGCGCTGCGCGCCCTGGCGCAGGGCGGCACCCGCCCCACCCTCGTGCGGCTGTCCGACGAGACGGAGACCTTCGTCAACTCCGCGCTGTCGGGCCGGGAGGCCGTGCCCGGCTGCCTGGCCGTCGTCGCGCACGAGGGCACGGCGGAGCAGGCCGCCGGCGTCCGGGAGCTGACCGCCGCCACGCTGCGGGCCGCCGGGGGCACCGAGCTGGGCGGGGAGCCCGTCGCGCACTGGCGGCACAGCCGCTACTCCGGCCCGTACCTGCGCGACGCCCTGCTGGACGCCGGCATCCTCGCCGAGACCCTGGAGACGGCCACGACCTGGTCGGCCCTGCCCCGGCTGCGCCAGGCCGTCACCGACGCGCTCACCGGCAGCCTGACGACGGCCGGCAAACCGCCCGTCGTCACCTGCCACATCTCGCACGTCTACCCCGAGGGCGCCTCGCTCTACTTCACCGTCGTGGCCGCCTCCGGCGCGGACCCGGCGGCCCGGTGGCGGAGCGCGAAGCGGGCGGCCGGGGACGCGATCGCGGCCTGCGGCGCTACGATCAGCCACCACCACGCCGTCGGCACCGACCACCTGCCGTGGATGGAGGCGGAGGTCGGCGCGCTCGGACTGGAGGTGCTGCGCGCGGTGAAGGACGTGCTGGACCCGGCCGGGGTCCTCAACCCGGGCAAGCTCGTGCCGGAGCGGCCGTGAGCACCGGCGGCCCCGGCGTGGCACGGCCACGGCGGATGACCCTGCTGGTCAACCCGGCCTCCGGCGGCCGGGCCGGGGAGCAGGTCGCCGCCTCGGCGGCCCGGCGGCTCCTCGCCCACGGCGTCGAGGTGGACGTCGTCGCCGGGCGGGACGCGGCCGAGGCCCGCGCCCGGGCGGCGGAGAGCGTCGCCGCCGGGGCCGACGTGCTCGCGGTGGCGGGCGGGGACGGCATGGTGCACCTGGCGCTCCAGGAGATCGCGGGCACGGGTACCGCACTGGCCGTGCTGCCCTGCGGCACCGGCAACGACTTCGCGCGCGTCCTCGGCATACCGCGCACGGACCCGACGGCGGCGGCGGACGTGCTCCTCGCGGGCCACCGCCGCAGGCTCGACCTCGGCCGCTGCACCGAGCGGTCCGGCGCGGCGCCCGTGTCCCGCTGGTTCGGCACCGTGGTCACCAGCGGCTTCGACTCGCTCGTCCTGGAGCGGGCCAACCGCATGACCTGGCCGCGCGGCCAGGCCCGCTACCGGCTGGCCGTCCTCGCCGAGCTGGGCGTCCTGCGGCCCCGGGCGTTCACGCTGGAGGTGGACGGCCGGTGCGAGGAGCTGGAGGCCACCCTGATCGCCCTCGGCAACACGACGACGTACGGCGGCGGCATGCCGATCTGCCCGCACGCCGTGCCGGACGACGGTCTGCTGTCCGTCACCGTCGTCCCCGCGCTGACGCGGGCCCGGCTGGTGCGCTCCTTCCCGATGATGCAGCGCGGCGCGCACGTGGAGCGGGCGAACGTGCGGACCTTCCACGCCCGCAGCGTGACGCTGGACACGCCGGACATGCTGGCCACCGCCGACGGGGAGCCGCTGGGGCGGCTCCCGGTGACCGTCGAGGCGGTGCCCGGGGCCGTCGACGTCATCGTGCCGGCGCCGGTTGTCGGTGCGGGGGACTAGCCTGCGTCGACATGAGTTACGCAGAGGTCCGGGAGCTGCAGAACGCGCTGAGCACCGCGAACGACATCGCCTTCAACCTGGACGGGCAGCCGCCGGCCGACCAGCTCGCGGAGGTGGCGGACGCGTTGCGGCGCGCGCTCGGCGCCGTCCGGGCGATCCAGTCCGCCCAGAGCGGGACGACGGGCTGCCGGGAGCACCCCATGGGCGCCGTCGACCCGCTGTACGGCGACAAGGACGACCCGCTGCCGCCCGGCTGGGGCAAGTGCCTGCTGTGCAACGACCGCCGCCGCCGGGCCATGACCGACCGCCGCCGCTACCACCGCTGACGGCGGGCGCGCGTCGGAGGGCGTCGGGGGCCGGGCGGCGTCAGAACACCGACCAGTCGGAGCGCTCGGTGAAGTCCTCCAGGGCGGCCATGGCGCCCACCGAGTTCCCGACGGCGTCCAGCCCCGGGCTCCACGCGCACACCGCGCCCCGGCCCGGCACGATGGCCAGGATGCCGCCGCCCACGCCGCTCTTGCCGGGCAGCCCGACGCGGTAGGCGAAGTCCCCGGCGGCGTCGTACGTCCCGCAGGTCAGCAGCACCGCGTTGATCCGCTTGGCGTCGCTGCGGCTCAGCAGCCTGCTGCCGTCGGCGCGCAGGCCGTGCCGGGCGAGGAAGCCCCCGGCCAGCGCCAGGTCGCGGCAGTCGGCCGTGATGGAGCAGTGCGCGAAGTAGTGCGCCAGCACCTCGTCGACCGGGTTGTGCAGGTTGCCGAAGGAGGCCATGAAGTGGGCCAGCGCCGCGTTGCGGTGGCCGTGCCCGGCCTCGGAGGCGGCCACGGCGGGGTCGACGGCGATGCCGGGGTTGCCGGACTCGGCGCGCAGGAAGTCCACCACCGCGCCGCCCGCGTCGCCCGTCAGGCTCAGCAGCGCGTCGGTGACGACGAGGGCGCCCGCGTTGATGAACGGGTTGCGCGGGACGCCCTGCTCGGACTCCAGCTGGATGAGGGAGTTGAACGGGTTGCCCGACGGTTCGCGGCCCACCCGGCGCCACAGGCTCGTCCCGCCGTGCGCGAGGGCGAGGGCGAGGACGAAGAGTTTGGAGACGCTCTGCACGGAGAACGGCTTGCGCCACTCCCCCACCCCGTGCACCTCGCCGTCCACGGTGGCCAGCGCCATCCCGAAGTCGTACGGATCGGCGCAGGCCAGCGCGGGGATGTAGTCGGCCGGGACGCCGCGTCCCAGCACCTGCCCCGCCACGTCCCTGGACCGTTCCAGCAGCTCGTCGTAGTTCACCGGCCCATTGTGTCCGCCGTGCGCGCGGCGCGGCGGCCGGGGCGGCCCGGCGTTCGGGGCGTTCGGGTGCCCTCAGCGGTCGAGGACGCGCATCTCGAACCACGTGGTCTTCCCGCGCGGCAGCAGGTCCACGCCCCAGCGGTCGGAGAGCTTCTGGACGAGGAGCAGCCCGCGCCCGCTGATGTCCAGGTCCCGCACCGGCAGCAGGCACGGCAGCCCCCGGGACGGGTCGCGCACCTCGACCCGGATCCAGTTGCCGCGCCGGAACATGCGGAGGGAGAAGTGCTCGGCGCCGGTGTGCCGGACGGCGTTGCCCACCAGCTCCGAGACGAGCAGCACGCCGTCGTCGGTGACGGTGCCCGGCAGCCGCCACCGGACGTGCAGGACGCACGCGGCCAGCCGCCGGGCGAGCGCCGCCGACTCGGGGCGGTTGCGGAAGTCCACCGGCGCCACGGTCGGGTCGCCCAGCAGTTCCAACGCACTGTGCTCGCCCGCGTCCACGACGTCCCAGGCCGCCCGCGACGCCGTCTCCTCCAGTCCCGCCATGGCCCCCATCATGGCGGGAATCGCGCCCCCGCGTGGGCGACTCCGCCGAATCCGCGACCGGGCGGCGACCGGCCCACGGTCAGCGGGCCCCGGCCCCCGGCCGCGTCACGTCGTCGGTGAGGGAGGCGTCCAGGGCGACGCGGACGAGTGCCGCCGCGAACGCGGCGACGTCCTCGGCGGGTACCAGGGCCGCCAGCTCGCGCGGGCGCTGCGGCAGGCCGAGCCGCTCGGCGCCCTTCAGCGCCTTCGCGTCGAGGTGGGGCGCCAGCTCGGGCCAGACGGCCTGGGCCTCGCGGAGGAAGATGTCCGCGCCGGCCGGGCCGAGCCCCGGCACCCGCCGGAGGGCGCGGCGCAGCGCGGCGACGTCGCCGTCCGTCTCGTCGCGCATCCGGCGCACGTCGCCGCCGTAGGTGTCGCGCAGCAGCTCCGCGCCCTGCCCGAGCATCGTCGCGGTGCGCTCGTCGTAGCGCCGGTAGCCGCCCTCGCCCAGCAGGTCCACGCGCCGCTGCCAGGTCGCGCCCGCCATCCGGGCCGGGCTGCGCAGCCCGGCCCGGAACAGGGCACGGGCCGCGTCCACCGCGATCGACGCCCGGATGCGCGCGCTCAGCAGGGTGGCGAGCACCAGGAGTTGGTAGAGCGGCTGCGGAGTGTCCCGCAGCCGGACGCCCGCTTCGGCCGCGTACGTCCGGCCGTGGCGGCGCAACAGCTCACGCGCCGTGTCGCGGTGGGCCGCGCGGCTCACGGCGCGGGCTTGAGCGGATCGTGCCCGAGGCTCATGAGCTCGAAGCGCCAGTGCTCCTGGCCCGCCGTCGGCTCCAGGTCCTCGCGGCGCCGGGAGTTGACGGTGTCGATGACGTCGCGCATGACGGCGAGGTCGGCGTCCGTCAGGTCGACCCGGCGCTTGCGCAGGATGGCCAGCACGTGCCGACCCGTCTCGCCACCGGCCTGGTCGGGCACGTCCTCGGTGCGCTCCGAGGCGGCCTCGGTGCGCAGCCAGTCGCTCAGCTCCTGGGAGGTCATGTTCACGACGCGGTGGAACTCGTCCCACAGCACGTCCCGCTCGATCGGGGAGATGTCCGACACCGTCTCGCTCCTCCTCACGCCGCGTGCAGCAGCGCGTTCATCTCGGCGGCGGGCAGTTCCGTCGCGTAGACGCTGGTGCCCGGCTGGTGCCTGCGTCCGCCCTGGCCGAGGTTTCCGGCGATGACGGGGGCGAAGCCGATGTCCCGCGTGAGCCCGGCGACGACCGCCTTGGCCCCGTCGTCGCTGCCGGAGAGCGGCACCGCCACGCGCGGGGCGCCGTCGTCCCGGTGCGCGTGGTCGCGCAGCTGCTGCCAGGGCAGGGTGTTGAAGGCCTTGACCAGGTTGCTGCCGGTGTGCGCCTTGATCTTCTCGCTGGACGTCGTCACGTCGGCGTCCAGCTCGGCGTCGTGGCCGTCCCGCTCGGGGTAGTAGTTGCAGGTGTCGATGACGACCTTGTCCCGCAACCGGTCGGCGGGCAGCTCCCGGTACCGCCCGTAGGGGATGCTCACGACGACGACCTCACCGAAGTCCGCCGCCTCCTCGACCGTGCCGGCCCGGACGGAACCGCCCAGCTCGGCGACGAGCCCGCTCAGCGTCCGCGGGCCGCGCGCGTTGCTGATGAGGACCTCGTGCCCGATGCGGTCGAAGTGTCCGGCCAGCGTGGAGCCGATCCGTCCGGCTCCGATGATTCCGATACGCATGCCGCCCCGGGTGCCCGTGGGCGTGGGGACGAAACGGGCCCGGCTCCCCGTGCGGGGGGCCGGGCCCGCGCCGGAGCGGGTGGCTCAGCGGAACGTCGCCTTGCCGGGGCCGTCCTCGACGAAGCTGCGCATGCCGATCTCGCGGTCCTCGGTGGCGAACAGTCCGGCGAACCAGTTCCGTTCGATGGCCAGGCCCGTGTCGATGTCGGCCTCCAGACCGAAGTCGACGGACTCCTTGGCCGCGCGCAGGGCGATGGCGGGGCCCTTGGCGAGCCGCGCCGCCCAGGCGTGGGCCGCCTCGTAGACCTCGGCGGCGGGGACGACCCGGTCCACCAGCCCCATGGTCAGCGCCTCGTCGGCCCGCACCTGGCGGCCGGTGAAGATGAGGTCCTTGGCCCGCGAGGGCCCGACCAGCCGGGAGAGCCGCTGGGTGCCGCCCGCGCCGGGGATGAGGCCCAGCAGGATCTCGGGCTGGCCCAGCTTGGCGTTGTCGGCGGCGATCCGGATGTCCGCGCTCAGGGCCAGCTCGCAGCCGCCGCCCAGCGCGTACCCCGTCACCGCCGCGACGACCGGCTTGGGGATGCGGGCGACGGCGGTGAACGCGTCCTGGAGGTCGCGGGCGCGCGCCACCATGGCCGCGTGGTCCATCTCCCGCATCTCCTTGATGTCCGCCCCGGCCGCGAACACCTTCTCCCCGCCGTAGAGGACCACGGCCCGCACGTCGTCGCGCCGGGTGACCTCCCCTGCCAGCTCGCGCAGCCGGTCCTGGGTGGCGATGTCGAGCGCGTTCATCGGCGGACGGTCCAGCCGGAGGGTGCCGACGCCGTCGGCCACTTCGAGGTTCACAGTCATGGCGGCAGGGTAACGCCCGTTAACCCCGGTGTCCCCCGCCGCCGGTGGTGACGTGGACGACGCCCCTGCCCGCAGTGCCGGGAGGGGCGTCGTCACGGACGGGCGCGGCCTACCGGCCCCACTGGCTCCAGTCCAGGTTCCAGCCGTTGAGGCCGTTGTCCGGGGCGATCGTCTTGTCCTGGCTGTTCTTCACCACGACGACGTCGCCGACCATGGAGTTGTCGTAGAACCAGGCGGCGTCCGCCGACGGGTCCCCGCCGCCGCGCTGGTCGAACAGGCCCACGCACCCGTGGCTGACGTTCTGCGCGCCGAACGTCGAGCGGCCCGCCCAGTAGTTGCCGTGGACGAAGGTGCCCGAGGTCGACAGCCGCATGGCGTGCGGGACGTCCTTGATGTCGTACTCGCCGCCGAAACCGACCGTGTCGCCGTTCATACGGGTCACTTCGTGCTTCTCGCTGATGACCATCTGACCGTTCCAGGTCGGGGTCTGCGGGGAGCCGGCCGTGATCGGAAGGGTCTTCCAGACCTTGCCGTCCCGCTCCACCGTCATCGTCTTCTTCTTCGCGTCCACCGTGGAGACCATCGAGCGTCCCACCGTGAAGGTGACGTCCTTGTTCTGCGTGCCGTAGACGCCGTCGGCCGCCTCGACGCCGCCCAGCCGCAGGCTCAGCGTCACCTTCGTGCCCGGCTCCCAGTAGTCCTCCGGACGGAAGTCCAGCCGCTGGTTCCCGAACCAGTGGCCCCGGACCTCCACGGCCGGGTCGGCGGTGACCTCGACGCCGCCCGCCACCGCGTCGCGGTCCTCCACCGGGCGGCTGAACCGCAGCGACACCGGCATCCCGACGCCGACGGTCGAGCCGTCCTCCGGTGTGAAGTAGCCGATGAAGGTGTCCTTCGCGACGACGGTGGTGAACGTGGCGGTCTTGGCCGCCGTACGCCCCTCGGCGTCCTCCGCCACGGCGTTGACGTGGTACTCCGTCCCCGTCGCCAGCGCCCGCTTCGGCTTCCAGGACGCGCCGTCCTTGCCGATGCTGCCCTCGACGGCCTCACCCTCCGAGGACTCCACCGTCACGTCCGTCAGTTCGCCGCCCTGCGCCGTCACCTTCAACGCGCCCGTGGTGGCCACGTCCTCCGCGCCGTGCTGCGGCGCGATGTCGACCGTCGCCCGCGACGGTCCGTCGGCGGCCTCCGCCGCCTTGCCGGGCTTCTCGCCCCCGCCGTCCGCCTCGTCCTCGCCGCAGCCGGTCGCCAGCAGCGTCAGCCCCAGCAGCACCGCGACCAGGCCCCGCCCACCCGGGCCTCTCCGTACTCCGCGGCCGTCCCGCACCCGTATACCCCGCACCTGTTCATCCGCCTTCGCCTGTGGCTCCCCGACCGCCCCCCACGGCGGCCCGTGCGCCCGCACCGCGCGCACGGCACCGAGTCAACCGGAGAAAGATCACAGCCGGGTCCTGCGGTATGTCACCGTTCCGTCCCAAACTCCGAGACCGCCCGGACGTCCGTCGGTCCGGTTGGCGCAATCGACGGTCCTCCGGGGTGAGCGGCGGCGCGAGCGAGGGAAGAATGCGAGGAGACCCACCCGCCGGGGGAGGCCAGCCGATGACGCAGGAGCCGGGGAGCACGGCGCTCGGGGAGCGTGACCGCGAACCGCGCCGCAGCACCGCCGAGCCAGGGCCGGACGGCCGCCGGGCCCCCTCGGTGGGCCGGCACCCGGTGCGCGCGGCGCAGCACGGCGGCACGCGGCGGGACGTCTGGCCGGGCAGCCCCCAGCCGCTCGGCGCGCGGTACCGCAGCGGGCCCGGAGGCGTCCCCGGCACCAACTTCGCCCTGTGGGCCGGCGGCGCCGAACGCGTCGACCTGTGCCTCTTCGACGACGACGGCCGGGAGACGCGGCACCCGCTCACCGAGTTGACGCACGAGATCTGGCACGGCTTCCTCCCCGGCGTCCACCCCGGACAGCGCTACGGCTACCGGGTGCACGGGCGCTGGGACCCCTGGTCCGGCGCCCGCTGGAACCCGGCCAAGCTGCTGCTGGACCCCTACGCCCGCGCGGTGGACGGCGACTTCGCCCTGCCGCCGGAGGTCTACGGGCACGTCCGCGACTGGCCGCACCAGCACCTCGCCGACACCGTGCGCGACGAGCGCGACTCCGCGCCGTTCGTCCCCATGGGCGTCGTCGTGCACGACGGCGCCCCGGCCGGGCCGCCCGGCAGCCCGCCCGACGACGACTGGCGCGACGACCGCCGCCCGAAGACCCCGTGGGCGGACACCGTCCTGTACGAGCTGCACGTGCGCGGGTTCACCATGCGCCACCCCGACGTGCCCGAGCACCTGCGCGGCACCTACGCGGGCCTGGCGCACCCGGCCGCCGTCGACCACCTCTCCCGGCTGGGCGTCACGGCGGTGGAGCTGCTGCCCGTCCACCAGTTCGCGCACGAGGACCACCTGCTGCGGCGCGGCCTGCGCAACTACTGGGGCTACAACTCCATCGGCTACTTCGCCCCGCACGCCGCCTACGCCGCGTCCGGCACGCGCGGTCAGCAGGTGGGCGAGTTCAAGCGCATGGTGCGGGCCCTGCACGCCGCCGGCATCGAGGTCATCCTCGACGTGGTCTACAACCACACCGCCGAAGCAGGCGAGCTCGGACCCATGCTGAGCCTGCGCGGCATCGACAACCGCGGCTACTACCGCCTCGCGGGCGACCCCCGCCGCTACGCCGACTACACCGGCTGCGGCAACACCCTGCACGTCGTACAGCCCCAGGTGCTGCGTCTCATCACCGACTCCCTGCGCTACTGGGTGCAGGAGATGGGCGTCGACGGCTTCCGCTTCGACCTCGCCGCCGCCCTCGCCCGGTCCATGCACGACGTCGACATGCTCTCCCCCTTCCTCGCCGTCATCGCCCAGGACCCGGTGCTGCGCCGCGTCAAGCTCATCGCCGAACCCTGGGACGTCGGCAACGGCGGCTACCAGGTCGGCGCGTTCCCGCCGCTGTGGACGGAGTGGAACGACCGCTACCGCGACGCCGTGCGGGACTTCTGGCGCGGCGCCCTCCCCGACGTCCGCGACCTCGGCTACCGCCTCTCCGGCTCCAGCGACCTCTACGCGTGGGGCGGGCGGCGTCCCTACGCCTCCGTCAACTTCGTCACCGCTCACGACGGATTCACCCTCCGGGACCTGGTCACCTACCACCACAAGCGCAACCTGGCCAACGGCGAGGACAACCGCGACGGCACCTCGGACAACCGCTCCTGGAACTGCGGCGCCGAGGGCGAGAGCTCCGACCCGGACGTCACGGCGCTCCGCCGCCGCCAGCTCCGCAACCTGACGACGACGCTCCTGCTCTCCACCGGCGTCCCCATGCTCGTCGCCGGGGACGAGATGGGCCGCACCCAGGGCGGCAACAACAACGCCTACTGCCAGGACAACGAGACCGGCTGGGTCGACTGGAGCCTGCTGGACGAGCCCGGGTGGCGCGCCCTGTTCGACCTGACGGCCCGGCTGGTCCGACTGCGCCGCGACCACCCCGTCCTGCGCCGCCGGGCCTTCTTCTCCGGCCGTCCCCACGGCCCCGACGGCCTCCGCGACCTGGCCTGGTTCACCCCGCAGGGCACCGAGATGACCGAGACCGACTGGTACGCGCCCGGCGCGACGCTCGGCATGTACCTCTCCGGGCACGACATCCCCAGCCGGGACGAACGCGGGGAACCCGTCACGGACGACAGCTTCCTCGCCGTCCTGCACGCCGGCCCCGAACCGGCCGCCTTCCCCCTCCCCGGCCCGCCCTGGGCGACGGCCTACGAACTCGTCGTCGACACCACGCGCGAGGCCCAGGCCGACGCCCCCGGCACCGTCCACCCGGCGGGCACCCGCGCCGCCCTCCCGCCCCGCTCCCTCCACCTCTACCGCACCCTCCCCTGACCCCGACACCGACGCCGCCCCTCGAACCGGCCACCCGAGCTGTCCGAACCCCCCCCTGGATTCCACCGAGCTTTCCGTGGTCGCCTTACACCATTCATGGAAATGTCAGGAGGGGGAAGACTGTGGTGCACATTCCTGGGAGACGAGTCGGCGTCCTGACCGGGGCATCGATCGCCGTCGGCATAGTCCTTGCCGCTACGCCCGCGTTCGGCTTCACGGCTTGGCAGGGTGACGACAAGGCATACACGACCAACGGTGACCGCCGAGCCGAAGTCTGCGACTGGGAAGCGGACGGGAACCGGGTCAAGGCGCAGTACCGGCGTGACGGCAGCGATACCATCAAGAACTGGTGGAACCAGTTGGGAGACGGTAGCTGTTACCCGACGCCGACAGGCCGCAGCATCAACAAGATGCGTGTCGTCGAGCAGAGGTCCTTCGCCCCGGACGTCTACGGAGCCTGGGCCTATCGGTAATTCCCCGAGGCACGGTCCACTCACAGCGGTGGGCGCGCGCGGCGCGCCCACCGCGTCGCAGGTGTTCGGAGCACAGACGTGAAATCCCCCGCCCTGGTCGTTCGCGGCCTCAGCCATCGGTTCCCCGGCAGAGTCGTGCTGGAGGACGTCGACCTGGACGTGGAGAGAGGGCGTTCGGTAGCCGTCACCGGCCCCTCGGGCACCGGCAAGACGACACTGTTGTCCTGCGTACTCGGACTGATCACTCCCGATCGCGGCTCGATTCTGGTGGCCGGGACGGAGATCACCGGGTTGAGGCGTTCCCGGCTCGCACGGCACCGAGCGCGGCACATCGGGGTGGTCTTCCAGTTCGGTGAGCTGTTGCCGGAGTTGACACCACTGCAGAACGTGACGCTGCCGGCCCTGCTGGCGGGGCACGGTCGCGCGGAAGCACGCACGCGGGGTCTGGCCCTGCTCGACCACCTCGGTGTACCTCACGCCACCGCGACAGGCACGTTGTCGGGAGGCGAACGGCAACGGGTCGCTGTCGCCCGTGCCCTGATCAACAAGCCCGGTCTTCTCCTCGCCGACGAACCGACGGGGTCACTGGACTCGGCGAACCGGGAAACGGTCGCCGACCTCCTCTTCTCCCTGCCGGAACGATGGAGCTGTGCTCTGGTCGTGGTGACCCACGACCAGACGGTGGCGCGTCGCGCGGACCGCGTGATGGATCTCGCTCCGGTGAGGACGGTGTGAGCAGGCACGCGAAAGACGGGCCTCTTTGGCTCCGGCTGTGGCGCGTCGGCCGAGAGGCTGGGGCCGGGGCCCGGGCGTCACGACTGCGAAGTACGGCCCTGTTCGTGGCCACTGTGGCTCTCGCCACCGGCCTGACCTCCCTCGTCACCACGGTGGCGGCCTACAGCGCGCAGGAGGAGATCGACCGAGCCCGGGCGCCCCGCATGCTGCACGCCTATCCGGACGAGAGGCCGGTCGGCCACTGGTACGAGTCGGGCAACGACATCACCGGGTACGCACAGCACACCGTCGTCCTCCTGGCGCCTCTCGACGCCGAGGCCGCTCCGCCACCCGGGTTGCCCCGCTGGCCGCAGCCGGGGGAAGCCTTCCTCTCCCCCGCCCTGCTCAGCGCGGGGGAGTCGGTCGGCATACGGCACCGTTACGGAGACTTCGCGGGAGTCATCGCACGGCCCGGCCTGACGAATCCCCTGGAACGGCTCGCCTATGTGCGTCCCGCCGAGGGAGCGGCGTCCTTCGAACCGGCCGACCGCGTCAGCGGATTCGGCGTAGCGGGCGACGTTCCGTACCGCTCGTTCGGAGACGCCGCCGTCGCCTACGACTCCGGCACCCTGGTCTCGGCCCTCGCCGGGTTCGTCCTCCTGCCCATCGCCGTACTGATCGTCATCGCCTGCCGCGTGGACGCCGACGCACGCGACCGTCGGAACAGAGTGCTGGAGACTCTGGGTGGCGCATGGCGTCACCGGGCACTCGTCAACCTCGGGGAGGCCGGTGGGGCGGTGTCGATCGGTGCTGTGGCGGGGGTGGCACCGGCTTGCGTGGGGCTGCTGTGGGATGTCACCGTCCCGGTTGTGGGGTACCCGCTGACGGCCGCAGGCCTGCGAGCGGCGTGGTGGATGTACCTTCTCGTCCCCGGGGTGTCCGTCCTCGTGGTCCTCGCCTCCGTGGTGCTCCTCCACCGCAGCCGGAAGGTGGGCCCTCTCCGAACACCGGAGCGGCCGAGCCGTAGGTGGATGGTCTGCCTTCCGCTCGGCGTCCTGATCGCCATGCCGTCCGATCTGACGCCGTTCGCTGCTGATCTCCGGGTGAGCCTGGGCCAGTACGTCCTCGGGCTCTCGCTCGTCCTCGTCGCGCTGCCCTCGCTGATCGCCGCTGCCATGGCCCTGCTAGGCCGTCTGCTCGCCCAGGCCGCCGAACGAGCGGGACGCGCGGGGGTGCTGGTGGCCGGCCAGTGGACACGTGCCCACCCGGGCGTGACCGCGCGTACCGTCGCTGCGGCCGTCGTCTCCCTCGTCCTCGTCACGCAGGTCCATCTCTGGACCTCGCGCACGTCTGGAGAGGCCGAGGCTGCCGCAGCGACGCTGCAGCGCATCGGTACGAGCATCAACCTCGTCCGCACCGGACCGCTCACCGAGCAGGATCTGCGTGACTTCCGCGAGGCACTGCCCGACCAGCACGTCCTCATGCTCCTCCAGCGACCCGACCCGCGTCAGCCGACGGAGCTGCGCGGTGACTGTTCGGCGCTGGACGCCCTAGGGCAACCCTGCCGCAGCGGCCTGTCCGATCTCGCCGTCGTCGAAGGCACGCAGGCGGTCGAGCTACAACGCTGGACGGGTGGGCGCGCGGGCCTCCTCGTGCGGCGGGCTCCGCTCACGGACTACGCCGTCGCCTCACGTGCGGAGGACAGCGAGGTCCAGTGGAGCCTGCTCACCGTGGCGGACCCCGACAACGACGCGGCGTCCGCGCAGGTGAACCGCGCGGCCTACGCATACCTCGGTATGGGGCCCGTCATCACCGGGCTCGGGGGCGACGCGCTCGCCGGAATGCTCCAGTACGAGAGCTACGGCCGGTGGATCGCCCTGCTCGGAGGCACCGGCCTGGTCGTGCTCCTGGGCGCGTCGGTCATCAGCTCGCTCAACGAGTTCCGGGCCTTCAGCGCACGGCTCGCCCCCGTCGGCGTCCTCAGCGGAGGGCGTGGATTCCTCCGGGAGACGTCGTGGTGGTACCTGGCGCCCCCGCTGCTCCTGGCGGCGCCCTTCTCCGTGGCCGCCGCGTGGTACATGTCCGAGCCGGTCACCCGGGGTACGGGGACCTCGATGTCCCCGTACCTCGCATCCGTCGGCGCACTGAGCTGCGTACTCCTCGCCGCGCTGACCGCCGCGTTCGGTTCCCGGAACGCCTCGGTCACCGCGACGCGCTGGCGTCCGGGCATCGACTGACGGTGCCTCCCGTCCGCGCCGGACATCGCCTGACGGTACCGGTGGAGGGGTCAGGGGGTCACGTGGGTGTGGACGGTCAGCTCGGCGGGGGACAGGTCGAGCGTGACGGTGACGGAGCCGAGGTCGGCCGTCGAGGCGACGTGGGTGCCCCCGCACGGGATGCGCGCCGCGCCGCCCGGGAGTGCACAGGTCCACCAGCGGCGGGCGTCCAGGTGACGCTCCTCGCGTTCGACGCGGGCCGCTCCACCGGCCGCGATCCACTCGGCCACCCGTGTGTTCACGGCGTGCTGGACCGCGTCCAGGCGTTCGGCCAGGGCGGTCGCGGAGAAGCCGGACTTGCGCAGCGACTTGCCGAGCCGGTACGTGTCCACGCTGCCGTGGGGCTCGATGCGGGAGGTGGTGATGGCGCTCTGGTCGAAGTCGGGGTGGCCGAGGCAGTCCACCCGGCGGGGCTGCTTGGACCACAGGTCCGCCAGTTCCTCGTTGAGGGCGAGCGCGACGAGGTGGCAGGCGGAGTGACCGGCGCTCAGGCCCGCGCGGTACTCCCCGTCGACGGCCAGCTCGACGTCCTGCCCGACGACGGGGGCGGCGGCGTCGCTGACCGGGCCGAGCACGTGGACGGCCACGAACGACCACTCCGGGTCCCCGCGGCGGACGGGAACGGCATCCGCCAGGAGCAGTCCGTCGTCCCCGGGGCCGACGGCGCCGGTCAGGGCGTCGACCACCGGGTGGGACGTGCCGCCGAAGGACACGGTCCCCCGGTCGGCGGGCTGGTCGGGCCAGGTGTGGTCCAGGGGGTGGAACGGGGTGCGGTCCGTGACCAGCAGCAGCCTGCCGTCCTGGTCGCGGTCGACGAGCTGGACGCGGGCCGTCGCCCGCAGGGTGCCGTCCGGAAAGAGCACCTCGGTGGCAGGCAGCCGGATGGTGGTCGAAGTCATCGGTGTTCAGCGTCTCCTTGGGGGACGGGTGCACGGGGCGAGCCGCCGTCGGGACGGGGCCCCACCGCACCACATCATGCCGCCTCGCCGGGGCCGGTGCGACGGGGTTCGGGGGCGGGCGGAGCGGGGGGCCTAGGGCTCGGGACCGAGTGGGGACCGGGCGGAATACGCATGCGCGTGTCAGCACCCATCCGTACGATCGGTGCTGATGAGTGCCGTGGAGAACCTTTCGGTGTCCGGCCCGGGTAAGCGGTCGGCGGTGCGGTCGCTGCTGCGGCTGTGGCCCTATGTACGGCCGGTGCGGGCGCGCTTCGGGACGGCGGCGGCCGTGGCGGTCGTCGCGTCCTGCACCGGTCTGATCGTCCCGCTCGTGCTCAAGTGGATCATCGATGGGCCGGTGGCCGCGCGGGACACCGCCGGGGTGTGGTGGGGCGGCGCGTTGCTGCTGGCCGTCGGCGTGGCCGAGGCGGCCCTGTTCGGCCTGCGGCGCTGGCTCGTGGCCCGGCCGCTCGCCGGGGTCGAGGCGGCGATGCGCGCCGACCTGTACCAGCGTCTGCAGCGCCTGCCGGTCGCCTTCCACGACCGCTGGTCCAGCGGCCAGTTGCTGTCGCGGGCCACGGCGGACCTGAACCTGCTGCGGCTGTTCCTCGTGTTCCCGCTGACGTTCCTCCTCGTCAACGGCGTCACGATCCTGGTCGGCTGCGTGATCCTGCTGGCGCAGGACTGGGTGCTGGGGCTGATCGTGCTGGCTCCGGTGCCGCCGCTGATCGTGCTGTGCACGGTCTTCAGCCGCCGCTACGCGGGCGCCGCCCGCACGGCGCAGGACCAGGTGGGGGATCTGACGACCGGGGTCGAGGAGTCGGTGCTCGGCATCCGGATCATCAAGGGTTTCGGCCGGCACCGCAGCCAGGCCCGCGCCTTCCGCGCCCTGTCGGAGCGGCTGATGGGCACGGAGTTGCACAAGGCGCGGCTGCTCGGCGTGGTGTGGGGGCTGATCCTCGCCGTCCCCGAGCTGGCGCTGGGGACGGCGCTGGTGCTGGGCACGGTGCAGGTGGCGGACGGCGCGCTGTCGGCGGGCACGCTCGTGGCCTTCCTCTCGACGGCGCTCGCGCTGCGCTGGCCGGTGGAGTCGATCGGGTTCCTGCTGGCGATGAGCAACGAGGCGGCGGGCGCCGCCGACCGGTACTTCGAGGTCATGGACGAGCCGGTGCCGCCGGAGGCGAGTGGCGCCCATCCCGCCCCCGCCGGTGGGCGCTCCGGGGACGGGCTGCGCTTCGAGGGCGTGCGGTTCCGCTACCCGGACGCCGATCCCGCCGCGCCGCCGGTGCTGGACGGGGTGGAGCTGCACGTGCGCACCGGGGAGACCGTGGCCCTGGTGGGGGCGACGGGCTGCGGGAAGACGACGCTGACGGCCCTGGTCCCCCGGCTGCACGAGGTGACGGACGGCCGGATCACCCTCGACGGCGTCGACGTCGCCGCCCTGCCGCGCGCCGAGGTGCGCGAGCGGGTGGCGGTCGCCTTCGAGGAGCCGACGCTGTTCTCCGCCTCGGTGCGGGAGAACGTCCTGATGGGTGCACCCGGGGCGGCCGACGAGGAGCTGTGGCGGGCGCTGCGGGTGGCGCAGGCCGACGGGTTCGTGGCCGCGCTGCCCGCCGGGGCGGACACCGAGGTGGGCGAGCAGGGGCTGAGCCTGTCGGGCGGCCAGCGGCAGCGTCTCGCGCTGGCCCGGGCCGTGGTGGGACGGCCGCGCTTCCTGGTGCTGGACGATCCGCTGTCGGCGCTGGACGTGCACACCGAGGCGAAGGTGGAGGCGGCGCTGCGGAAGGTGCTGGCGACGACGACGGCGCTGGTGGTGGCCCACCGGCCGTCGACGGTGCTGCTCGCCGACCGGGTGGCCCTGCTCTCGCGGGGACGGATCGCGGCGGTGGGGACGCACGAGGAACTGCTGGCGGCCAGTGCGGAGTACCGCCGTCTGATGGCCGGTGACGAGGCCCGGGACGACGTGGCCCGGGAAGGAGCGCTGTGACGACGGTTTCGACGAGCACGCCCCCGAGCGGACCCGAGGGGCCCCCGGAGGCGAAGGCGCCCGAGCCCGACCCGTTCGACCGGGACGTGCTTCCGGCCCCCGAGAACGCCGCGCGCACGCTGCTGCGTTCGCTGCTCGGGCCGCACCGGGCGCGGGTGGTCGTCGCCGCGCTCCTGCTGCTGACCCAGCAGGCGGCCGTCCAGGGCGGGCCGCTGCTCGTGGCGTTCGCGATCGACGACGCCGTGCCCGCGCTGCGCGAGGGCAGCAACGGCCCGCTGGTCGCGGTGGCCGTCGGGTACGCGGTGTGCGCGCTGGCGGCGGGCGGCCTCCAGTACGCGTTCATCGGGGCGTCGGCGCGGATCAACCAGTCGGTGCTGCTGGAGCTGCGCGAACGCATCTACCGGCACGCGCAGGTGCTGAGCGTGGACTTCCACGACCGCTACACCTCCGGGCGGCTCATCTCGCGGGCCACGACGGACGTCGAGGCGTTGCGGGAGCTGCTGAACGAGGGGCTGCGGGAGCTGCTGGGCGTCTTCGTCTCGGTGGCCTACATCGGCGTGCTGCTGCTCTACCTGGACCTCGGTCTGGGGGCGGCGGCCTTCGCGTCGTTCGTGCCGCTGTATCTGCTGGTGCGCAACTTCCAGCTGCGTTCGGTGCGGGTGTACCGCAAGCGGTCGACGGCGATCGCGGGCGTCATCGTGAAGTTCGCGGAGACGCTGAACGGCATCCGCCCGGTGAAGTCCTTCCGGCGGGAGCGGGCGAACGACGCGGTGTTCCGGCGGCTCAACGAGGACCACCTGCGGACCAACGGCGACGCGATCCTGGAGATGGCGCGCTACGTCGTCTGCTCCCGGCTGACGGCGAACGTCGCCATCGCAGCGATCGTGGTGTGGGGCGCGTACCGGGTCGCGGACGGGACGCTGGCCCTCGGTGCGCTCGCGGCGGCGGCCCTGTACGTCCGCCGGCTGTACGACCCGATCGACCGGCTGGGCATGTTCCTGAACTCCTACCAGGCGGCGGCGGCCTCGCTGGAGAAGATCGCCGGTCTGCTGGCCCAGACGCCGGGCGTGCCCGAGCCCGTGCGTCCGCGCGGGCTGCCCGAGGCGCGGGGCGCGGGCCCGGGCCGGGCGGTGGTGTTCGAGGGGGTCAGCTTCGGCTACCGGACGGGCGGCGAGATCCTGCCCGTCTTCGACCTGACGATCCCGGCCGGTCAGACGGTGGCCGTGGTGGGCGCGACGGGAGCGGGCAAGTCGACGCTGGCCAAGCTGCTGGCCCGCTTCTACGACCCGACGGCCGGGCGGGTGCTGCTGGACGGCACGGACCTGCGGGACCTGTCGGTGCGCGAACTGCGCCGGGGCGTGGTGATGGTGACGCAGGAGGCGTTCCTGTTCTCCGGCACGGTCGCGGAGAACATCGCGCTGGGACGGCCGGACGCGACGCGCGCGGAGATCGAGCAGGCGGCCAGGGCCATCGGCGCGCACGAGTTCATCGCGGAGCTGCCGGAGGGGTACGACACGGACGTGCGCAAGCGCGGCGGTCGGATCTCGGCGGGCCAGCGGCAGCTGGTGTCGTTCGCACGCGCCCTGCTGGCGGACCCGGCGGTGCTGATCCTCGACGAGGCGACGTCGTCGCTGGACGTGCCCGGGGAACAGGCGGTGCAGCGGGCGATGCACACGGTGCTCGGCGACCGGACGGCCGTCGTCATCGCGCACCGGCTCTCCACGGTGGAGGTCGCGGACCGGGTGCTGGTGATGGCGGACGGCCGGATCGTCGAGGACGGCACGCCGACTCAGCTCCTCTCGGGCGGCGGCCGGTTCGCGCAGCTGCACGAGGCGTGGCGGGACAGTCTGACCTGAGGGACGCCCCACCTCCGGGCCGTCAGCAGAGGGCCCGCCCGGCCGCCTCCCGGATCGCGGCGGCCAGGGCCCGGGGCGCCGTCCGGTGGGCGGTGTGCCCGTGCCCGGCCAGGGTGACGACGCGGGCGTCCGGCAGGGCGGCCGCCAGGTCGGCCAGGCGGTCGCGCAGCCGGGCCGGGCTGCGGTCACCCTCCACCAGCGTGGTCGGCACGTCGAGTCGCCGGAAGCGCTCGACGCCCGTCCCCAGGGCGTCGAGCGCCGCGATGTCGGCGAGCCCGGCCGCGAGTCCCGGCCTCGGCGACATCGGCCTGCGCACCGCCGCGAGCAGCCGCTCGACCCGCTCCGCCGGCTCCTGGGCGATGTCCCGCAGGTGGATGCGCAGGGCCTGTTCGGGTTCCCCGGCGGCCAGGGCCGCACGGGCGCGGCGGGCCGCCTCCCCTCCCACGAGCGCCCGGGTGGGCAGCGGCGGTTCGTAGAGGACCAGACCCGCCGCGACGCCCGGTGACCGCAACGCGGTCTCCAGCGCGGCGACCGCGCCCGAGGAGTGCCCGACGAGGACGAGGGGCCCGGTCAGCAGCCGGGCGATCGCGAGGACGTCCGCCGCCTCCACCGCCATGGAGTGCGTCGCCGGAGCGTTCGCGCCGGGGGCGTAGAGGCGGCGGGCGATCCGGACCACCCGGAAGTGGCCGGTCAGCGCGGGGAGGACGGCGTCCCAGGAGGCGGGGCTCTCGCCACCGCCGTGCACGAGGAGCAGCGTCGGCCCCCGGCCGTCGTCGAGCGCGGTGAGCGGCGTTCCGTCGGCGGACGTCGTGCGGAGTTCGGCCATGCGCACCAGTGTGCGGCGCGGCCCGCCGGAGCCGTCCACCGGCCGTCCTCGGCCGGTGGACGGCTTGGCGTCAGCGCATCAGGACGCCGGACTCGGCGGAGGCGGCGGAGGCGGGCGGGAGCGCCGCCAGGCCGAGCTCCGTGGGCCCGGCGAGGAGCGGGTGCGTGGGCAGGACGCGGACGGTGTAGCCGAACGGTCCCGTCCGGTCGAGGGCCAGCTCCCCCTCGTAGAGCCGGCTGCCGCCGAGGTCGGGGCGTCCGGCCGGCTTGAGGACGACGGTCTCGGGGTCGGTGATGGTGTCGTTGTGGTCCACCCGGCCGGTCACGGCCTGCACCTCCACCTCCCCCGGCTCCAGCCCGCCGAGGGTGACGCGGACGCGGAGGGTGAGGCAGCCGCCCAGTTCGAGGGAGTCGGACGCGGGCCCGGCGGCCTCGACGTGGTCGACGCGCACCTGCGGCCACTCGGTGCGCACGCGGTCCTTCCACGCCGCGAGCCCCGCCGAGGCGCTGGGCTCGGCCGCCGGGTCCAGCGCGCGGTGCGCGTGGGCGGCGGGCGCGTAGAGCCGCTGCGTGTAGTCGCGGACCATCCGCTCGGCCAGCACCTTCGGGCCGAGCCGGGTGAGCGTCCGGCGGATCATCTCCAGCCAGCGGTCGGGGTGGTCGTAGAAGCAGGGGGTGACCTGCTCCTCCAGAACGGAGTAGAGCGCGGCGGCCTCGATGGCGTCCCGGCGGTCGGGGTCGGCTCCGGGGCCGTCGGCGGTGGGGATGGTCCAGCCGAAGTCCGGCTCGTACCACTCGTCCCACCAGCCGTCGAGCACGGAGAGGTTGAGGCCGCCGTTGAGCGCGGACTTCATGCCGCTGGTGCCGCACGCCTCCAGCGGACGCAGCGGGTTGTTGAGCCAGACGTCGCAGCCCGGGTAGAGCTTCTGCGCCATGGCCATGCCGTAGTCGGGCAGGAAGACGATCCGGTGGCGCACCCGGACGTCGTCGGCGAAGCGCACGAGTTCCTGGATGAGCCGCTTGCCGCCGTCGTCGGCCGGGTGCGCCTTGCCGGCGACGACGAGCTGGACGGGCCGGTCAGGGTCGAGGAGCAGGTTCCGCAGCCGGTCGCGGTCGCGCAGCATGAGGGTGAGGCGCTTGTAGGAGGGGACGCGCCGGGCGAAGCCCAGGGTGAGGACGTCGGGATCGAGGACGTGGTCGATCCAGCCCAGCTCGGCTCGGGCGGCGCCGCGTTCGCGCCACGCGTCGTGGAGCCGCCGGCGCACCTCCTCGACGAGCTGTTCGCGCAGCGTGCGGCGCAGGTCCCACAGCTCGCCGTCGGAGAGCCTCGGCGCCCGGTCGGTGACCTCGGGGGCGACCCAGGTGGGGGCGTGGACGCCGTTGGTGATGGAGGTGATGGGCACCTCGGCGGCGTCGAACCCGGGCCACAGCCCGGCGAACATCTGCCGGCTGACGTCCCCGTGCAGGGTGGAGACGCCGTTGGCCCGCTGGGCGAGCCGCAGCCCCATCAGGGCCATGTTGAACAGCTCGGGGTCGCCGCCGGGGGCGGTCTCGGTGCCGAGGGCCAGGACGTCGGCCGGTTCGACGCCGGGGAGTTCGCCGTCGTCGCCGAAGTAGCGCGCGACGAGGTCGCGGTCGAAGCGGTCGATGCCCGCCGGGACGGGGGTGTGGGTGGTGAAGACGGTCCCGGCGCGGACGGCCTCCAGCGCGGCGTCGAACGGCAGGCCCGCGTCGCTCAGCTCGCGGATGCGTTCGAGGCCGAGGAACCCGGCGTGGCCCTCGTTGGTGTGGAAGACCTCCGGCTCCGGGTGCCCGGTCAGGCGGCAGTAGGCCCGCACCGCGCGGACGCCGCCGATGCCGAGGAGCATCTCCTGGAGCAGCCGCTGCTCCCGGCCGCCCCCGTAGAGGCGGTCGGTGACGTCGCGTTCGCCGGGCGCGTTGTCCTCGACGTCGGAGTCGAGCAGCAGCAGCGGGACGCGGCCGACGCGGGCCAGCCAGACGTGGGCGTGCAGCGCCCGGCCGCCGGGGAGGGTGAGGACGACGTCGACGGGCGCGCCGTCCGGTTCGCGCAGCAGCTCCAGGGGCAGCTCGTCGGGGTCGAGCACCGGGTAGCTCTCCTGCTGCCAGCCGTCGCGGGAGAGGGACTGCCGGAAGTAGCCGTGCCGGTAGAGCAGTCCGACGCCGACGAGGGGGGCGCCGAGGTCGCTGGCCGCCTTCAGGTGGTCCCCGGCGAGGATGCCGAGGCCGCCGGAGTACTGGGGCAGCGCGGCGGTGATGCCGAACTCGGGCGAGAAGTAGGCAATGGCGGCGGGCAGCTCGTCGTCGGCGCTCTGGTACCAGCGCGGCTCGGTCAGGTAGTCGTTCAGATCGCCTGCGCCCAGTTTGAGCCGCCGCAGGAAGCGGCGGTCCTGGGCGAGTTCCGCGAGCCGGCCGGCCGACACGGACCCGAGGAGCCGCAGCGGGTCGCCGCCGGCCGCCCGCCAGCCCTCCGGATCGGCGTACCGGAACAGCTCGCGGGTCTCGGGGTGCCAGGACCAGCGCAGGTTGCGCGCCAGGTCGCCGAGGGGTCGTAGGGACTCGGGAAGGACGGGACGTACGGAGAAACGACGAATGGCCTTCACGGTTCGACCGTAGCCGGGCGGCACGGGGGATCGCGCGGGCGCGCGGGCGTTTGCGCGCCGAGTCCACCCGTCTCACGCCCTGTCTGCGCCCCGTGTGCGCCGGTCGCACACCCGAAGACGCCCCGGTGCGCCGTCCGTGGCGGCCGGGGTGGCTGTGGTGGCCGCGGGGGGTGCCGAGCCCGCCGCCCGGCCGCGAAACGCCCGGCCACACCGGCCACCCGAAAGGACGCGGGGGCCGTCCGGGCGGCGGGCGGGGGCGTTCCCCCGACCGGAGGACGCCGCTGATCACGCTCAGTTGGCGCATACCTACGAGTAGTTCACCTTTTCGGGGTAAGCGAGGGGAACGGGTGGGCAGGTAATCCACCTGCGCGACGAGACCCCCGGCCGAGTGAACGCGGACAGGAGCGGTCATGCCCGCACGGCCTCCTGGACCCGCAAAGCGGATACAAAGTACGAACGCCCTCTTTGCTCCCGATATCGACCACAGGTGAGAGCCCCATGATCGGTCGCATTCCCGTCCTGGACGTCCAACCGCTTGTCGAGTGCGGGCGCCGGCCCGCGAAGGCGGTGGTCGGCGAGACTTTCCAGGTGTCCGCCACCGTCTTCCGGGAGGGGCACGACGCGGTGGCCGCCAACGTCGTCCTGCGCGACCCGACCGGGCGGGGCGGCCCGTACACGCCGATGCGCGAGCTGGCCCCCGGCACCGACCGCTGGGGTGCGGAGGTGACGCCGGACGCCGAGGGCCGCTGGACGTTCGTGGTGGAGGCGTGGAGCGACCCCGTCGGTACGTGGCTGCACCACGCCGGCGTCAAGGTGCCCGCGCGGGTCGACGTCGAGCTGACCTTCGCCGAAGGGGCCCAGCTGCTGGAGAAGGCGGCGGCCGAGGTGCCCAAGAGCGAGGGCCGGGCCGTCGTGCTGGACGTCGTGGACGCCCTGCGCAACACCGCGCTCAGCGACGCGCGACGGCTCGCCGCCGCCCAGCACGAGGAGCTGGCCGAGGTGCTGCGACGGCACCCGCTGCGGGAGCTGGTCACCGCCTCGCGGTCGATGCCGGTGCAGGTGGAGCGGCGCCGGGCGCTCGTCGGCTCCTGGTACGAGCTCTTCCCCCGCTCCGAGGGCGCCGTCGTCGGTCCCGACGGCGAGCCGCAGCGCTCCGGGACGCTGCGCACCGCCGCGGAACGGCTCCCGGCCGTGGCCGCGATGGGCTTCGACGTCGTGTACCTGCCGCCCATCCATCCCATCGGGTCCTCCTACCGCAAGGGACGCAACAACACCCTGGAGCCCGGCCCGCGCGACGTGGGCTCGCCGTGGGCCATCGGCTCCGCCGAGGGCGGGCACGACGCCATCCACCCCGACCTCGGCACCTTCGCCGACTTCGCCCACTTCGTGGAGACGGCGCGGGACCTGCGCATGGAGGTCGCCCTGGACTTCGCGCTCCAGGCCTCCCCGGACCACCCGTGGGTCACCGAACATCCCGAGTGGTTCCGCAAACGGGCCGACGGCACCATCGCCCACGCCGAGAACCCGCCGAAGAAGTACCAGGACATCTACCCGATCCACTTCGACAACGGCCTCAAGGCCTACCGGGGCCTGGTGAACGAGACGCAGCGGGTGCTGCGCTTCTGGATGGAACAGGGCGTGCGCATCTTCCGCGTCGACAACCCGCACACCAAGCCCGTGCGCTTCTGGGAGAAGGTGATCACCGAGATCAACCGCACCGACCCGGACGTCATCTTCCTCGCCGAGGCGTTCACCCGTCCCGCCATGATGCGGGCGCTCGCCCAGATCGGCTTCCAGCAGTCGTACACCTACTTCACCTGGCGCAACGACAAACGCGAGCTGACGGAGTACCTGACGGAGCTGTCGCAGGAGACGGCCGCCTACATGCGGCCCAACCTCTTCGTCAACACGCCCGACATCCTGCACGCGTACCTCCAGCACGGCGGGCGCGCGGCCTTCGAGGTGCGGGCGGTGCTCGCGGCCACCCTCTCCCCCACCTGGGGGGTCTACGCGGGCTACGAGCTGTGCGAGAGCACGGCGGTGAAGGAGGGCAGCGAGGAGTACCTGAACTCGGAGAAGTACGAGCTGCGCCCCCGCGACTGGGCGGCCGCCGAACGGGAAGGACGCTCGATCACGCCGCTGATCACGACACTGAACCGGCTGCGCCGCCGGCACCCGGCGCTGCAGCAGCTCCGCTCGCTGCACTTCCACCGGACGAACAACGACCAGATCATCGCCTACTCCAAGCGCAGCATCGAGCCCTACGCCGACTCAGTGCTGGTCGTGGTGAACCTCGATCCGTACCACACCCACGAAGCGACCGTGTCGTTGGATATGGGGAAGCTCGGGCTGACCGCCGCTCAGGAACGCGGCGCCGAGCTCTTCCCGGTGCGCGACGAGCTCACCGGCGAGACCTACCACTGGGGCAGGGACAACTACGTGCGGCTGGAGCCTGGACGACCCGGTTCACCGGCACCCGCGCACGTCCTGACCCTGCGACCGTCCTCACCGACCGGAGGGTCACCCAACGATGAGCGTCAATGAGCCCGTCCCCGACACCTTCGAGGACACACCCGCGAAGGACCGCGATCCCGAGTGGTTCAAACGAGCCGTCTTCTACGAAGTCCTGGTCCGCTCGTTCCAGGACAGCAACGGTGACGGCATCGGGGACCTGAAGGGTCTCACCGCCAAGCTCGACTACCTGCAATGGCTGGGGGTCGACTGCCTGTGGCTGCCGCCGTTCTTCAAGTCGCCCCTGCGCGACGGCGGCTACGACGTCTCGGACTACACCTCCGTCCTCCCGGAGTTCGGCGACCTCGCCGACTTCGTGGAGTTCGTCGACGCCGCCCACCAGCGCGGCATCCGCGTCATCATCGACATGGTGATGAACCACACCAGCGACCAGCACGAGTGGTTCCAGCAGTCCCGCACGGACCCGGACGGGCCCTACGGCGACTACTACGTCTGGGCGGACGACGACAAGCGGTACGCCGACGCGCGCATCATCTTCGTCGACACCGAGCAGTCCAACTGGACTTTCGACCCGGTACGGAAGCAGTACTACTTCCACCGGTTCTTCTCCCACCAGCCGGACCTCAACTACGAGAACCCGACGGTGCAGGAGGAGATGATCTCCGCCCTGCGGTTCTGGCTCGACCTCGGCATCGACGGCTTCCGGCTGGACGCCGTGCCGTACCTGTACGCCGAGGAGGGCACCAACTGCGAGAACCTGCCCGCCTCGCACGACTTCCTCAAGCGCGTGCGGGCCGAGATCGACGCCCACTACCCGGACACCGTGCTGCTCGCCGAGGCCAACCAGTGGCCGGAGGACGTCGTCGACTACTTCGGCGACTACGCCAAGGGCGGCGACGAGTGCCACATGGCGTTCCACTTCCCCGTCATGCCGCGCATCTTCATGGCGGTGCGGCGGGAGTCCCGCTACCCCGTCTCGGAGGTCCTGGCCAAGACCCCGGCCATCCCCTCCGGGTGCCAGTGGGGCATCTTCCTCCGCAACCACGACGAGCTGACCCTCGAAATGGTGACGGACGAGGAGCGGGACTACATGTACGCCGAGTACGCCAAGGACCCGCGTATGCGGGCCAACATCGGCATCCGGCGACGCCTGGCCCCCCTGCTCGACAACGACCGCAACCAGATCGAGCTGTTCACCGCCCTGCTGCTGTCCCTGCCGGGCTCGCCGATCCTCTACTACGGCGACGAGATCGGCATGGGCGACAACATCTGGCTCGGCGACCGGGACGCCGTGCGCACGCCGATGCAGTGGACGCCGGACCGCAACTCCGGCTTCTCCTCCTGCGATCCGGGTCGGCTGTTCCTCCCGGCGATCATGGACCCGGTCTACGGGTACCAGGTCACCAACGTCGAGGCGTCGATGAGTTCGCCGTCCTCGCTGCTGCACTGGACCCGCCGCATGGTGGAGATCCGCAAGCAGAACCCGGCGTTCGGGCTCGGCGACTACACCGAACTGCCCTCCACCAACCCGGCCGTCCTCGCGTTCCTCAGGGAGGTGCGGCTGCCCAGCGGCGAGGAGGACCTGGTGATGTGCGTCAACAACTTCTCCCGCTTCCCGCAGCCCACCGAGCTGGACCTGCGGACGTGGCGGGGCATGCACCCGGTGGAGCTGATCGGCGGGGTCCGCTTCCCGGCGATCGGTGACCTGCCGTACCTGCTGACGCTGGCGGGGCACGGGTTCTACTGGTTCCGGCTGCGCCGTCGGCCCACCCCCGAGACGGCTCCGGAGCTGACCCGCTCCGCCGAGTCGGTGCCCCCGGCCGCGCCGGTCGGGCCGGAGTACCCCGGCCCCCCGGTCCGTCCCACCTCCCCCCTGCGCTGACGGCGCGACAGGTGCACCCCCAGGGCGGCCCGGCGGGTTTCCCCCGGGCCGCCCCGGGCACATGGAGAAGGACCTGTGCGGCCCGGCACTCCGCTCCGCCGCACGGTCGATCTCCCCTCAACACGTCCCGCACAGCCGGACACACCCTGCCGCAAACCGGGACACTTCGCGTACGTTTCGTGTGCCCGGGGGAAGGACGTCATGACCGCCACGCCGGACGGCTCCTCGCCCCGCACCGCTCTGTTCGGGGGCGGCGGGGCGGGCTCTGATCTCCTGCGCTCCCTCAGTCCCATACTGACCCGGTGGCTGCCCCGGCAGCGCTGGTTCGCCGGGAAGGGACGACCCCTGGACGGACTGTCCCTCGCGGCGGCGACCGAGCTGCTGCCCTGCGCCGGGGGTGGCCGTACGGCCGGCGCGCCCGGGCTGCTGCACCTGCTCGTCTCCGCGCACCAGGGCGGCAGCGCCGACTGCTACCAGTTGCTGCTCGGGGTCCGTCCCGGCCTGCCGCCCTCGCTGACGCCCGCCCTCATCGGGCGGCCCGCGTGCGGCCCGCTGGCGGGGCTCGCGGTCTACGACGCCTTCCCCGACGACCGGCTCACCGGCGTCCTGCTGGAGCGGCTGCGCACCGAGGGAACGCTCGGGGCGCTGCGCTTCGTGCGGGAGAAGGGCGCCGCCATCCCCGCCGGGCTGCCGGCCCGGCCGTTGCGGACGGAGCAGTCGAACTCCTCGCTGGTGTACGGCGACACGTTCATCCTCAAGCTGTTCCGCCGCGTCAGCCCCGGGCTCAACCCCGACCTGGAACTGCCCCTGGCGCTGGCCCGCACCGGCTGCACCCGCGTCCCCGCCCCCGTCGCCTGGTTCGAGGCGGAGGCCGAGGACCCCGTCACCCTCGGCGTCCTCCAGCCGTACCTGTCCGGTTCCAGCGACGGCTGGCGGCTGGCGCTGCACGCCCTCCACCGCGGGGCGGACTTCACCGGCGCGGCCCGCTCCCTGGGCCGGGCCACGGCCGAGGTGCACATCGCCCTCGCCACCGCCCTGCCCACGACCGAGCTGCGCGGCTCGCCGCTCGCCTCGCTGGCCGGGGACATGGCGACCCGGCTGAAGGAGGCCTGCGACGCCGTGCCGCAGCTGCGCCCCTACCGGGCCGGGCTGCGGGACGCGTTCGACGCCGTGGACGACCTGTCCCGCACCGGCGCGGCCTGCCCCGTCCAGCGCATCCACGGCGACCTGCACCTCGGCCAGGTGCTCCGCACCCCCGACGGCGGTGCGGGCGGACGGTGGTCGCTGATCGACTTCGAGGGCGAGCCCGCCAAGGAGCTCGCCGAGCGGCGCCGCCCCCAGCCGGTGCTCCAGGACGTCGCCGGGATGCTGCGCTCGTTCGACTACGCCGCCTGCCAGCGCGGCGCCACCCCGGCCGCCCGCCGCTGGGCCGAGGTCAACCGGGACGCGTTCTGCGCCGGTTACGCCGAGGGCAGCGGCTCCGACCCCCGTGAGCACACCGTCCTGCTCCGCGCCTACGAGACGGACAAGGCCGTCTACGAGGTGCTGTACGAAGCCCACCACCGCCCCGACTGGCTGCCCATCCCGCTCGCCGCGATCCGTCGTCTCGCGCAGACCCCGCACGCCCCCAGGAGGACGCTCTCGTGACCCCCCGCCCCGAGGTTCCCGACACCTTCCGCGCCGCTCCCCCGGCCGCGCCGTCGGGTCAGCAGTCCACGCCCCGGCCCCGCCACCCGGTCGCCGGGGAGGCACCCGCCCAGGCCCTCACCGTCCGGCCGGCCCCCGCTCTCGCGGAGGAGGAACGGCGGCGGCTCGTCGACGGTGCCCACCACGACCCGCACGCGGTGCTCGGCGCCCACCCGGTGACCGGCGGCGTCGTCGTGCGCGCCCTGCGGCCCTTCGCCCGGAGCGTGACCGTGCTGACGGCCTCCGGCGCCGCCGAGCTGCCGCACGAGGCGGACGGCCTCTTCTGCGGCCTCCTCCCGCGCGAGGCGCTGCCCGAGGACGGCCTGCCCGCCTACCGGCTGCGCGTGGCCTACGACGGCGGCGCCGTCGTGGAGACCGAGGACCCCTACCGCTTCCTGCCCACCCTGGGCGAGCTGGACCTGCACCTCATCCAGGAGGGACGGCACGAGCAGTTGTGGCAGGCGCTCGGGGCCCACCCCCTCACCGTGGACGGGGTCACCGGCACCCGCTTCACCGTGTGGGCGCCGAGCGCGCGCGGCGTGCGGCTGGCCACGGACCTCACCTACTGGGACGGCACGAGCCAGCCGATGCGGTCGCTGGGCGCCAGCGGCGTGTGGGAGCTCTTCGTGCCGGGCCTCGGCGAGGGCACGCGCTACAAGTTCGACATCCTGCGCGCCGACGGCACCCACGGGCTGCGCGCCGACCCGATGGCGCGCCGCACCGAGTGCCCGCCGAACACCGCGTCCGTCGTGACGTCGTCCGACTACGCGTGGGGCGACGCGGAGTGGCTGGCACGGCGGACGGAGCGTCCGGTGCACGAGGCGCCGTTCTCCGTCTACGAGGTGCACCTGCCCTCCTGGCGGCCGGGCCTCGGCTACCGCGAGCTGGCCGAGGAGCTGCCCGCCTACGTCAAGGACCTCGGTTTCACCCACGTCGAGCTGATGCCGGTGTGCGAGCACCCGTTCGGCGGATCGTGGGGCTACCAGGTCACCGGCTACTACGCGCCCACGGCGCGGCTGGGCTCGCCCGACGACTTCCGGTACCTCGTGGACGCGCTGCACCGGGCGGGCATCGGCGTCCTGATGGACTGGGTCCCGGCCCACTTCCCCAAGGACGACTGGGCGCTGGCCCACTTCGACGGCACCGCACTGTACGAGCACCCCGACCCGCAGCGCGCCGAGCACCCGGACTGGGGGACGCTGGAGTTCAACTACGGCCGCACGGAGGTGCGCAACTTCCTCGTCGCCAACGCCGTGTACTGGTGCGAGGAGTTCCACATCGACGGACTGCGCGTCGACGCCGTCGCCTCCATGCTCTACCTGGACTACTCGCGCGAGTACGGCCAGTGGTCGCCCAACGAGTACGGCGGCCGGGAGAACCTGGACGCGGTCCGGTTCCTTCAGGAGATGAACGCGACGGTCTACCGGCGCTGCCCCGGCGTGGTCACCGTCGCCGAGGAGTCCACCGCCTGGGACGGCGTCACCCGCCCCACCCACGAGACCGGGCCCCACGGCGTCGGCGGGCTGGGCTTCGGGCTGAAGTGGAACATGGGGTGGATGCACGACTCGCTGGTCTACGTCTCCAAGGAGCCGGTGCACCGCAAGTACCACCACAACGAGATGACCTTCTCGATGGTGTACGCCTACAGCGAGAACTACGTCCTGCCCATCTCGCACGACGAGGTCGTCCACGGCAAGGGCGCCCTGGTGGCCAAGATGCCCGGCGACTGGTGGCAGCAGCGGGCCAACCACCGCGCCTACCTCGGCTACATGTGGGCCCACCCCGGCAAGCAACTGCTGTACATGGGGCAGGAGTTCGCGCAGGGGGCGGAGTGGTCCGAGGAGCAGGGGCCCGACTGGTGGCTGCTGGACCCGGGCTACTCGGCCCGGGGCGACCACGCGGGCGTCCGCGACCTGGTGCGGGACCTCAACACCGCCTACACCGCCACCCCCGCCCTGTGGGAACGGGACACCGAACCGGCCGGGTTCGCCTGGGTCGAGGCCGACGCCGCCGACGACAACGTCTTCGCCTTCCTGCGATTCGCCGCCGACGGCACGCCCCTGCTGGCCGTCAGCAACTTCTCCCCCGTCGTGCGGCACGCCTACCGCCTCGGCGTGCCGGACGGCGTCCCGGCCTGGCGGGAGGCGCTCAACACCGACGCCGCCCGCTACGGCGGCTCCGGGGTGGAGGTGCCCGAGACGGTGAGGAGCGAACCGGTCACGGCGCAGGGGCGGCCGTCCAGCATCGCGCTGACCCTGCCGCCGCTGGCCACACTCTGGCTGCGGCCAGCCTGAGCCCGGGGCCTGAGCCCGGGGCCTGGGCCCGGCTCGCGGACCGTCCCCCGCTGGGGCACCGTGGGGAGGGAGGTACACCCCGACGGGAGGACGGTCCATGAGCGAGCACACGTACCGGGTGACGGAGATCGTCGGCACCTCGCACGAGGGGCTGGACGCGGCGATCCGCAACGGTCTCGGCCGCGCGGCACAGACCCTGCACGGCCTGGACTGGTTCGAGGTCACCCAGATCCGCGGCAACATCGAGGACGGCCGGGTGGAGCACTACCAGGTCGGCCTCAAGGTCGGCTTCCGGCTCGACGAGCACGGCTGACCGCCGTGCAGGCGGGCGGCCCGGCCCGGATGTCCCCGCCCGGCCCCGACTCCGGCCCTGGCACCGGCCCTGACATCGGCCGGGGTCAGGGCCGGGTGCCGTCGGGCGGCACCCGCAGCGCCAGCAGGGCGACGTCGTCCTCCTCCGCCGCCGGTCGTGACCGGCGCAGCAGCTCGTCGCAGAACGCGTCCAGCGGCAGGTGCGCCAGTTCGGTGGCGTGCCGCGTCAGCAGCTCCAGCCCCTCGTCGACCGGCAGATCCCGGGCCTCGACCAGCCCGTCGGTGTACAGGACGACGGTGCTGCGCGGCGGCAGGTCGACGACGGCGTCCGTACGCTCGACGTCCAGTTCGGTGCCCAGCAGGAGCCCGCTGCCCTCCTCCAGCAGTCGTGCGCCGCCGGCTCCGTCCAGCAGGAGCGGCGGCGGGTGCCCGGCGTTCGTCCAGCGCAGCCGCCAGGCGCCGTCCGGACCGTCGGGGGTCAGCCGGGCGAAGACGAGGGTCGCCGTCTCGGCCTCGCTGATGTGCACCAGCGAGCGGTCCAGCCGGTCGACGGTGACGCTCGGCCCGTCGGCCTCCTGCCAGGCGAAGGCCCGCAGCATGTTCCGCACCTGCGCCATGCAGGCGGCGGCCTGGAGATCGTGGCCGAGGATGTCGCCGATCACCAGCGCCGTGGCGCCGTCCGGCAGCCGGAAGGCGTCGTACCAGTCGCCGCCGACGCGTGACGCCTGCGGCGCCGCCCGGTACCGGCACTCCATCTCCAGCCCCGGCACGTCCGGCGGGCGCGGCAGCAGGTGCCGCTGCATCGTCTCGGACACCCGCTGCTGACCGGCGTAGAGTTGCGCGTTGTCCACGGCCAGTCCCGCCCGGCGGGAGATGTCGTCGACGAGGGCCAGCTCGGCGGCGTCGTAGGGCTTCGGGTTGTCGGTGCGGGCGAGCGTCAGTGCACCGTGCACCCGGCGCGGCCCCGGCAGCGGCGCGATGATCGCCGAGCGCATCCCGATCCGGCCGAAGAGGTCGTGCTGCACCGCCGCGAGGTCTGAGTCCGGTGGGCCGACGTAGTCGCTCCGGTCCACGAGGAGCGAGGCCGTGGCGCCGCGCAGCACCCGCGAGAGCGGCCTGCGGGAGGACTCCTGCAGCGGCGGCATCGGACCCGCCAGCTCCGCCACCTCCACGTGCCGACCGTTCTCCATGTGCACGACGGCCACCCGTTGCAGGGCGCCCGTCTCACTCATCAGATCCACCACCGCCCAGTCCGCCAAACGGGGGACGG
This sequence comes from Streptomyces sp. GSL17-111, assembly GCF_037911585.1. NCBI lineage: Bacteria > Bacillati > Actinomycetota > Actinomycetes > Kitasatosporales > Streptomycetaceae > Streptomyces > Streptomyces sp. GSL17-111. Next base: position 1,489,162 of record NZ_JBAJNS010000001.1, read on the forward strand.
CCAGTCGCACCAGGCGCCGCAGCGCCTCCTGGAGGTCCAGCGTGGAGGTCAGCACCGCCGTCGTCTCGGAGACCAGCGCCAACCGGTCCGCCAGGTCCGCGAGCGCGGCGACGTGGTCGGGCGGCGCCGGATCAGGCCCCCGCGCGGCCCACGCCCGCTCGTAGAACGCGACGGCGGCCCCCTCCCGCGACCCCTCGAAGACGTACGGCATCGTCATGCCCGCGACGGGCAGCAGCTCCCCGTCGCCACGCTGGAACCACTGGTGGTCGAACTGCTCGGGGTGCCCGGCCAGGAACGCCTGCATCAGCGGGCACTGGGAGCGGGGCAACGGCTCCCCGGCCGGGCCCCGGTGCAGCAGGTCGTGCGCGTCGCGCCCGATCATCTCGCGCACCGAACGACCCAGCAGCTGCCGCGCCCGCCGGTTCACCGCGACGACCCGCCCCCGGGCGTCCTGCACGATGACCCCCGCCACCAGCCCGGTGAGCACATGGTGGATGTAGACGTCCTCAGCGGTGCGCCACACCACGGCAGGCCCTCCTCCGCACGTCCGCCCTCCCCACAGTCTCCCGGCTTCCCCACGCCCGCGCGCGCCCGGTCAGGCGTACGGGTCGGTGCGGGAGACCGGCGCACTCTGTGCGCCTGACCGGGCGCGATGCACCGCCCACAGCACGGCGTGCAGCAGCGCCGTGTGCACCAGACGGCCGTCCGGCGAGGGCGGCGCGTACCAGCTCAGCGGCCACGTCCCGCCCGCCAGCGCGGGCACCCCGACGTAGCTGCTGCGCGGGTCACGGGCGGTGCCGCCACTCGTCAGCAGCTCCGCCCCGGCGGGCCAGCGCCGCCGCGCCCCGCTGCCGGAAGCGATGAGGAAGTACACCGCCCGCTCCCCGTCCCGCTCCAGGATCACCGGGCCGGGATCGCCCCCGGTCAGCTCGCCGAACCGCAGAGCGATGTGCCGCCCGAGCGGGCCCCGCACCCGGACGGCGTCGAAGTACACCCCCGCCAGGCGCAGCTGCACTCCGAGCAGCGGCACCCACGGGACGTTCGGATCACGCATTTCCCTGTTCACGGGACCACTGTCAGTGCGGTCGCCTACGTTATGTAATGACCTGAACTCGACGGGTGATCAACTGTCGAGCCTGCTCGAACGCGGGTTGTGGCGTGTTGAGCCATGTTGAAAGGGGAGAACCATGGCGACGGAAGAACAGCGGGAGTCAGCCTCCGGTACACGCCGGGCCATTGCTGATCTGGTGCGCTCGGCCCGCGAGGAGAAGGGGTGGTCCCAGGAGGAGCTCGGCCAGCGGATCGGCTACACGGCGGCGGCCATCAGCAAGTTGGAGACCTGCAAGGACGGCGTCACCATGAAGATGCTCGCGCTCCTCGACCGAGAACTCTTCGACGGACGCCAGGTCTTGTCGAAGCTGGGTCAGCACCTGGAAGCCGACCGCTACCCACCCCACTTCAAGGACTACGCCCTGCTCGAACAAACGGCCCTCAGCGTGGCTGCCTACGAGAACATGGTGGTTGACGGTCTTCTACAGACTGAGGAGTACGCGCGCGCTGTGCTTGAGTGCGGCTACCCGCCCCTGGAGATCGACGAAATCGACCAGCTGACGCAGGCACGGATGGACCGGAAGTCGACGCTCAGCCGCAGGAATCCAGTCCCGTTGATCGAGGTGGTCATGGACGAGTCCGTGATTCAACGCCAGGTCGGTGACCGCAGGTGCATGTACCAGCAGATGCAGCACCTGGCTGAGGCTTCTGAGGCGCCCAACGTCACCGTCCAGATCACTCCGCTGAACAGAGGGTCACGCCGCTCTCACGCTGGCCTGCCCGGACCTATGCACATCGTCGTCACGCCGCAGCATCGGCACGTCGTGCACCTCGAAGTGCAGCACCACAGTCGGCTCATCACGACCCCGGACCGCGTAACGGAGTTGGTGCAGCGCTATGCGATGATCCGCGCACAAGCTCTCAGCCCTGACCAATCGCTGGAGCTGATTCGAAAATCCGCGGAGGAGTGGAAGCAGTGATCGACTTGCACTGGTTCAAATCCAGCTACAGCGACTCCAGCGGCGGTGCATGCGTGGAGGTGGCGGCCTGCTCCTGCGCGACCGTGCACGTGCGGGACTCGAAGGACACCGGGCGGGGGGCGTTGAGCTTCCCGTCCGACGCCTGGTCGGCGTTTCTGATGGACGTCACACGGGGGTGAGCGGGTCCACGGGCCCGTGGGCGCCGGACGCGGCGGGGGTGCTGCGGTTGCCGTCCGGCGTCCTGCTGCGAGGGCGGGGGCTGCGGCACGGGCCGCCCGGGGGACTGTCTCCTGACTTCGGGCTGTACCTGCTCGGCGAGGAGCCGCCGTCCCCGTCGTGGGAGGCCGACTGGGTGCCGTGGCCGGACTTCCGGCTGCCGAAGGACCCGCGCGGCGCGCGGGTGCGGTTCGCCGAGACGCTGGCTCGCGCGGCGTCGGAACGGGTGGAGGTCGCGTGCGGGGGCGGCGTCGGCCGGACGGGTACGGCGCTGGCCTGCATGGCCGTGCTCGACGGGGTCCCGGCGGACGAGGCCGTGGCCTACGTGCGCCGCCACTACCACCGCCGGGCCGTCGAGACGCCCTGGCAGCGCCGCTTCGTCCGCCGCTTCGGGCGGGACGACGGGGACTGACGGGCCGCGCCGTCGCGCGCCGCGCCGAGGTGGCACCGAGCAACTACGGCGGCGTCGTATGCGTGTTGGATGGTGGAGATCCACACGAGAGGGAGGCCGATCTTGACCTTGACCAGTGCACACGTACGACCGGCCCGCCGGGCCGTCATGGCGATGGGCGCGGGGACGGTCCTGGCCGCCGGTCTGGCGTCGGCCTCGGCCGGCACGGCGCGGGCGGCGGCGCCGAGCGGCGGCGAGGCCGTCGTGCGGGAGCTGCGGCGGCTGGAGCGGGAGCACAGCGCGCGGCTGGGGGTGTTCGCCCGCGACCTGGCCACCGGCAGGACCGTGGTGCACCGCGCGCACGAACGCTTCCCGATGTGCTCGGTCTTCAAGACGCTCGCCGCCGCCGCGATCCTGCGAGACCTGGACCGCGACGGGGAGTTCCTGGCGCGGCGCATCCGCTACCGCCTGGAGTACGTCGAGGCGGCGGGGTACGCCCCCGTCACCAGCAGGGCGGAGAACGTGTCCGGCGGGATGACCGTCGAGGCGCTGTGCGCCGCCGCCGTCAGTGAGAGCGACAACGGCGCGGCGAACCTGCTTCTGCGTGAGCTGGGTGGCCCCACGGCCGTGACCCGCTTCAGCCGCTCGCTGGGTGACCGCACGACGCGGCTGGACCGCTGGGAGCCCGAGCTGAACTCGGCGGAGCCGTGGCGCGTCACCGACACCACCAGCCCGCGCGCCATCGGGCGGACGTACGGGCGCCTCGTCGTGGGCGACGCGCTCACGCGGGGCGACCGGGAACGGCTGACGGGCTGGCTGGTGGCCAACACCACCAACGGCGCGCGCTTCGGGGCGGGGCTGCCGGACGACTGGGTGCTGGCGGACAAGACGGGTGGGGGCAGTGACTACGGGGTGGCCAACGACGTCGGCGTCGTCCGGCCGCCGGGGAAACCGCCGATCGTCATGGCCGTGCTGACGACGAAGCCGACGCTGCCGGAGGGGCCGAACGACAACGCCCTGGTCGCGAAGACGGCCGCGCTGCTGGCCGACGTCCTCGGCTGAGGACATCGGCCGAGGACAGCGGCGACCGTCACTCGCGCGGGAAGCGGTCCGTTTCGAGGACGAGGCCGAGGTCGGTCTGGGTGAGGTCGATGGGCTCACCGAAGTCGGCGATGAGCTCGGTGCGGTACGCGCCGTCCTTGGGGTGGGTGTAGAGGTGGCAGCGGCCGACGTAGGGGTCGGCGATGAGGTAGACCGGCACCTCGGCGGCCGCGTACGCCCGCAGCTTCACCCCGTAGTCGTTGACCCCGGTGCCCTTGGAGATGACCTCCAGCACGAACTCCAGGTCCTCCGGCGCCAGCCGCCCCTTGGCGTCGGCCTCGGCCCCCTCCCTGGCCTTCGTCAGGTCGGGGGCGAAGCCGTTCAGGTGCCCGGGGAAGTCGAAACGGACATCGGAATCGATGCTCTCATCGTCACCGAAGTGTTCGACCAGTTGAAGGTGCACCCTGCTGATGATCTTCCAGTGGATGCGGCGCTGCGGGGACATGTGGACTGTCCCCTCGACAATTTCGACCTTGTAGCCCTCGGGGACGGGCAGCAGTTGCTCGAACAGCGCATCCAGCGTCAGCTCTTCTGCGTCGTCGTCGGCCATCTCGATCCTGTCAGCCAGTTCGACGGTCACGGTGCCGCTCCCTCCCCGCCGCGCCACACAGCGCAGCCGCACGGTCAACGATACGCACGGGCGACAGGACACGGGGGTGGTCGACGGGCGACGGGTCACCCGCCCGGCGGACGCCGGGCGCTGACCACGGTGGCGGGCGGGTCCGCCGAGTGGTGCACACGCGGCAGCAGCCCGCCTCCGGCGAGGACGGCGACCGCCGCCGCGCTCTGGCGTTCACCGGTCTCGACCAGGAGCCGGCCGCCGGGGGCCAGCCACTCTCCCGCTTCGGCGGCGACCCGGCGCAGGACGGCCAGCCCGTCGCCGCCGCCGTCGAGCGCCGCGCGGGGCTCGTGGAGCCGGGCCTCGGGCGGCAGCAGCGCCACCTCGCCGGTGGGGACGTAGGGCACGTTGGCCGCCAGGACCTCGACGCGGCCGTGAAGCGCGGGCGGGAGGGGTGCGAAGAGGTCGCCCTCGTGGACGGCGCCGTCGTAGGGGGCGAGGTTGCGGCGGGCGCAGCGGACGGCGGCGGGGTCGAGGTCGGCGGCGTGCAGCTCGGCCGGGGCGAGGGCGTCGGCGAGCGCGGCGGCGACGGCGCCCGAGCCGCAGCAAAGGTCGACGACGACGTCCGCCCGGCGGGTCTCGGCCAGCGCCCGCCGGACGAGGTGTTCGGTGCGGCGGCGCGGCACGAAGACGCCGGGTTCCAGGGCGATACGCAGTCCGCAGAACTCGGCATGACCGAGGACGTGTTCGAGCGGCTCACCGGCGACGCGGCGCTCCACCATGCGGGCGAGGGCGGACGGCCCCTCGGCGGTGGCGAGGAGCAGGCGGGCCTCGTCCTCGGCGAAGACGCACCCGGCCGCGCGGAGTCGGGCGACGAGTGGACCGGGAAGGGGTGGGACGGCTGGTTCGGAGAGGCGCACGGCGTGCCTTTCGGTATCGAAGGGCGCTCACGCGGTCACGTTCCTACGCGGGGTGGGGCGGGAGCACCCGTCCTGCGACGGCGTTGACGGGTCTCACCTCCTCGTCCCCTCGTTCTGCTGGGTGATCCGGTCAGCGTACCGCCACGTGTCGTGCCGCCGAGGGGCCCCGAGCGGTGGCTAGCGTCCTTGCGGGACGAGGCCGGAGGACGCGATGCAGCGGAATGACATGCCGTCAGGGCGGGGCGCGACGCGGTTCGATCCGAAGGGCGGACCGGGCACGCGGCTGCGGGAGCGGCTGCGGGAGCCTCCGCCGGGCCCGGCGCGTCCGGAGTTCTGGCGCAGCCCGGTGCGCGGGGTGCGGTTCACGTCGGCGCTGGGGGCGGTGCTGCTGGTCGGCGTTCCGGTGCTGTTCGTGACGGGGCTGCTGTCGTACGCGGCGTACAACCCCGACCTGCGGGGCAACGACACCACGCCGGACCGGGGGTGGCTCGGCTTCTACCTGTTCGCCTGGCCCACCGACCCGCACTGGCTGTACCGGCTCACGCAGGGCGTGCACGTCACCCTCGGCATCGTGCTGGTGCCGGTGCTGCTGGCCAAGCTGTGGTCGGTCGTGCCGCGCCTGTTCGTGTGGCCGCCGCTGCGGTCGGCGGCGCACGCGCTGGAGCGGCTGTCACTGCTGTTCCTGGTGGGCGGTGCGCTGTTCGTGTTCGCGACCGGGATCCTCAACGTGCAGTTGGAGTACATCTTCCCGGGCTCGTTCTATCCGCTGCACTTCTACGGCTCGTGGGTGTTCATCGCCGCGTTCGTCGTGCACATCGCCACCCGTGTACCGGTCATGGTGCGGGCGCTGCGGGGGCGGCGGCACGTCGGGGACGAGGAGGGGCTGGCGGCACCGGCACCGGCAGCTCCGACGATCTCCCGACGGGGCGCGCTGGGTCTCGTCGGGGCCGGTTCGCTGCTGCTGTTCGTGACGACGGCGGGGCAGAGCATCGGCGGCTCCCTGCGGGGGACGGCCCTGTTCGCGCCGCGCGGCCAGGACCCGGGGCCGGGGCCGAACGGCTTCCAGGTCAACAAGACGCCCGCCGCCGTCGGCATCCGGCCCGAGGAGCTCGGGGACGGCTGGCGGCTGGTGGTGCGGGCCGGTGGGCGGGAGCGGGTCTTCACGCGGGCGCAGCTCCTCGCGCTGCCGCAGGACGAGGCGGCGCTGCCCATCGCCTGTGTGGAGGGCTGGTCCACCGGTGACCAGCTCTGGAGCGGGGTGCGGCTCGCCCGGCTGGGCGCGCTGGTCGGCGGGGCCGGGAGGGACGAGGGCGTGTTCGTCGAATCGGTGCAGAGCCGTGGGGCGTTCCGCTCGGCGGCCCTGCGCGGCAACCAGGTCGGCGATCAGCGGTCCCTGCTCGCGCTGCGGGTCAACGGCGCCGACCTCTCCCCCGACCACGGCTACCCGGCGCGGGTCATCGTCCCCGCGGCGCCGGGCGTGCACAACACCAAGTGGGTCACGCGGCTGACGTTCGGGGCGGTCTGATGCGGCGGCTGCGGCGCTGGTACGGCGCCTCCCCGCTGCACCTGCTGCTCCTGCTGGCCTCGCTGACGGTGACGCTGTACGCGGGTGTGCGGCTGCTGGACGGCGACACGGTCGGCGTCCTGGTGTGGTTCGTCGGCGCGGCCCTCCTCCATGACCTGGTGTTCCTGCCGGTGTACGCGGGCGTGGACCGTTTGGGCGGCGCGGCGCTGCGCAGTCCGCCCAGGCGGTGGGTCAACCACGTGCGGGTGCCGGTGTTCCTCTCCGGGCTCCTGCTGCTCATCTGGTACCCGCTGATCCTCGGCCGGGTCCCCCATTTCACGCCCTACACCGCCCTGCCGGACGACGTCTTCCTCGGCCGCTGGCTGCTGGTGACGGCCGCGCTCCTCGCCGCCTCGGCGCTCACGCTCCTGGTCCGCGCCTGGTGGCACGCCCTGTTCAGAACCGCGCCGGGCAGGACGGGGCGCGGGTGGTCATGAGGTGGGGCGTCCTTCCGGGTGGTGTTCGGCGCTGGGGTCGGCGGGGTCGGCGGGGTGGTGCGGGGCACCGGGGGTGTCCTCGGTGGTGGGCGGGCCGTCCCCGTCGCGGGTGGTGACGAGGGACCAGCCGATGGAGACCGCGATGGTGGCGATGATGACGCCGAGGGTGAGGGGGATCGGGAGCTTGCCCACCGGGGTCTCGGACAGGATCAGCTTGACGCCGGCGAAGACGAGGAGAACCGCCAGGCCGTAGTGCAGGTAACGGAAGCGGCGCAGGAGTCCGGCCAGGCAGAAGTAGAGGCTGCGCAGGCCGAGGACGGCGAACGCGTTGGCCGTCCACACCAGGAAGGTGTTGGTGGTGATGGCCAGGACGGCGGCGACGGAGTCGACCGCGAAGATCAGGTCGGTGGCCTCGATCGCGACGAGCACCACGAACAGCAGGGTGGCGACGCGGCGTCCGTCGACGCGGATGAAGAAGCGGTCCCCGTGGAAGCGGGAGTCGGTCGGGACGACCTTCCGCACCAGGCGGACGACCGGGTTGCGGTCGGGGTGGACCTCCTCGTCCTTCGAGAAGGCCATCTTCCAGCCGGTCCAGATCAGGAACGCGCCGAACAGGTAGGCGGTCCAGAAGAACACCTGGAGGAGTTCGGCGCCGACGAAGATGAACACCAGCCGGGCGGCGAGGGCTCCGATCACCCCCCAGAAGAGGACCTTGTGCTGGTAGGCCTCGGGGACGGCGAAGAACGAGAAGATCAGCGCGAAGACGAAGACGTTGTCGATGGACAGGGCCTTCTCGATCAGGTACCCGGCGTAGTAGGTGGAGGCCACCTCACCGTTCTGCCACGCCCACAGGACGAGGCCGAAGCCGAGGCCCGCCGCGATCCAGACGGCGCTCCAGATCGCGGCCTCCCGGAAACCGATGACGTGGTTGTCGCGGTGGGCGAGCAGGTCGACGGCGAGCATCACGCCGATGCCGAGCGTGACGGCGGCCCACACCCACAGGGGGACCGGGAACGAGAGGTCGTTCATCGTGAGGGGGTCCTCGGGGGGAGCACGGGTGAGTCGGCGCGGTACCGGGCGGCCCCGGCCGGGCCGCAGGGGCACGTCGGACGCTGGGACGAGGGGCCGACCGTCCGGGGCACGGCGCGGACGGTCGGCACGCCACGGGCGGCGGTGACCTCGATGAGCGTGTGCGCGTCGACGCCCCCCGGGTTGCCGCAGGACGCGTGCACGAGGGGCGCACGGTGCCGGGTGGCGAGGTCCAGCAGCCCGGTCGCCGCGCGCAGCCCGCGGTCCGGTCGTACGTCGGCCTCGGGCGGCCGGTAGACGGCCGGGATGTAGCCGATCCGCGCCCGGCCGACCGTCGGCAGGACCCGGCTCAGCACGGCGAGGGCGTCGAGGTCGGAGACCGGCCTCGGGGGCTCGGGCGGCAGGACGGAGATGAGCAGGAGCGGCACGCCCCGGGCGGTCGCCGCGCGCGCGGCGAGTTCTGCCACCCGCACGTCGTCGGGGTGGTCGGTGAGGACGGCGGCGACCGGCCGGGGGAGGGAGGTGCGGCCGGGCGGCGGCGCGGGCGGCGCGGGGTGAGGTGCGAGGGAGAGGCTCACGGGTGGGGCCCCTTTCGGGGAGGCGGTGCGACACCTCCAGCGTCACCCGAACAGTTTTGCGCGTCAAGATTCACGCGAAATATTTTTCGCTAATAAAACTTCGTCCACAGCGCGTAGCCTGTGGCCATGAGTGTTCCCCCGACCCGCGGCGAGAGCTGGACCTTCCTGACCAATCACGCACGCGTCCTGGTGTGCCTGGCCCGCGACCCCGAGGCGCGGCTGCGGGACGTCGCGACCGGCATCGGCATCACCGAACGCTCCGTGCAGCTCATCGTGGCCGACCTGGAGAAGGCCGGGTACCTGACCCGGACCCGCGTGGGCCGCCGCAACCGCTACACCATCGACACCGGCCTCGCCCTGCGCCACCCCAACGAGGCCGACCACCCCGTCGGCGACCTGCTGAACACCTTCCTCCACCGCGAGGACGCGCCACAGGAAGAGACCCGCCGCTGACCACTGGATCTTTCTACAGTTTGTTGATTCGGGTGAACGCACTGTAGGTCACGCCCTGTCACCGGGCCTAACGTGACCGGAATGCACGCACGACCGCCCTTCGATGCCGCGGCGGCCCGCCGTCTGCGGGAGTCCCTCGGCATGACGCCGGCGCACGTCTCCTACGGCATGTGGGCCGCCTTCGGGCTCCGGACCGCCCCCGAGACGATCGCCGCCTGGGAGCTCCAGGAGGCCAGCCCGGACGAGACGGAGCTGGCCGCTCTCGCGGGCGCCCTGTGGTGCGCCCCCGGCGATCTGCTGGGCACTCCGCGCACTCTGCACGAGTACCGCCTGCTCAAGGGCGTCGCCCTGTCCGACGTCGCCCTCCGGATCGGGATGCCGGCGGCCCGGTACGCGGAGGTCGAACGGACGGGGAGGTGGACCGGCAGCGACCAGCAGGCCGCGACGCTCGCCGTCACCCTGGATCTCTCCCCGAGGACGCACATCGAGCTGATCGGCAAGGACGGCGCCCTGCGCGCGTACCTGCGCAGCGCCGCCGGGTCGCGCTGGCAGGCGTACGTGAAACCGGTGCACAAGCTGCTGCCGACCCTGGAGCGGTCCACGGTCGAACGCGTCCTGGAGCGGCTGAACGACGAGTTCCACAAGCGCAGCTTCTCCTCCCTGAGCTGGATCTCCACCGAGACGGAGACCGGCAGCAACTCCGTGGACGCCGGGCGGCAGTTCCTGGACGAGGTGACCGAGCACTTCTGGGCCCACCTGGCCGCGCTGCGGGGCAGCGGCTGACGCGGGAACGACCGCCGGGCCGGGCGCGTTACCTTGAGAGAACGCAGGGCCCCGGAGGCGGCCGGTGCGGGCGCGCGGGGCCAGCCGTACCGAGGAGACCGCTATGACGCCCTCCGTCACCACCGCCCTCCGCGCGCTGTGCGGGAGCCTGCTCGCCGCAGGGCTGCTCGCGGCGCCGGTCCCCGCCCTCGGCGCGGCCCCCGCCCAGGACGGGGTGAGCGCCGTGGCGGAGGAGCTGCGGCAGGACCCGGTCTACGTCCACCCCGAGGCCCGGTCGGAGCTGTCCTCCGGTGCGGAGGCCCGGCTGGAGGCCCGCATCGAGGACGCGGACAAGCCGGTCTTCGTCGCCGTCCTGCCCGCGACGGAGGAGTTCCCCCCGGACACCGTGCTGGCGGACCTGCGGGCGCTCACCGGCGTCACCGGCGTGTACGCCGTCCAGCTCGGCGACGGCTTCAGTGCCGGGGCCGACTCCCAGGTGATGTCGCGCGACGCCGTGGCCAACCTGGAGGGCGCCGTCGAGCGGGAGCACGACGACGCCACCACCCAGCTGACCTCCTTCGTGGACGAGGCGCTGCCCCAGGCCGACGGCACCGCACCGGCCTCGTGGGACGAGGGCGGCACCGAGGGCTCGGGCGCGGCCGGGCTGGCGACCCTCGGCGGACTCCTTCTCGCGGGCGGCGTCGGCTTCTACGCCCTGCGCCGCCGCTCCCGCAGGCGCGAGGAGGAGCGGCGGCGCGCGGAGCTGGAGAAGCTGCGGGTCGTCGTCGACGAGGACATCACCGCGTTCGGCGAGGAGCTCAACCGGCTCGACTTCCGGCCCGGCGAGCAGGGCGCGGACGACGCCATGCGCACCGACTACACCCGCGCCCTGGACGCCTACGAGGCGGCGAAGGACGGCATGACCGTCGCGCGCGAGCCGCGCGACGTCCAGCCGGTCACGCAGCGGCTGGCCGAGGGCCGGTTCGCGCTCGCCACGCTCGACGCCCGGCGCACGGGGGCGCCGCTGCCGGAGGAGGAGCGCAAGCCGTGCTTCTTCGACCCCCGGCACGGGCCGTCCGTCACGGACGTGCGGTGGGCGCCGCCGGGCGGGACGACACGCTCGGTCCCGGCCTGCGCGGCGGACGCGGAACGCCTCGCCGAGGGCGAGGAGCCCGACTCCCGGATGGTGCAGACCGACCGCGGCCCCCAGCCCTACTGGAACGCCGGGCCGATGTACGGGCCCTGGGCGGGCGGCTACTTCGGCGGCGCCCTGCTGCCGGGGCTGCTCATGGGCACCATGCTCGGCGGCATGATGGCGGGCCCCGGCGCCTACGCCTACGGCGGAGGGGCGGACGCGGCGGGCGGCGACGTCTCGGGCTCCGACTTCTCCCCCGGTGACTTCGGGGGCGGCGGGTTCGGCGGGGACGTCGGCGGGTTCGGCGGCGGCGACTTCGGCGGAGGGTTCTGACCGGCGCTGGCCGGGCGGCGTCCGGCTCGGGCGGCGTCCGCGCCAGAATGCGGGGATGCGGAACCGGCCGAGCCTCGCCCAGCAGCTGTTCGTCCTCCAGCTCGCGGTGATCGTCGTGCTGGTCGGGGCGGGCGCGCTCCTGGTCGTGCTCGACGCGCGGGACGACAGCGAGGAGGACGCCGAGCGCAAGGTGACCACGCTGAGCCGGGGTGTGGCCGAGCTGCCGAGCGTGCGGGAGGCCTACGCCCGGCCGGCACCGCAGCGGACGCTCCAGCCGCTCGCGGAGTCGGTACGGGCGGCCACGGACACCGACTTCGTCGTCTTCATGGCCCCCGACCGCACGCGCTACTCGCACCCGGACCCGGGCCTCCTCGGCCGGCCGTTCATCGGGACGATCGCCCCGGCGCTGGAGGGCGGCGTCGTCACCGAGACCTACCGGGGAACGCTCGGGCCCTCGGTACGGGCGGTGGTGCCGGTGCGGGACGCGGGCGGCGAGGTGCGGGGGCTGGTGTCCGTCGGCATCCTCCAGGGGCAGATCGGGGACGACGTACGGCGGCGGCTGGCGCCGATCGGCGCCGTGTCCGGTGGGGCACTGGTGATGGCGGGGGCCGGTTCGTGGAGCATCAGCCGACGGCTGCGGCGGCAGACGTTCGGCCTCGGCGCACCGGAGATCGCCCGGCTGTACGAGCACCACGACGCCGTGCTGCGCACCGTCCGCGAGGGGCTGCTCATCGTCGATCCGGGCGGGCGGCTGACGCTGGCCAACGACGAGGCGCGTCGGCTGCTGGGCCTGCCCGAGGGCGCGGAGGGGCGTCCCGTGGCCGGGCTGGGGCTGAGCGCGCCCCTGGGCGGGATCCTGACGTCGGGCACGCCCGTGCACGACGAGCTGTGCGTCGTCGGTGACCGGGTGGTGGTCGTGAACCAGGAGCGGTTCCAGAAGGACGGCCGGCCGCTGGGCGCCGTCACCACCCTGCGCGACCACACCGACCTGGAGGCGCTGGCCGGAGAGCTGGCGTCCGTGCGGGGCTTCGCCGAGGCGCTGCGGGCCCAGGCGCACGAGTCGTCCAACCGGCTGCACACCGTCGTGACGCTCGTGGAGCTGGGCCGCCCGGAGGAGGCCGTGGAGTTCGCGACGGTGGAGCTGGCCTCCGCGCAGCAGCTCACCGACCGGCTGACGGGGGCGGTGGAGGAACCGGCGCTGGCGGCGCTGCTGCTGGGGAAGGCCGCCCAGGCCGCCGAACGCGGTGTGGAGCTGGACGTGACGGACGACACCGCCGTGGAGCCCACCGGGATCGCCCCGCGCGACCTGGTCACCCTCGTGGGGAACCTGGTGGACAACGCCATCGAGGCCGCGCTCGCGGGCGTGCCCCCGCGCCGCGTGCGGGTCACCGCCCGCACGGAGGGCGACGGCGCCCTGCTGGTGCGCGTCGCCGACTCCGGGCGGGGTGTGGACGGCGCCCACCTGGACGCGATCTTCCGGCGGGGCTTCTCGACCAAGGCGACGCCCGACGGCAGCGGCGGCGGGCGCGCTGGGCAGGGCCGGGGCCTCGGGCTCGCACTGGTCAAACAGGTCATCAACCGGTATGACGGTGAGGTCGGCGTGCACAGCGGCGACGGCGCGGTCTTCACCGTGCGGCTGCGTACCGGCCCGGCGGGCCGGGGAACCGAGGCACCGTGATCAGAACCCTCGTCGTGGAGGACGACCCCCGCATCGCGGACGCGCACGTGCAGTTCGTGGAGCGCGTGCCGGGTTTCACCGCCGTCGGAGCGGTGCACCGGGGCGTCGAGGCCCTGGACCGCACCGCGCGCGAGCCGGTGGACCTCGTGCTGCTGGACTTCTACCTGCCGGACATGACGGGCCTCGCGGTGTGCCGGGCGCTGCGGGCCCGGGGCGACCTCACCGACGTCATCGCCGTCACCTCGGCGCGGGACGTCGAGATCGTGCGGTCCGTCGTGGCGCACGGCGTCGTCCAGTACCTGCTGAAACCGTTCACCTTCGCGGCGCTGCGGGACAAGCTGGAGCGGTACGCCGAGTTCCGCGAGCGGCTGGTGGCCCACAGCGGGGCTCCGGCGCAGCAGGACGTGGACCGGGCCTTCGCGGCGCTGCGCGGCAGTGTCGGCGGGCCGCTGCCGAAGGGCATGAGCAACCGGACGCTGGAGGCGGTCGTCGACCACCTGCGGAACGCTGCGGAGGGGCTGTCGGCGAGCGCGGTGGGGGGCCTGACGGGGACGTCCCGGGTGACGGCGCGGCGGTATCTGGAGCACCTGGCGGAGCAGGGGCTGGCGGACCGGGCCCAGCGCTACGGGGCGGGGCGGCCGGAGCACGTGTACCACTGGCGCCGGTGAGGCGCGGGGCCGGGCGCGGGCGCGGCGGCCGGGTGGCGGGGAAGGGGCTGCCCCACGCCGTTGGGGGGCAGGACGCCGGATGCGGCGGCGGTCGTGCGGTGACGCGCTGTGGTGCCGGTGGAGCTGGTGGTGCTGGTGGTGCGGTGCGGAGGTGAGCGGGCGGGCGTCAGAAGACGGCTTCGGTCTCGTCCATGCGGGCCTGCGGGACGGTCTTCAGCTCGCGGGTGGCGTCGGCGAGCGGCTCCATGACGATGTCGGTGCCGCGCAGGGCCGTCATCATGCCGAAGTCCCCCCGGTGGGCGGCCTCCACGGCGTGCCAGCCGAAGCGGGTGGCGAGGACGCGGTCGTAGGCGGTCGGCGTGCCGCCGCGCTGGACGTGGCCGAGGATGACGGGACGGGCCTCCTTGCCGAGCCGGTCCTCCAGCTCGCGGGCGAGCCGGTTGCCGATGCCGGTGAAGCGCTCGTGGCCGTACTGGTCGATGGCGCCCTTCTCGTAGGCCATCGTGCCCTCGACCGGACGGGCGCCCTCGGCCACGCAGATCACGGCGAACTTCTTGCCGCGCGAGAACCGCTCCTCGACCATCTTGCACAGCGCGTCGATCTGGAACGGCCGCTCCGGCAGGCAGATGCCGTGCGCGCCGCCCGCCATGCCCGCCTCCAGGGCGATCCACCCGGCGTGACGGCCCATGACCTCCACGACCATCACGCGCTGGTGGGACTCGGCCGTCGTCTTCAGCCGGTCCATCGCCTCGGTGGCGACGCCGACGGCCGTGTCGAAGCCGAAGGTGCGGTCGGTGGCGGAGATGTCGTTGTCGATGGTCTTCGGGACGCCGACGACGGGCAGCCCGGCCTGGGAGAGCATGCTGGCGGCGGTGAGGGTGCCCTCGCCGCCGATGGGGATGAGGGCGTCGATGCCGAGCCGCCCGAGCAGCTCCTCGCCCTCCGCGCACGCCTCCGCGAGCCGGCCGCGCTCCAGCCGGGCGGAGCCGAGGATGGTGCCGCCCCGGGCGAGGATGCCCGCGACGGAGTTGAGGTCCAGCTCGCGGTAGCGGCCGTCCAGCAGCCCCTTGTAGCCGTCCTCGAATCCGATGACCGTGTCGCCGCGGTCGACCACCGCGCGGTGCACGACCGAACGGATGACGGCGTTCAGGCCGGGGCAGTCGCCGCCGGCGGTGAGGACTCCGATACGCATGTGATCGCTACTCCTGATCGGGGACGGTCCGACGTTGGGCGGGGGGATTGTTTCATGTTCTGAACGCACGGCCGCGTGACCGTCCGCATGCTGCCGCCCGCCGCACCCGGACACCCCGGGAGCGGTCGCGCCGGACTCGGCGCCCGCACGTGCGGGCGCGCGTGGTGCGCGCGTATCGTCGAGGCAGACGCAGGTCACAACGGGCCGGAAGCGGGTACGCGTCCTGCGGGAAGGTGCGGGAGGGCCTGCCGCGGCGGCCACTTCCCCCTTCCCGCACGGACGTCCTCGCACCGCACCGTAGACCCAGGGGAGCTGACGGGTGAACCGCAGTGTGTACGTAACCGGTATCGGCCGGGGCGACGGCCGCCAGGTCGTCGAGCTGGGGGTGATGGAGCTGCTGACCCGGCAGGTCGGCAGGATCGGCGTGTACCGGCCGCTCACCCACGACGGCCCCGATCCGATGCTGGACCTGCTGCGCAGCCGCTACCGGCTGAGCCAGCCGCAGGGTGCGATGACCGGCCTCGGGTACGACGAGGCCGCCGCCCTCCAGGCCGACCGGGGCACCGACGAGCTGATATCCCGCCTGGTCGACCGCCACCACGAGATCGCCGCCGACTACGACGCCGTCCTCGTCCTCGGCACCGACTTCGCCGACACGAACCTGCCCGCCGAGCTGTCGCTGAACGCCCGGCTGGCGAACGAGCTGGGCGCGCCCGTGCTGCCCGTCGTCGCCGGGCTGGACCGTGGCGCGGACTCGGTCGTCGCCGAGGTGCGCAACGCCCACCACGCCTACGCCTCGCTGGGCTGCGAGGTACTGGCCATGATCGCCAACCGCGTCCGCAACGGGCACGCCGCCGAGGCGGCCCGCTGGCTGGGCCGGCACCTGCCCGAGCCGGTCTTCGTCATCCCCGAGGAGCCGGCGCTCTCCGCCCCGACCGTCCGGCAGGTCGTGGACGCCCTGGACGCGCGGGTGCTGCTCGGCGACGTGACGGGGCTGGCCCGGGACTGCCGGGACTTCGTCTTCGGCGGCGCGATGCTGCCCGCGTTCCTGCCCGCCCTCACCGAGGGCTGCATGGTCATCACCCCCGGCGACCGGGCGGACCTCGTCGTCGGGGCGCTCGCCGCGCACTCGGCGGGCGCCCCGCCCATCGCGGGCGTCCTGCTCACCCTCGACGAGCACCCGGGCAAGGAGACGCTGGCGCTGGCCGAGCGACTCGCCCCCGGCACGCCCGTGCTCTCGGTGCCCGGCGGCTCCTTCCCGACCGCCGTGGAGCTGTTCTCGCTGGAGGGCAGGCTGAACGCGGCCAGCCCGCGCAAGGTGGAGGTGGCGCTCGGCCTCTTCGAGTCGCACGTCGACACCCGGCAGCTCACCGACCGGCTCGCGGTCGTCCGCAGCGACCGGGTGACGCCGATGATGTTCGAGCACGAGCTGGTCGAGCGCTCCCGCACGGCCCGCCGCCACGTCGTCCTGCCCGAGGGGACCGAGGAGCGGGTGCTGCGCGCGGCGGAGGTCCTGGTGCGCCGCAACATCTGCGACCTGACGCTGCTCGGGGACGAGACGGCGATCCGCCGGCGCGCCGCCGAGCTGGGCGTCGAGCTGCGCCTCCCGGGCACGGACGAGGCGGAGTGGGGCGGCGAGGGGGCTGCCGCCACCGTCCGCGTCGTGGACCCGGCGACGTCGCCGCTGCGGGAGCGCTTCGCGGACATCTACGCCCAGCTGCGCGCGCACCGGGGGGTGACGTGCGAGCTGGCCTACGACATCGTCGCCGACGTCTCCTACTTCGGGACGCTCATGGTGCAGGAGGGCCTGGTCGACGGCATGGTGTCGGGCGCGGCGCACTCGACGGCGGCGACGATCCGGCCCGCGTTCGAGATCATCCGGACGAAGCCGGACGCGTCGATCGTCTCGTCGGTGTTCTTCATGTGCCTGGCCGACCGCGTCCTGGTCTACGGCGACTGCGCCGTGAACCCCGACCCGGACGCCGAGCAGCTCGCGGACATCGCGATCCAGTCGGCGGCGACGGCGGCCCGGTTCGGGGTGGAGCCGCGCGTCGCGATGCTGTCGTACTCGACGGGCAGCTCCGGCTCGGGCGCGGAGGTGGACAAGGTCCGGCAGGCCACCGAGCTGGTGCGGGGTAGGCGCCCGGACCTGCTGGTGGAGGGGCCGATCCAGTACGACGCGGCCGTCGAGCCCTCCGTCGCGGCGACGAAGCTGCCCGACTCCCCGGTGGCCGGGCGGGCCACCGTGCTGATCTTCCCGGACCTCAACACCGGCAACAACACCTACAAGGCGGTGCAGCGGTCGGCCGGGGCGGTGGCCGTGGGGCCGGTGCTCCAGGGCCTGCGCAAGCCGGTCAACGACCTCTCGCGCGGCGCGCTGGTGCAGGACATCGTGAACACGGTCGCGATCACCGCGATCCAGGCCCAGCAGCGCGGGGCCGCACCGCCGGACCCGGCGTCGGCCACCGCCGACGCACCGTCGCAAGGGAGCACCTCCGCATGACCGCCCGTCACGTCCTCGTCCTCAACTGCGGTTCCTCCTCGGTGAAGTACCAGTTGCTGGACATGGCCGACCACGCCCGGCTCGCCGTGGGCCTGGTGGAGCGGATCGGGGAGGCCGCGCCCCGGCTGACGCACACCCCGGCCGACGGCACGCGGCGCGAACGCGCCCTGGCCGCGCCGGACCACGGGAGCGCGCTGAAGGCCCTGGCCGACGAGCTGGCGGCGGACGGTCTCGGCTTCGACTCCCCGCACCTCGCGGCCGTCGGGCACCGGGTGGTGCACGGCGGCCGGAGCTTCACCCGCCCCACGGTGGTGGACGACGCCGTGCTCGCGGAGATCGAACGGCTGGTGCCGGTGGCGCCGCTGCACAACCCGGCCAACCTCAGCGGCATCCGCGTCGCCCGGGCGATGAACCCGGGTCTGCCGCAGGTGGCCGTCTTCGACACCGCCTTCCACACGACGATGCCCGAGCACGCCGCCCGGTACGCCATCGACGTGGCGACGGCCGACGCGCACCGCATCCGCCGCTACGGCTTCCACGGCACCTCGCACGCCTACGTCTCGCGGCGCACCGCCGAGCTGCTGGACAAGGACCCCTCCGAGGTGAACGTGATCGTGCTGCACCTGGGCAACGGCGCCTCGGCCTCCGCCGTCGCGGGCGGGCGGTGTGTGGAGACCTCCATGGGGCTCACGCCGCTGGAGGGGCTGGTCATGGGCACCCGTTCGGGGGACATCGACCCGGCGGTCATCTTCCACCTCGCCCGGGTGGCGGGTCTGAGCGTCGACGAGACGGACACCCTGCTCAACCGGCGCAGCGGGCTCGTCGGCCTGTGCGGGGACAACGACATGCGGGAGATCGTCCGCCGGATGGACGACGGGGACGACGCGGCACGGCTGGCGTTCGCGATCTACGTGCACCGGCTGCGGAAGTACCTGGGCGCCTACACGGCCGTGCTGGGGCACGTCGACGCCGTGGCCTTCACGGCGGGGGTCGGGGAGAACTCGGCTCCGGTGCGGCGGGCGGCCGTGGCGGGTCTGGAGGTGCTGGGCCTGGCGGTGGACGAGGAACTGAACGCCGAGCGGACGTCCACGGCGCGGCTCATCTCGCCGCAGTACGCTCGGGTCGCGGTCGCGGTGGTCCCCACCGACGAGGAACTGGAGATCGCCACGCAGACGTATGCCCTGGTCACAGCCGCGAACGGGTGAGCCAGATCACCCCCAGTACGTTTGGCTTCTAAACAAAACGATAGGATCGCACGCATGCGCCGTTCCAAAATCGTCTGCACCCTGGGCCCCGCCGTCGACTCCTTCGATCAGCTGAAGACGCTGATCGAGGCCGGTATGAACGTGGCCCGCTTCAACATGAGCCATGGCACCCAGCGGGAGCACGAGGAGCGGTACGCCCGGCTCCGCAAGGCCTGCGAGGAGACCGGCCGCGCGGTGGGCGTGCTCGCCGACCTCCAGGGCCCGAAGATCCGGCTGGGCACCTTCGCCGAGGGGCCCGTCGAGCTCGTCCGGGGGGAGGAGTTCACCATCACCGTGGAGGACGTCCCCGGTGACCGGACCATCTGCGGGACCACCTACAAGGGCCTGAACGCCGACGTCTCCAAGGGCGACCCGATCCTCATCAACGACGGCAACGTCGCACTGCAGGTGACCGAGGTCGACGGGCCGCGCGTCCACACCATCGTCATCGAGGGCGGCGTCGTCTCGGACCACAAGGGCATCAACCTGCCCGGTGCGGCCGTCAACGTCCCCGCGCTGAGCGAGAAGGACGTCGACGACCTGAGGTTCGCGCTGCGGATGGGCTGCGACATGGTCGCCCTGTCCTTCGTCCGGGACGCGAAGGACGTCCGCGACGTGCACCGCGTCATGGACGAGGTCGGCCGCCGCGTGCCGGTCATCGCGAAGGTGGAGAAGCCGCAGGCCGTCGAGAACATGGAGGAGGTCGTCCTCTCCTTCGACGGCGTCATGGTGGCCCGGGGCGACCTGGCGGTGGAGTACCCGCTGGAGAAGGTCCCGATGGTGCAGAAGCGCCTGGTGGAGCTGTGCCGGCGCAACGCGAAGCCGGTGATCGTGGCGACGCAGATGATGGAGTCGATGATCACCAACTCGCGGCCGACGCGCGCCGAGGCGTCCGACGTCGCGAACGCGATCCTCGACGGCGCCGACGCGGTGATGCTGTCGGCCGAGTCCTCCGTCGGCCAGTATCCGATCGAGACCGTCAAGACGATGTCGAAGATCGTCATCGCGGCCGAGCAGGAGCTGCTCTCCAAGGGCCTCCAGCCGCTCGTGCCGGGAAAGAAGCCGCGCACCCAGGGCGGGTCGGTGGCCCGCGCCGCCGCCGAGATGGCCGACTTCCTGGGCGCGAAGGCCCTGGTGGCGTTCACCAAGTCCGGGGACACCGTCCGCCGGCTCTCCCGGTACCGCGCCGAGCAGCCGATCCTCGCCTTCACCGAGGAGCCGGGCACGCGCAACCAGCTCACCCTCAGCTGGGGCGTGGAGACATTCGTCGTCCCGCACGCGGAGAACACCGACGCGATGGTGGACCTCGTCGACCGGGAGCTGCTCAAGCTCAAGCGCTACAACGAGGGCGACGTGATGATCATGACGGCGGGCACCCCGCCGGGCGTCGTCGGCACGACCAACATGGTCCGCGTCCTGCACCTCGGCCACGACAGCTGAGCCACCCCCTGCGGGCGGACCGCACGAGGAGCACCGAAGGGCCCGGTTCGCGGGCCCTTCGGCGTGTCCTCAGTCGTGGTACTGGTGCATGCCGGGGATCGTCAGCGTGCCGCCGAACTGCCCGGCCTGCGTGACGTTGACGTCGGTGAAGACGGCGTAGGGCACGTTCAGCGGGGGCGGCGTGTCCGGGCTGAACGTCACGGGGATGAGCCCGAAGAGGTTGCCCTTCAGCTTCTCGGTGTACATGGTCACCGTGCCGTTCCGGATGGTGGACGTCGACCCGCGCTCCGCCTCGACGTGGGTCGTCCCCCCGCGCGCGCCGGTCACCCGCTGGTGCAGGTCGCCGATGTCCACGGACTCGCTCGTGAACTTCAGGACCTTCTTGACCGCGCCGCCCGCCGTCCTGACCTCCACGATGCCGTGGTAGTCGAGCTCCCTGAGCACCAGCTTCGAGGACTCCAGCAGCCACGGCTCGTCCGGCAGTAGCGGGATGCCGGGCTCCAGTTCGGCGTTGGCCAGCGCCTCGGGGTCGTGCGTGGGGCAGGGGAACGGCTCCTTCTCGCCGGGGGCCGGCGGCTCCTGCCCGGTGTCGTCGGCCGCGTCGTCGGCCGCGTCCGGCTCCGGCGACTCCTCGGGCAGCTCCTCGACGTCGGCTCCCACCTTCTCGGCCGCGTCGCGGATCTCCCGCTCGGTCCGCTCCGCCGCCTGCTTCTCGGCGGTCGAGCCGGAATCCTCCGCCGACTCCGGTGCCTTCTCGGCGGCCTCCGGCTCCGCCGCCGCCTCGGCCTCCGGGGACGGCGCCCCGGGCTCGGCGTCGGGGCTCTCGGCGGCCCGCTCCGGTTCCTCGCCCAGGCCGAAGAGGTCCTTCAGCGCGTCCCCCACCCCGAGGGGGTCCCACGGGTTGTCGGGCTCCGGCTCGGGCTCCGGCTCGGTCGGCTTCTCGGGCTCGGGCCCGCCCGGCTTCTCGGGCTCGGGTGCGGCCGGCTCCTCCTCCGGCTGCTTCGGCTCCTCGGGCCCGGGGGCGGCGGGCACCTCCTCCGGCTGCTTCGGCTCCTCGGGCCCGGGGGCGGCCGGCTCCTCCTCCGGCGACGGCCCGCCCTTCTCCTCCTCCGCGGAGTCCTCGGGCTGGGTGACGCAGGGCCCCGGTGCGAAGGGGTTCCCCGGCTCGTCGGCCAGCGCGATCTTGGGCGTCAGGCCCATGCCGAACAGCAGTGCGCTCGGCATGGCGGCCAGCGCGATCGCCCGGCCGGCGGGGGCCTGCACCTTCGTCAGGAGCGACCTGCGGGGGGCGGCGTGCCGGGGGCCCGATCTGCCCTCACGCGCGGGGATGTCGTCACGCTGCACTGGGCTTCCCCCCGGTCGGTTCGGGCGCGGTGGCCGGTGCCCCGGGCGTGTCCCCCTCGCGTGCGCCGGGCACGGTCACGGGGTCGGTACCGGGTGTCCGGGGGGCGTCGTCCTCGGCCACGGCGTCCCGGTCGTCCGGCCGGCCCGGCCCGTCCGAACGGTCCAGCCCGTCCGGGTCGTAAGGGGCCCAGGAGATCGACAACGCACCGCCGACGAGCGAGAGGAGGAAGCCCATGAAGAAACCGCCGAGGTTCGACACGGGTATGGAGATCAGCGCGAGCAGGATCGCGGCGATGCCCGCGAAGACCCGGACCACCGACTGGAACCACATCGTCAGGCCCAGGGTGACCAGGAGCACGCCGATGATCAGCGAACCGGCCCCGGCGGTGGTGGCCATCGTCAGCGTCAGATGGCCGAGCTTGAGGTTGGCGTAGGGGAAGTAGGCGATGGGCAGACCGCCCAGCAGGGTCAGCAGCCCGGCCCAGAACGGCCGGCTGCGCCGCCAGGCGCGGAACCGCAGCCGCCAGTCGGTGAATCGGCCGCGGGGACCTGGAGACTCGGCGCTCATGGAAAACAGCTCCCTGGAACCGGCAATGCCGTGGAGAACGGTGGTGAGAGGGGTGACACGGGCGGGGGAGGCGTGCCGTCCCCGCCCGCGTCAGGCGGTGCTCAGTAACACTCCTTGACGCCCTTGTGCAGGCGCAGGCTCAGGTTGCTGAGGTTGAACGTGCCGGCGGTGGTCGCCCACGCGCGCTGCTCCACGTTGGTCAGCACGGCCTCCTCGGCCTGCTGCGCGAAGCCGTACGGGTTGACGTTCTTCTCGGTGCCCGGCTGGATGCCCGGGCCCTTGTCCGCGTCCTTCGCCGCCACACCGATGTCGATGTTGGTGAAGGTCGCGTCGGCGTCGAGGTCGGCGACGTCCAGGTAGAGGTTCTTGGCCGTCACCGGGGTGTCACCGGTGCCCGCCGTCAGGTTGAGGCTGACCGAGCCGATGAACGGCACGTCCGGCGTCACCACGGACTGGCACATGTTGGTGATGGTCGCGCTCTTGAACCCGGAGACGGCGACCGGGTGGTGCGCCTCCTTGCCCTTGAGGTCGTACCCGTTGGTGTAGCTGCCGTACTGGACGAAGTCTTTGCCGACCAGCTTGTCGGCCGAGACCTTGAACGACTGCCCGGAGACGCTGAACGACGCGGCGAGCGCACCCTGCGCCAGGCCGATGCCGACGGCGGCCGTCGCGGCCAGGCTGGGCACCATGACGACGGCGAACCGCTTCCATCTGGTCCCGCCACGAACTTGGGACTTCATGACTTTCCTCCTTCTCGGACGTACATCCCTCGCCGGGCGCCCGCCGGGCGGGGATGGGAGAAGTGCTACGTCCTCGGGAAGAAGCACCGCCGACGACGACGCGTCACCCGCGTCGGGCCGACGGCGGTCACCCCCCGAGCGACAACCACTGACCGTGCTGGCGCACGGGCCGCGGGACAGGCTCCGCCGTCGGCGAAGACCCCCCTGTCCACACTCCACCGGGGCATGGGGCCTTCCCCGGTCGCTCGGTGGGGACTTTCGTCGTCCCTGGGCGCCGGCCGGCTGCCGGGCCACGACGACGAACCGAGCGTGGCGATCGTCGTTCATCAACGGGGGGCGGCACAAGAGGTGCATTACTTGCGAGTAACGGCAGGGTGACGGCCGCGCGCCGGCAGCGCCACGTCCGGCACCGTGCGTAGCCGCCGTTCTGTGGCGTTATGGCAGGAAATGGCGGCCCCCTTGCGGACCAAGGGAAGCCGCCGACTTACCCGAAGTAACAGCGGCCGCGATGGCCAAGATTTGGCAAAACGCGGCCGCTGTTTGTCGCTATGTCAATAGGTGGTGACGCTCCGGCCCCGCCGAGGCGTCAGAAGAGCACCCGCGCCAGCGCGCCACGGGCCGCGACGACCCGCGGGTCCTCGCCGCCGATGACCTCGAACAGCTCCAGGAGCCGCAGGCGGACCTTCTCGCGGTCGTCCCCCACCGTGCGCCGCACGGTGTCCACCAGCCGCCCGAAGGCGTCCTCGACGTGGCCGCCCACCAGGTCCAGGTCGGCCGCGCGCAGCTGCGCGTCCACGTCGTCGGGGCGGTCGGCGGCGTCCGTGCGGACCTGCCCCGCGTCCAGCCCCTGCACCCGGCCCAGCAGCTCCGCCTGGGCGAGGCCGAGCCTGGCCTCGACGTTGCCCGGGTCTCCGGAGAGGACGTTCTTGTACGCCTGCACGGCACCGCCGAGGTCACCGGCGTCCAGCGCGGAGTGCGCGGCCGCCAGCGCCGGGTCCGCCGGGGGCTCGGGGGCCGCCTGCGGCACCTCCTGCTCGGCACCCGGCGCCACGGGGGCGCCCTCGATGCCGAACTGCTGCCGGGCGGCCTCGACGAGCTGGTCCAGCACCTGACGGATCTGCTGCTCGGGGGCCGCGCCCTGGAAGAGGGGCAGCGCCTGGCCGGCGATCACGGCGAAGACGGCGGGGATGCCCTGCACCCCGAACTGCTGGAAGAGCATCTGGTTCTGGTCGACGTCGACCTTGGCGAGGACGAACCGGCCCGCGTACTCGTGGGCGAGCTTCTCCAGGACGGGGCCGAGCTGCTTGCACGGCTCGCACCATTCCGCCCAGAAGTCGATGACGACCGGGACCTCGGCGGAGCGCTGGAGGATCTCGCTCTCGAAGCCCGCCTCGTCGACGTCGATGACGAGGCGGTCCGCGCCGCCCGGCGCCTCGACGCCCTGGTCGGCGGACGCGGCGCGCTGGGCGCGGGCCTCCTCCGCCTTCTGCCTGGCCTCACCGGCCGCCTTCACCGCGGCGAGGTCGACCACACCGCTCATGGACATGTTGCGTGGCTGCATGAGACCAGTCTCCCCCCTTCACGCGGTGTTGTGTGCCGGGTCCCCACCCGGCGCGTGGTTGTCGCGTCGTGGGCGCGGAGCGCCATTACGCTACGAGTCGTAGCGTAATACATGGCGGAGATAGGGTCACCCCCATGGCGCGACCCCGCAGCACCCAGGCCGACCAGGCGATCCTGGACGCCACCCGGGCGGTACTGGTGGAAAGCGGCTGGTCACGACTGACGATGGCGGCCGTCGCGGCCCGTGCGGGTGTGGCGAAGACCACGCTGTACCGGCGCTGGCCCGGCAAGAGCGAGCTGGTCGTGGACGCCGTCGCCGTCCTGTTCGACGAGCTCGAACTCCCCGACCGGGGCAGCCTCGCCGCCGACATCGAGGGCGTCGTCCTCTCCTTCGCGCGGCTGCTGGGCCACCCCGAGACGAAGACGTCGCTGATGGCCGTGGTCGCCGAGTCGACGACCGACGCGGCGCTGCGCGGACGGATCAAGGCCGCCGTGGTGGACCGCCAGAAGCGGCTGGTGATCGAGGGCCGCGTCCGCGCCCAGGCCCGGGGCGAGCTGCCGCCGGACGTCGACCCGGTCCGGACCGCGCGGTCCGTGGACCTCATCTTCGACGTCATCGCGGGCGCGGTCGTGCACCGCAGCCTCGTGAGCGCCGAGTCGGTCGACGCCGCCTGGGCCCACCGCTTCACCGCGCTGCTTCTCGGCGGCCTCGCCGCGCTGGAGGCGTAATACAGCACCGGCACCGGCACCGGCACCGGCACCGGCACCGGCGTCACGCCAGACCCCACACAGAGCCCCACGCACGACGGGCCGCCACACCCCGCGCCTCTGCGAAGGTGGCGGCCCGTCGGTGGCGCGGACACCCCGTGCGGGGTGCTCAGAAGCCGGCCGGCTCGGTGTAGACGCCCCACTCGTCCCGCAGGACGCCGCAGATCTCGCCCAGCGTGGCCTCGGCCCGCACCGCGTCGAGCATGGGACCGATCATGTTGGAGCCGTCCCGGGCCGCCGCCAGCATGGCGTCCAGCGCCGCGCGCACGGCCGCGTCGTCGCGCCGCCCCTTGCGCTCGGCCAGCACGCGCACCTGCTCGCGCTCCACCTCGTGGCTGACGCGGAGGATCTCCAGGTCCCCCGTCACCGAGCCGGTGTGGCAGTTGACGCCGACGACCTTCTTCTCGTCCTTCTCCAGCGCCTGCTGGTACTGGAAGGCGGCCTCGGCGATCTCGCCCGTGAACCAGCCGTCCTCGATACCGCGCAGGATGCCGGAGGTGATCGGCCCGATCGGGTGCTGCCCGTCCGGGTGGGCGCGCAGCCCGCGCTCCTTGATCTGGTCGAAGATCTTCTCCGCGTCGGCCTCGATGCGGTCGGTGAGCTGCTCGACGTACCAGGAGCCGCCCAGCGGGTCGGCCACGTTGGTGACGCCGGTCTCCTCCATGATCACCTGCTGGGTGCGCAGGGCGATCTCGGCGGCCTGCTCCGAGGGCAGCGCCAGCGTCTCGTCCAGCGCGTTGGTGTGCAGGGAGTTGGTGCCGCCGAGCACGGCGGAGAGGGCTTCGAGCGCCGTGCGGACGACGTTGTTGTAGGGCTGCTGCGCGGTCAGCGAGACGCCGGCCGTCTGGGTGTGGAACCGCAGCCACTGCGCCTTCTCGCTGCTCGCCCCGTAGACGTCGCGCATCCAGCGGGCCCAGATGCGGCGCGCGGCGCGGAACTTGGCGATCTCCTCGAAGAAGTCCAGGTGGGCGTCGAAGAAGAACGACAGGCCCGGTGCGAACCGGTTGACGTCCAGCCCCCGGCTGAGCCCGAGCTCGACGTACCCGAAGCCGTCGGCCAGGGTGTACGCGAGCTCCTGCGCGGCCGTGGAACCGGCCTCGCGGATGTGGTAGCCGGAGACGGAGAGCGGCTTGTAGGCCGGGATGTCCCGCGCGCAGTGCTCCATCAGGTCACCGATGAGGCGCAGGTGCGGCTCGGGCTGGAAGAGCCACTCCTTCTGGGCGATGTACTCCTTGAAGATGTCGGTCTGGAGGGTGCCGTTCAGCACCGCCGGGTCCACGCCCTGGCGCTCGGCGGCCACCAGGTACATGCAGAACACCGGGACGGCCGGGCCGCTGATCGTCATGGAGGTGGTGACGTCGCCGAGGGGGATGTCCTTGAAGAGGACCTCCATGTCGGCGGCGGAGTCGATCGCCACGCCGCAGTGCCCGACCTCGCCGAGCGAGCGCGGGTCGTCGGAGTCGCGCCCCATCAGCGTCGGCATGTCGAAGGCGACCGACAGGCCGCCGCCGCCCGCCTCCAGGATCATCTTGTAGCGCTCGTTGGTCTGCTCCGCGTTGCCGAAGCCGGCGAACTGGCGGATCGTCCACGTGCGGCCCCGGTAGCCGGTCGGGTGGAGGCCGCGGGTGAACGGGTACTCCCCCGGCCAGCCGATGCGCTCGAACCCCTCGTAGGTGTCGCCCGGGCGGGGGCCGTAGACCGGCTCGACCTCGTCACCGCTGAGGGTGGTGAAGTCGGCGTCCCGCTTGCGTGCGGCGTCGAACCGGGCCTGCCACCGAAGGCGGCCCTCTGCGATGGCGTCAGCATCCATGGACACAAATTTACTAGGACGTCCAAGTATTTGGCCAGTGCCGCAGGTGGGCGGCACGTCGAGGACCGGTCGACGTGCCCTCCCGCAGGGGGTTCAGGCGCCCACGGGCGTGTCGGCGTCCCGCGCGTCGTCGGCGTCCTCGGGCTCGATCAGCGGCGCGACCTCGCGCGAGACCTGCTTCTCGACGAAGAACGCGACGAACGGGATGCACCCGGCCACCAGCACCCACAGCAGCTTGCCGAACGGCCACCGCGCCTTCGAGCCCAGATCGAAGGCGAAGATCACGTAGACGATGAAGAGCACGCCGTGGATCTGGGAGACGAGCATGGTGTCACCGGTGTCGAAGCCGTACTTCGCCACGATGAAACCCGTGAACACGAGCAGCCAGACGGCGGTGACGTAGGCCATCACCCGGTAGCGGGTCAGCACCTTCTGCTTCACAGAGCCATTCCTCGCATCAGGCAGCCCGCACGGCCGGGGTGCGGGGGTGGCCCCGGGCGGACTGCGGCGTCCGGTCGAGCCTAACCGGGCGGCCGGAGCGATCTTCGGGCGGCCCGGCGGGCCGGGCGGGCTACGCCTCGTCGAAGTCCTGGGCCGCCATGCGCAGCGGGCGCAGGAGCGCGAAGATCTCCGAGCACTCCTCGTCGTCGTAGGCGGCGAGCCCGAAATCCATCGCCATGAGGTCGCGGGTGGCGGCGTCGCACACCTCACGCCCCTTGTCGGTGATCGACGCCAGCGTGCCGCGGCCGTCGTGCGGGTTGGGCCGCTTGGCGACGAGTCCGGACCGCTGGAGGCGGTCGACCGTGTTCGTCACGGAGGTGGGGTGGACCATGAGCCGCTCGCCGATCTTCGACATCGGCAGCTCGCCGCGCCGCGAGAACGTGAGCAGCACCAACGCCTCGTAGCGGGCGAACGTCAGCCCGTAGGGCTTGACGACCGCGTCCACCTCGGCGAGGAGGATCTGGTGCGCGCGCATGATCGAGGTGATCGCCGCCATGGCCGGGACGGAGCCCCAGCGCTGCTTCCACAGCTCGTCGGCGCGGGCGATCGGGTCGAAGGAGAGACTGAGCGGCTTCGGCACGCCTACGACCCTACCCGGCGGTCATATGGTGGTCGTCCCGGTCTCAGCCCGTGGTCCCCACCCGCCCGCACGCAGCTGACCGCCCCGTGTCCTGCCCCGGGATTCGCCGCCCGGTATGCCAGGGTTGTCGGCATTGTCCTCATCGGTCCCCTCGGTTCCTCCGGAGGAGAGTGGATGTCCGGCCGTCGAATCCGCGCGCTCGCCGTGCTCGCCGCACTCCCGGTGCTCGCCGCCGCGCTGAGCTGCTCGTCCGGCTCCGACGGCTCGCCCAGCGCCCGCGCCGGTTCGGACGGCGCGGGCATCGGCCCCGGGGCCTCGCCCTTCTGGGTCGATCCCGCCAGTGCGGCGGCCCGCCAGGTCGAGGCGTGGGAGGCGGCCGGCCGGGAGGAGGACGCCGACCTGCTGCGGCTCATCTCCGAGCGGCCGGCGGCGGTGTGGCCGACCGGCGAGGACCCGGCCGACCGCGTGCGCCGCGCGGTCGAGGGCGCCGAGGCGACGGACACCACCGCGGTCCTGGTCGCCTACAACATCCCGCACCGCGACTGCGGACAGTACTCGCGGGGCGGTGCGGCCGACGCCACCGCCTACCGCACCTACCTGGCGGAGTTCGCCCGGGCCGTGGGCGACCACGAGGCCGTCGTCGTCCTGGAGCCGGACGCCGTGCCGCACCTGGTGGACGGCTGCACGCCCGCCGTCCACCACGACGAGCGGTACACGCTCCTCGCCGAGGCCGTCGAACGCTTCGCCGCACTGCCCCGGACCAGGGTCTACCTGGACGCGGGCAACCCGAGCTGGATCACCGACCCCCGGCGGCTGGTCGAACCGCTGGAGCGCTCCGGCATCGCGGCGGCGGACGGCTTCGCCCTCAACGTCTCGAACTTCCAGACCGACGCGGACGTGACGGCCTACGGGCGCAGGCTGTCCGCCGCGCTCGGCGGCAAGCGCTTCGTCATCGACTCCAGCCGCAACGGGAACGGGCCGCTGGACGGGCGTCAGGACGCGTGGTGCAACCCGCCGGGACGGGCCCTCGGCACCCCTCCGACGACGGAGACCGACGAGCCGCTGCTCGACGCGTACCTGTGGATCAAGCGGCCCGGCGAGTCCGACGGGGAGTGCCGGGGCGGGCCGCCCGCCGGCCGCTGGTGGGCCGAGTACGCCCTCGGCCTGGCCCGGGGTGCCGCCCGCTGACGCCCCCGCCGGGCGCCCCGCCCGGCACGCCCGGTGGCTGCGGGCGTGCCGGGCGGCGGGTCACGGCAGGTGCACCCACTTGGCGACGGACGGGGTGCCCGCGTCGTCGGTGAGGACGAGCATGTACCAGCCGGGCGGCAGGAGCGAGCGGTCGTCCGGGACGGAGAGCGTCACCTCGTCCGAGCCGCGTTCGAGGCCGAGGGCGACGGAGCGCTGCTCGACGTCGGTGACGTGGGTGACGGCGCTGGGCCGCAGCAGACGGGCCTTGGCGATCCGCCCGGCGTCCTTCGTCGCGTAGGTGGCCTCGCCGCCGGGCGCGAGCCGCACCGGGCCGTCGCCGATGACCGGGCGGTTCTCCCCGCGCTCCCCGTGCAGGTAGGGCGGCGTGTAGACCTCGATCCGCTTCTCGAACGTGCCGAGCCGGGTGTTGTCCTTGTCGGCGTAGAGCGGGTCGGAGCCGAACGTCGCCACCCGGCCGTCGGGCAGCAGCAGCGCCTCCGAGTGGTAGTTCCGGCCGACCTCGGGGGCCGCGGCCTCGGTGAACCGCTCCGTCCTCGGGTCGTAGATCTGGGCGGCGAGGATGTCGCTGTCGCCGCGCCCCCGGTAGTCGCGGGAGCCACCGGTGGTGAAGACGGTGTCGTCGGGGAGGATGACGCTGTTGAGGTACCGGGTGGGCTCCGGCAGCGGCGGTCCGTCGCGGTAGGCGGGGTCCTTCCGGGTGAGGTCGACGATCGCCGTGCGGGCGGTGGACTTCTCCGACTCCCCCACGCCCCCGCCACCGAGCACCATGACCTGCTGGTTCTGGGCCGGGGGCAGCAGCAGTGAGCTGGCGGTCTCCAGCTGGTCGGGGTCCTTGATGCCGCCGACCTCGTCGAAGGTGTTGGCCCCCAGGTCCCAGATCCCCGGCACCCGGCCCTTGTCGGCGGGCCCGTAGCCGGCGTTGGCGCCGGAGTAGAAGAGCTTGCCGTCGTCGACGAGGAAGAGCGCCGGGTACGTCGGGAAGTACCGCTTGGGCCCGGTGGACCAGGACCGCGTCCTCGGGTCGTAGATCTCGTTGTCCCCCTGGAGGATCTCGCCGACCTCGTCCAGTCCGGAGACGGAGAGCACCGTGCCGTCCGGCAGGGTGACGAGCGTCGGGTACCACCGGGCCTCGGCCATGGGGTCGACGCGCACGTACTTCTCGGCGACGGGGTCGAACTCGAAGGAGTCCCTGATCCCCTGGAAGTCCTGCTTGCTGAGGTCGATCTTCTCCGCGAGGCCGTACAGGTTGTCGGCGGCCTTCCCCTCCAGTCCGACGATCTCGTACTGGGCCGCCTCCTCGGTGACGTACTCCTCGCCCTCCTCGACGGCCTCCACGAACACGGTGGCCTCGCTGGCGGTGACGGTCACCTCGCCCGCGTCGTCCGTCGTCTTCTGCGCGCGCGGCACGAGGACGGGGGCGGTGCTCACGTACTCCTTGCCCGCCGGTGAGCGGAACCGGGTGCCCTCGGGGAAGGTGCGGGGCTCGTCCGGGTTCTCGTTCTTGACGCGCATGGCCCCGCCCGCGCGCTTCACGTCCCCGTCGAGGACCTCGTAGCGGGCGGTGCCGCCCGCCACCAGCATCCGGCCGTCGGCCAGCTGGGCGTGCCCGGCGCAGAACAGGTCCTCGGGGGTGGGTATGCGCTCGAAGGTGTCGTCCGAGGGGTCCCACAGGATGGTCGCGAAGGTTCCCGCGTCGAACTCCTCCTGGTTGTTGCCCGAGCCGGCGATCAGCAGCACCTTGCCGGTGTGCAGCAGCGCCGCGTGGATGGCGTTGGTCTGGTACTGGGAGGGGACGTCCATGACCTCCCAGGAGCCGTACCGGGCCATGTACTCGGGCCGGGATATGCGGTACTCGTGCAGGCGTTCCTGGGCGAACCCGAGGGTGGCCGGGGCGTTGAGCGCCGCGAGGACCACCGCGATGCCGGTGCCTATGAGGGTCTTCTTGAACTGCTTGCTCGGGCGGTAGGGCATGGGTCAGCTCCCGCTGGACGTGGCGACGAGGGCGGGTTCGCGCTCGTCGCGCGGTTCTCGGCGAACGCGTTGCGTGCGGTATTCGGTCAGGCTCCACATGGCGACCGGAGCGAGTGCGACGACGAGGGCCAGCACCGTCCAGGTGCGCATGGCGGCGTGGGTGTGGCCGAGGACGAAGGACGCGGCGAGCCCGGTGCCCAGCACGACGATCCACAGCGTGTGCACGCGGAAGGTGCTGAGCCGGTCGGGGCTCGCGGTGTCGCCCTTCGGCGTCACGACGAACCGGCACGGCCGCCGGAGGACGGCGGCCACGGCGGAGCGGGCGTAGATCGGGGCGCAGATCGCGGACATGGCCATACCGGCCAGCCCGCTGGACCCCTCGGGCTCGTGCGGCGAGACGTTGTGCCGGCGGTTCCAGACGTACAGGCCGATCTGGAGGGCGGCCACGTCGCTGTACAGCATCATCCACACGGCGGCGCTCACCTGGGTGCCGGACGCCCCGAGCCACAGGAAGAGGGAGCAGCTCAGGGCGCCGAGCAGCCAGGTCACGGCGCTCATCGGGTAGTAGGCCAGCATGAGCGAGTAGTTGAGGAGCTTGCCGGGCGGGAAGCGGTGGGGGCGGCGCCAGAACTGCCGCAGGATCGTCTCGTAGGTGCCGCGCGACCAGCGCGTCTGCTGGGTGAAGAAGTCCGTCCAGCACTCCGGCCCCTCACCCACGGCCAGGACGTCCGGGGTGTAGACGGACCGCCAGGTGCGGCCGGTGGCGGGGTTGCGGGTGCGGTGCAGCTCGAACCCGGTCGCCATGTCCTCGGTGATGGAGTCCCGCAGCCCGCCGATCTGGAGGACGGCGGAGGTGCGCACCGCGTTGTTCGTGCCGACGAACATGGGCCCGCCGTAGCGGTTCCCGGCCCGCTGGATGAGCGCGTGGAAGAGGAACTGCTGGCTCTCGGCGAACTTGGTGACCGCCTTGCGGTAGTTCCCGTACACCTGCGGGCCGACGACGAAGGCCACGTCCGGGTCGCGGAAGTAGCCGAGCATCCGCTCCAGGTAGTTCGGCAGCGGCACGTGGTCGGTGTCGACGGAGGCGAAGACGTCGTAGTCGGCGCCGTGCATGGCGAGCCAGGCGTTGTAGTTGCCGTGCTTGGTGCGGGCGCGGTGCACGCCGTCCGCCCGGTTCCACTCCTCGACGCCCTTGCGGGTGAAGTGGTGGACGCCCAGCTCGGCGCAGAGCGCGCGGGCCACCGCGTCGTCGCCCTCGTCGAGGAGCCACACGTCCAGAGTGCCGTCGTGGCGCAGGGCGACCGCGCCCTCCAGCGTGGCGCGGACCATCTCGACGGGTTCCTTGCCCGGCACGTACGTCGTCAGGAAGGCGACCTTCAGGCCGGGCTCGGGCGTCACGGGGACGGGGTCGCGGGCGACCATCGTCGCGTGGGCGATCGAGAGCACGTTCACGCAGCGGAACAGCTCGATCAGGCCGATGCAGCCGAGCATCACCCAGTCCGCCGCGACGAGCCAGCCGGGGGCTCCGGCCCGGTCGGTCCAGTGGCTCGGCCACACCAGCCACAGCAGCAGCACGGCCGACAGGGCCGGCGCCGCCGTCATCAGGAGGACGGCGCGCAGCCGGTGCGGCTCCCGGGAGAGCAGGCTCCGGTAGCGGACCCGGTAGGGGAGCTGCCCGGGCTCGGTGAGCGGTCCCGCGAGACGGCTGTACGTCTCGTAGTCGTAGCTCTCCGGCCGCACGGTCCCTCCACACGTCGTTCGAACGAAGCCGACGAGTCCCAGCAGAAGGGACACGACGTGGTGTGTCGAACGGAGTGCGGAGGGTGTCCGGCCCGCGCGGGCCGGTTCGGGGGGCACGTCGACGGCCGGTGCCCTGCGGAATCGCGGCGGCGGTCAGCGCAGGTGGCGCTCGACCGTTTCCACCTTCCGGGCTAGTCCATCCGTGACGCCCGGCCGGATGTCGGCCTTGAGGACGAGGGAGACGCGCGGCGCCCGTGCCTCGACGGCGGCCACCGCCCGGCGGACGACGTCCATGCAGGCGTCCCAGTCCCCCTCGACGGAGGTGAACATCGCGTCCGTGCGGTTCGGCAGCCCGGACTCGCGCACGACGCGGACGGCCTCGGCGACGTACTCCCCCACGTCCTCGCCGACCCCGAGCGGCGTGACGGAGAAGGCGACGATCATCCGGTCACCACATCGTCGCGCTCCGCGCCGTCCTGACGCTGCGCCCGCGCGGCGATGACGCCCGCCTCGCTCTCGCGGCGCAGCAGCTTGTCGGCGTAGAAGCCGCCGAAGGGCACCACGGAGAGGGCGGCGTACAGGGCGGCACGGCCGAGCGGCCACTTCGCGCGGTTCCACGCGTCCGCCCAGAAGAGGACGTAGAGCACGAAGAGGAGGCCGTGCACCGCCCCCATGACCGGCACGGCGTTGAAGTCGGTGGTCCGCTTGAGCACCGAGCAGACGAGCAGCACCAGGAACGACACGGCCTCGGGCGCGGAGATCAGGCGGAGGCGACGGAGGGCGGAGGCGGTCTTCATGTCCACGGCGTTTCCTCGGGAGGGGGTAGACGAGCTTGTGAAGGGATGCACAAGCCTCCGCCATTGTGGCACCCTCCCCGGCCGTCACCCCAAGGGGGTAGGTTCGGCCGGGTGGCTCAGTTCCGACTCCAGGACGGCAAGGTGCTCGCCGTCGACCTCACGGGCGACGCCGTGCGCGCCAAGAACGGCTCGATGATCGCCTACGAGGGCGACATGGCCTTCAAGAAGCTCACCGGCGGCGGTGACGGCCTGCGCGGCATGGTCACCCGCAGGCTGACCGGCGAGCAGATGGAGGTCATGGAGGTGAAGGGGCACGGCACCTGCTACTTCGCCGACGCGGCGAGCGACGTCTCGCTGGTCACGCTCCAGCAGGACACCCTGCACGTCGAGGCCTCCAACCTGCTGTGCACGGCCGGCGGCCTGCGCACGGGGACGACGTTCACCGGGCTGCGCGGCGCCTCCCAGGGCAACGGCCTGTTCACGACGACCGTCGAGGGCACCGGGCAGGCCGCGCTGACCTCCCAGGGCCCCGCGATCGTGCTGCGCGTCACGCCGCAGACGCCGCTACGGGTGGACCCGGGCGCGTACCTCGCGCACTCCGGCCGATTGCGCCAGGAGTTCCAGAGCGGCGTCACGTTCCGCACCTTCCTCGGTGACGGCTCCGGCGAGGCGTTCCAGATCCGCTTCGAGGGCGAGGGCCTGGTCTACGTCCAGCCCAGCGAGCGCGAGACCCTGGGAGGGCAGGTCTGATGGGCTTCACCCGGATCAGCGGGAAGATGATCGAGGCGCAGGTCGTCCCCGGGCAGCCGCTCTACAGCCAGCGCGGCGCGATGCTCGCCTACCGCGGCGAGGTCTCCTTCACCCCGAACCTGACGAGCGGCCAGGGCGGCGTGATGTCCGCCCTCGGGCGCCGGGTGCGGGGCGAGGCGGCACCGCTCATGACCGTCGAGGGCCGGGGGAGCGTCTACTTCGGCCACGGCGGCCACCACGTGCACGTCGTCGACCTCGCCGGGTCGCTCCTGCACGTCGAGGCGGACCGGCTGCTGGCCTTCGAGGGCTCCCTGCGGCAGGGCACCGTCTTCCTCGGCAGCCAGGGCGGCGTGATGGGCATGGTGCGCGACCAGGCCACCGGCCAGGGGCTGTTCACCACGACCCTGGAGGGCCACGGCTCGGTGGCCGTCCTCGCCCACGGCGGGGTGCTGGAGCTGCCGGTGACGCCGCAGCGCGCCGTGCACGTCGACCCGCAGGCGTACGTCGCGCACCGGGGCGACCTGCGCAACCGGCTCTCGACCGCGCTCGGCTGGCGGGACATGGTGGGACGCGGCTCGGGTGAGGCGTTCCAGCTGGAGCTCTCCGGCCAGGGAACCGTGTACGTCCAGGCCAGCGAGGAGAAGCTTTGAACGGTCCGGTCGTCTTCGACGCGCACACGCTGCCCGCCAACGACAACGTCCACGCGTACGCCTTCAGCGTCGACCTGGACGGGCAGTGGTTCCTCCAGAAGGGCAAGATGATCGCCTACTTCGGCGACATCCGCTTCGACGGCATCGGCCACGGTCCGCTGGACCACCTCGTGGCGCGCAGCTTCCACTCCCCCCTGCACGCGGCCGACTGGGTCGTGGCGCAGGGGCGCGGCAAGCTGCTCCTGGCCGACCGCGCCTTCGACGTCAACTCCTTCGACCTCGACGAGGGCAACCTCACGATCCGCTCGGGCAACCTGCTGGCCTTCGAGGAGAGCCTCTCGCTCAAGCAGTCGATCATCCCGGGCTTCGTGACGCTCATCGGCACGGGGAAGTTCGTGGCCGCCTCCAACGGCGAGGTCCACTTCGTGGAGCCGCCGATCCGGGTGGACCCGCAGGCCCTCGTCGGCTGGGCCGACTGCCCCTCGCCGTGCCACCACTACGACCACGGGTACCTGCGCGGCTTCCTCGGCGGGCTGCGCGCGATGACGGGCGTCGGCGGCGCGTCCGGCGAGGAGCACCAGTTCGAGTTCACGGGAACGGGCACCGTGCTGCTCCAGTCCTCCGAGACGGTCATGCCCGAGCAGCCCGTCGGCGGGACCCCGGCCGAGGGCGGGACGCCCGGCGGGCCCGGCGGCAGCGGTGGTCTCGGTGGCCTGGGAGGTCTTGCCAGGTGGGCCGAGCGCTCTGGGTAGAGTCACGGCATGGACACCGACAACGGTCCGCGGTGGCTCAGCGACGACGAGCAGCGGGCCTGGCGCACTCATCTCGACGTCAGCCGGCTGCTGATGTACCAGCTCGAACGCGATCTCCAGCCGCTGGGCCTCACCATGCACGACTACGAGATCCTGGTGAACCTCTCGGAGTCCGAGGACCGCAGGTTGCGCATGAGCGACCTGGCCCAGGCCACGCTGCAGTCCAAGAGCCGTCTCTCGCACCAGATCACCCGCATGGAGAACGCCGGGCTGGTGCGGCGCGAGCACTGCGACACCGACAAGCGGGGGCTGTTCGCCTGCCTCACCGAGCACGGCTGGCAGACGATGCGGGACGTGGCACCGCTGCACGTCGACTCGGTGCGCCGCCACTTCATCGACCTGCTCGGGCCCGGCCACCTGGAAACGCTCCTGGAGGCCCTCACCCCGGTCGCCGAGCACCTGCGCGGACACCGGGGCCGCAGCTGACGGGCGGACCCGTCCGGTGCGGGTCGTCCGGTGCGGGGCGGCGCAGGGTGAGGAGCGCAACACCCCAGCCCCGGTCCGCTCGTGGCCAAGCGCGGACGGCCGAAGCGCCATGAAGACGATCCCGGCCGGGCAGACCCGGCCCCACGGGGCCGGGTCAGGAGGCGGACGGCTCGATGTCCCCCGCGAAGACGATGACCTGGTCGATGAGGCTCCGCCGCAGATGGACGACGTCCGTTCCCGCCAGGCGGGGGCCTCCGTCCGGCGTCGTGAAGACCCACTGGTACCGGGCCCACTCGTCCGGCATGTCCACCGCCGAACAGCGCACCATCGTGCCGGTCCCCGCGGGGTGGCGCCGGATGTCCAGCACGAACCGCTCGACCGCCTCGATCCCCTCACTGCGGCCCAACGGTCCCCAGAAGACCACGTCCGAGGTCAGGGCCTGGGAGAGCAACGCAGTCACATAGCTGTCGTCCGAGGCGTTGAACGCGGAGATGAACGTGTCGATCGCGGATCGCGCGGTCTCTTCCTGCATGCCCCAGTCATACCAGTCGCTCCACGGACCGCGCTCGTCCCGCGAGCACTCTTCCCACCACGGTGAACCGTCCCGCCCGCGCTAGCCGGACGTCACGCCCGCGACGAGTTCGTCGGCCGCCGCGTAGGGGTCCAGGGTGCCGTGGACGATGCGTTCGGCGAGCGCGCCGAGACGGCGGTCGCCGTGCAGGTCGGCGATGCGCTCCCGCAGGGCGGTCACGGCGATGGTCTCGACCTCCCGGGCCGCCCTGCGCGCACGCCGTTCGGCCAGAACGCCGCGCTCGTCCATCCAGGCCCGGTGCTTCTCCAGGGCCTCGACGACCTCGTCCACGCCCTCGCCCCGCGCGGCGACGGTCTTGACGATGGGCGGGCGCCAGTCGCCGGGGCCCCGGGACTCCCCGAGACCGAGCATGTGGTTGAGCTCCCGCGCGGTGGCGTCCGCGCCGTCGCGGTCGGCCTTGTTGACGACGTACACGTCGCCGATCTCCAGGATGCCCGCCTTGGCGGCCTGGATGCCGTCGCCCATACCGGGTGCCAGCAGCACCACGGAGGTGTCGGCCTGCCCGGCGATGTCGACCTCGGACTGGCCCACGCCGACCGTCTCCACCAGCACGACGTCGCACCCGGCGGCGTCCAGGACGCGGATGGCCTGGGGCGCGGCCCAGGCCAGCCCGCCGAGGTGACCGCGGGTGGCCATGGAGCGGATGTAGACCCCGGGGTCGGAGGCGTGGTCCGACATCCGGACCCGGTCGCCCAGCAGCGCCCCGCCGGAGAACGGCGAGGACGGGTCGACGGCGAGGACGCCGACCCGCTTTCCGGCCCTGCGGTAGGCGCTGACCAGCGCCGACGTCGACGTCGACTTGCCGACACCCGGCGAACCGGTCAGCCCGACGACGTAGGCGTTCCCCGTCAGGGGGGCCAGGGCCGCCATCACCTCCCGCAGGTGCGGGGACGCCCCCTCCACCAGTGAGATCAGCCGGGCCACCGCCCGTGGCCTGCCCGCACGGGCCTGCTCCACCAGCTGGGGGACGTCCACCGCCATGCGTGCTGCGCTCCTCGCTGCGTCGTCGGCGTCATTGCCGTTGTTGCCGTTGTTACTGGTGCTGCTCGTGTTGCCGGTGTCGCGGAGTCGGGACGGCCTACTTGCCGGGGACCTTCACGATCAGGGCGTCGCCCTGGCCGCCGCCGCCGCACAGGGCCGCCGCGCCGGTGCCGCCGCCGCGCCGCTTCAGCTCCAGCGCGAGGTGCAGGACGATGCGGGCGCCCGACATGCCGATGGGGTGACCGAGCGCGATGGCTCCGCCGTTGACGTTGACCTTCTCCGGGCCCACCCCGAGGTCCTTCATGGACTGGTGCGAGACGGCGGCGAAGGCTTCGTTGATCTCGATGAGGTCGAGGGCCGAGACCTCCAGCCCCTCCTTGCCGAGCGCGTGCTTGATCGCGTTGGCGGGCTGCGACTGGAGGGAGTTGTCGGGCCCCGCGACGTTGCCGTGGGCGCCGATCTCCGCGATCCACTCCAGGCCCAGCTCCTCGGCCCTGGCCTTGCTCATGACGACGACGGCGGCGGCACCGTCGGAGATCTGCGAGGCGGAGCCGGCGGTGATCGTGCCGTCCTTGGCGAACGCCGGGCGCAGCTTGCCGAGCGACTCGGCGGTGGTCTCCCCGCGGATGCCCTCGTCCTTGCTGAAGACGACGGGCTCGCCCTTGCGCTGCGGGATCTCCACCGGGGTGATCTCGGCCTCGAAGAGGCCGTTCTTCTGCGCGGCGGCGGCCCGCTGGTGGGAGGCGGCGGCGATCTCGTCCTGCACGCCGCGCTCGATGCCCAGGCGCGTGTTGTGCTTCTCGGTGGACTCGCCCATGGCGACGTTCTCGAAGGCGTCCGTCAGGCCGTCGTGCGCCATGGCGTCGAGCATCTGGACGGCGCCGTACTTGTAGCCCTCGCGGGACTTGGGCAGCAGGTGCGGCGCGTTGGTCATCGACTCCTGGCCGCCGGCGACGACGACGTCGAACTCACCCGCACGGATGAGCTGGTCGGCGAGGGCGATCGCGTCGAGCCCGGAGAGGCAGACCTTGTTGATCGTGAGCGCGGGGACGTTCATGGGGATGCCCGCCTTGACGGCGGCCTGCCGGGCCGGGATCTGCCCGGCCCCGGCCTGGAGCACCTGCCCCATGATCACGTACTGGACCTGGTCGCCGCCGATGCCCGCACGGTCGAGGGCGGCCTTGATCGCGAAGCCGCCCAGGTCGGCCCCGGAGAAGGACTTCAGTGAGCCGAGCAGCCGTCCCATGGGCGTACGGGCGCCCGCGACGATCACTGAGGTGGTGCCGGTCGTGCCAGTCATGCTGCGGCCCCTTCGGAGAAGGAAGGTGAACGAGGGTTAATCGCCAATGTACTGAGCGGTACACGGCCAGGTCACCGGTCGGAAGGTGTGACCGTGCGCACGTTGCGTAACCACCTCCGAAGCGATGTCCTAGTTCCATGTTGACGCGTATCGACCACATCGGGATCGCCTGCTTCGATCTGGACAGGACGGTGGAGTTCTACCGGGCCACGTACGGCTTCGAGGTGTTCCACTCCGAGGTCAACGAGGAGCAGGGCGTCCGCGAGGCCATGCTCAGGATCAACGGGACGGACGACGGGGGCGCCTCGTACCTCCAGCTCCTGGAGCCCACCCGGGAGGACTCGGCGGTCGGCAAGTGGCTGGCCAAGAACGGCGAGGGCGTCCACCACATCGCCTTCGGCACGGCCGACGTGGACGGCGACGCCGCCGCGATCCGCGACAAGGGCGTGCGCGTGCTGTACGACGAGCCGCGCATCGGATCGATGGGTTCCCGCATCACCTTCCTGCACCCCAAGGACTGCCACGGCGTCCTCACGGAGCTCGTGACGTCCGCGCCGCACACCGAGTCGCACGACGACTGATCGCCGGGCCCGTCCACCCCGCCCCGCCGTGCGGGCGCGCCGCGAACGCGGAACTCGGTAGAGTACGCGCACGGCTAACCGCCGTGGGCCCGTTCCGCGTGCCACCGAGGATCTGACACCATTTCCTCCGGAGGCTCTACGGAAGGCGCTCCGTGGAGCGATCCCGGACGCCACCGGAACAGCCTGCTCACCTTACCGACCAGGGGACGGATGGGACCGCGCAGTGCGGGGCTACGACCGCTACGAGGCTGACGACCACCTGTCGCGTTTCGAAGCCGAGATGGAACGGCTGAAGAAGGAACGGGACAAGGCGGTCGACCACGCCGACGACCTCGGCTACCAGGTCGAGGTGCTGCGCGCCAAGCTCCACGAGGCGCGCCGGAGCCTCGCCGCGCGCCCGGCCGGGTACGACAACCTGGCCGGACAGGCCGAACAGCTCCTGCGCAACGCCCAGATGCAGGCCGAGCAGCTGCGGGCGGACGCGGACCGGGAGCTGCGCACGGCGCGGGCGCAGGCCCAGCGCGTGCACCAGGAGCAGGCCGAGGCGCAGGCCCGCATGGAGTCCGAGCTGCACACCGAGGCGGTGCGCCGCCGGCAGCAGCTCGACCAGGAGCTGGCCGAGCGCCGTGCGACCGTCGAGTCGCACGTCAACGAGAACGTGGCCTGGGCGGAGCAGGTACGGGCCCGCAGCGAGTCGCAGGCCCGGCGGCTGACGGAGGAGGCGCGGGCCGAGGCGGAGCAGACGCTGAACGCCGCCCGGGCCGAGGCCCAGCGGCTCGCGGAGCAGTCCCGGCACCGGCTGGCCGAGGAGGCGCAGAGCGCCCGCGCGGAGGCCGAGGCGCTGCTGCGCCGGGCCCGCGCCGAGGCGGAGCGGCTGATGGCGACCGCCTCCGCGCAGGCCCAGGAGGCCACGGAGCACGCGGACCGCCTGCGGGCGACCTCGGCGGCCGACGCCGACGCCGCGCGCCGGGAGGCAGCCGACGCCGCGCGGCGCGCCGAGGAGCGGATGCGGGAGGCCGACGAGGCGCTGCGCAGCGCCCGCGCCGAGGCCGACAAGTTGCTGGAGGGCGCCCGCGAGCAGGCCGAGAAGCGGCTGGCGGACGCGGAGGCGCAGAACGAGCAGCGCACCCGTACGGCGAAGGCCCAGATCGCCCGGCTCGTGAGCGAGGCCACCGGCGAGACGGAGGCGGCCAAGGCGGAGGCCGAGCAGCTGCGGGCCGACGCGAAGGCGGAGGCCGAACGGCTGCGGGCCGAGGCCAAGGACCGCGCGAAGGCGTCGGCGGCGGAGGAGACGGCCGCCCAGCTCTCCGAGGCGGCCCGCAGCGCCGAGGAGATCCTCGGCAAGGCGTCGCAGGAGGCGCGGGCCACGAAGAAGGCCGCGGCCGAGGAGGCCGAGCGGCTGCGCCGACAGGCCGAGGAGGAGGCCGACCGGCTGCGCTCCGAAGCCCACGACATCGCCGAGGAGTTGAAGGGGTCGGCGCAGGCCGACACCAAGGAGTACCGGGCGAAGACCGTCGAACTCCAGGAGGAGGCAAGGCGGTTGCGCGGCGAGGCCGAGCAGCTGCGGGCCGACGCCGTCGAAGAGGGCGAACGCATCCGCGCCGAGGCCCGCAAGGACGCCGTCCAGCAGATCGAGCAGGCGGCCTCCAAGGCCGAGGAGTTGCTGAGCCAGGCCAAGGAGGACGCCGAGCAGACGCGCGACGCCGCGACGACGGAGGGCGAACGCGTCCGCACGGAGGCCATCGAGCGGGCGACGACGCTGCGCCGGCAGGCCGAGGAGCTCGTCGAGCGGGCCCGCGCCGAGGCGGAGGAGCTGCGGCGGGACGCCGAGGAGCAGGCGGACCGGGCCCGCGCGGACGCCGAGGAGGCCGGGCGCCGGCTGCGCGAGGAGGCCGACCAGCAGGCGACGCAGACGCTCGCCGAGGCCGACGCGGAGGCCGCCCGGCGGCGCGGCGAGGCGGACGAGAAGCTGACCGCCGCCGAGGAGGAGCTGACCGGGGCCCGCTCGGAGGCGGAGCGGCTGCGCGAGGAGGCCCGCACCGAGACGGAACGGCTGCGCGCCGAGGCGGCCGAACGGCTGCGCGCACTGCAGCAGCAGGCCGAGGAGGAGGCCGAGCGGCTGCGGACCGAGGCCACCTCGGACGCGGCGCAGGCGCGCGTCGAGGGCGAGGCCGTCGCCGTCCGGCTGCGCACCGAGGCCGCCACGGAGGCGGAGCGGCTGCGCACGGACGCGCAGGAGACGGCCGACCGGGTGCGGGCGGAGGCGGACGCGGCGGCCGAGCGGCTGGGCGCGGAGGCCGCCGAGGCGCTGTCGGAGGCGCAGGAGGAGGCCTCACGGCGCCGCCGGGAGGCCGAGGAGCTGCTGGCGGACGCCCGGGACGAGGCGCACCGCGAGCGCACCCAGGCGCGGGAGCAGAGCGAGGAGCTGCTCGCCTCGGCGCGGCGCCGCGTGGAGGAGGCCCAGGGCGAGGCGACCCGGCTGGTCGGCGAGGCCGAGGAGCGGGCGGCCGAGCTCGTCGCGGCGGCCGAGGAGCACGCGCAGCAGGTGCGGGACGCGGTCTCGGGCCTGCGTGCGGAGGCCGAGGAGGAGATCGCCGGGCTGCGGGCGGCGGCCGAGCACGCGGCGGCCACGCTGCGCCGAGAGGCGGCCGAGGAGACGGACGCCGCGAAGGCGCTGGCCGAGCGCACGGTCACGGACGCCCTGGAGGAGACCGAGCGGCTGCGCACGAGTGCGCAGCGGGAGGCCGACCAGGCGCGGGCGGACGCCGACCGGGTGCGCGACGACGCGCGTGCGGAGGCCGCGCGGAAGCTGACGGAGGCCGCCGAGCAGGCCGACCAGGCGCGGGCGGACGCCGACCGGGTGCGCGACGACGCGCGTGCGGAGGCCGCGCGGAAGCTGACGGAGGCCGCCGAGCAGGCCGACGAGGTCCGGGCGGACGCCGACCGGGTGCGCGACGACGCGCGTGCGGACGCGTCCCGCCGGCTCACCGAAGCCGCCGAGCAGGCGGACGAGTTGGTGGCGGAGGCCCGGCAGGAGGCGCTGCGCACGGCGACGGCCGCCGAGGAGCAGGCCGACACGATGATCGCGGTGGCCCGCACCGAGGCCGAGCGGCTCGTCGGGGAGGCCCGCACGGACAGCCACGCCATGGTGGAGCGGGCGCGTGGGGACTCCAACACCATGCTGGAGGAGGCCCGCAGGGACGCGGGGGCGATCCGCGAGCGCAGCGAGGAGCTGCGCGCCCGGGTGGAGTCGGAGGTCGAGGAGCTGCACGACCGGGCCCGCCGCGAGGCGGCCGAGGCGATGAAGTCGGCCGGGGAGCGGACCGACAAGCTGGTGAAGGCGGCCGAGGAGCAGCTCGCGGAGGCGCGGGAGAAGGCCGAGTCGCTGCTGTCGGACGCGAAGTCCGAGGCGAGCAGCGTGCGGATCTCGGCGGTGAAGAAGGCCGAGTCGCTGCTGAAGG
Organism: Streptomyces sp. GSL17-111; assembly: GCF_037911585.1. NCBI lineage: Bacteria > Bacillati > Actinomycetota > Actinomycetes > Kitasatosporales > Streptomycetaceae > Streptomyces > Streptomyces sp. GSL17-111. Next base: position 1,532,536 of record NZ_JBAJNS010000001.1, read on the forward strand.
AGGCCGAGCAGAAGAAGGCGGCCGTCCTGAAGGAGGTCGAGCGGACGCGCGAGGAGGCCCGCGAGGAGGCCCGGCGGATCGTGGCGGAGGGCCGCGCGGAGCTGGACACGCTGGTGCGGCGTCAGGAGGACATCAACGCCGAGATCTCCCGGGTGCAGGACGTGCTGGAGGCCCTGGAGTCGTTCGAGGTGCCCGGCGCGGGCGGCCGGAGCGGGAAGGACGGCGGCCGGGAGACGCACCCCGACGGCAAGGCCGACAAGGCCGACCGGGGAAGCAAGGGCGCCAAGGCGGACAGGACCGGCAAGGGCGAGAAGGACGACGGGGTCAAGGCCGGGGCGGGGGCGGGCGGTCCACGATCGGGGGGCAAGCCGTCCTGAGGTCACGGCCGGGCGGCCCCGGGCGCGCACGTCGGAAAGCCACCCGAAAGAGCGCACATTGTCCCCAGCAAACCCCACTCAATCGGCCATCCGCTCGATGACACGCCGCTTCGGCCCCTAGGATTCCGTCTAACACCTCACCGGTCTCTTTCGACAGGAACCCCATGAGCGACACTTCCTCCCCCTTCGGCTTCGAGCTCGTGCGGCGTGGTTACGACCGCGGACAGGTGGACGACCGCATCACGAAGCTCGTCGCCGACCGTGACAGCGCGCTCTCGCGCATCACCTCGCTGGAAAAGCGCATCGAGGAACTGCATCTCGAGACGCAGAACGCCCAGGCCCAGGTCAACGACTCCGAGCCCTCCTACGCCGGGCTGGGCGCGCGGGTCGAGAAGATCCTCCGGCTCGCCGAGGAAGAGGCCAAGGACCTGCGGGAAGAGGCCCGCCGGGCGGCCGAGCAGCACCGGGAGCTGGCGGAGAGCGCCGCGCAGCAGGTCCGCGACGACGCGGAGGCGTTCGCCGCCGACCGCAAGACGAAGGCCGAGGAGGACGGCGTCCGCGTCGTCGAGGCGGCCAAGGGCGAGGCGGCCCAGCTGCGTTCGGACGCCGAGCGGGACGCGCAGTCCAAGCGCGAGGAGGCCGACGCGCTCTTCGAGGACACGCGCGCCAAGGCGGCCCAGGCCGCGGCCGACTTCGAGACGAACCTGGCCAAGCGCCGCGAGCAGTCCGAGCGCGACCTGGCGTCCCGCCAGGCGAAGGCCGAGAAGCGGCTGGCGGAGATCGAGCACCGCGCCGAGCAGCTGCGCCTGGAGGCCGAGAAGCTGCGCACCGACGCCGAGCGCCGGGCGCGTCAGACGGTGGAGACGGCCCAGCGCCAGGCCGAGGACATCGTCGCCGACGCGAACGCCAAGGCCGACCGCGTGCGCAGCGAGTCGGAGCGCGAGCTGGCCGCCCTCACCAACCGCCGCGACAGCATCAACGCGCAGCTGACCAACGTGCGCGAGATGCTGGCGACGCTCACCGGTGCCGCCGTGGCGGCCTCCGGCGCCCCGATGGACGACGAGGAGGGCGCGACGAAGAACGTGCCCGCCCAGCAGAGCCGCTGAGCGTTCCCGCCGAGGTGACGTCCCGGGGCAGTACGTCCCGGGACGTCGCGTTCCTGGACGAACCGGTCCAAGTGCCCCGCGCGAGTTGGCGCGGGGTGCTTGGACCGTCTAGCGTCGAGCCATGATCGAGCTTGACAGGCTCACGAAGCGCTACGGCACCACGGTGGCGGTGGACCAGCTGACGTGCACGGTCCAGCCCGGCGTGGTCACGGGTTTCCTGGGCCCCAACGGGGCAGGCAAGTCGACCACGATGCGGATGATGCTCGGTCTCGACCGGCCGACGGCGGGTGACGTCCGCATCGACGGCAAACACTACGACCAGCTGCGCGACCCGCTGAACCACATCGGCGCGCTGCTGGAGGCCAAGGCCGTCCACCCGGGGCGGACGGCGTACAACCACCTGACGGTCCTCGCGCAGTCCAACGGCATCCCGCAGAAGCGGGTGCCCGAGGTGCTGGACCTGGTCGGGCTGGGCTCGGTCGCCAAGAAGCGGCCGAAGGGCTTCTCCCTGGGCATGGGCCAGCGGCTCGGGATCGCCTCGGCCCTGCTGGGCGACCCGAAGATCCTGATGTTCGACGAGCCGGTCAACGGACTGGACCCCGAGGGCATCCACTGGATCCGCAACCTGATGAAGTACCTCGCCTCGGAGGGCAAGACGGTCTTCGTCTCCAGCCACCTGATGAGCGAGATGGCGCTCACGGCGGAGCACCTCATCGTCATCGGCAAGGGCCGGCTGCTGGCCGACACCTCCATGCAGCAGTTCATCAAGGAGAACTCCCGCTCCTACGTCCGGCTGCGCACCCCCGAGCCCGAGCGGATGCGGGACGTGCTGGCGACGGCCGGTCTCACCCCGGTGGCCGCCCAGGACGGCGCCCTGGAGGTGGACTCGGTGGAGTCCGACCGGCTCGGCGAGCTGGCGGCCGAACACGGCCTCGTCCTGCACGAGCTGAGCCCGCAGCAGGCCTCGCTGGAAGAGGCGTTCATGCAGCTGACGGCCGAGGCGGTCCAGTACCACGCCCAGGGCACGGGGAAGGGAGCCTGACCATGGCGCACACGACACAGGTCATCCGCTCCGAGTGGACCAAGGCCACCACCGTCCGGGCCACGCTCTGGACGCTGGCCATCGCGTTCCTGGTCACGGTCGTCTTCGGCGTTCTGATCAGCCTGCTGCTGAACAACACCTTCGAGGACCTGCCCGAGCGCGAACGGCTGACCTTCGACCCGGTCCTCACCAGCTTCGCCGGGATGTCGCTCGGGCAGCTGGCCATGATCGCGTTCGGCATCCTGCTCGTGGCCAGCGAGTACAGCACCGGCATGATCCGGGCCTCGCTGGCGGCGGTGCCGCAGCGTGGCCTCTTCATGACGGCCAAGCTCCTCGTGGGCACGCTGCTGGTCCTCGTCGTCGGCATGGTCACCAGCTTCGTCACCTTCTTCCTGGGCCAGGCCGTCCTGGGCGACCTCTCGGTCTCCATCGGCGAGACGAACGTCCTGCGCGCCGTCATCGGCGGCGGGCTGTACATGACGCTGATCGCGGTCTTCGCGATGGGCATCACGTGGGTCCTGCGCAGCGCGCTGCTGGCCTTCTCGATCCTGGTGCCGCTGTTCTTCCTGGTGACGCCGATCCTGGCGAGCATCGAGGCCACGCGCGACATCGGCTACTGGTTCCCCGACCAGGCGGGCACGGCGATCATGAGCGTGGTCGACACCGGCGACCGCCCGTACGGTCCGTGGGGCGGCCTCCTCATCATGGTGCTCTGGACGGTGGCGGCCCTCGTCGCCGGCTACGTCACGCTCAAGAAGCGCGACGCGTAGGCACGCCCGCGCTTCTGCGCGCGGTACCGGGAACGGGTCGTCGAGGGTCTCCCCCGACGGCCCGTTCCGGTTTTTGCCGTCTGACGGGAACCGTTCAAGGCGGCGGTAGCCTCCTCGTACACGGGGGCAGCAACCCTTGCCCCGACGCACGTACGGCCAGGGGCGAAGAGCATGATCGAGGCTTTCGGGCTGTCGAAGCACTACGGTGCCAAGACGGCCGTCCACAACCTGTCCTTCCAGGTGCGTCCAGGCATCGTGACCGGCTTCCTCGGGCCCAACGGCTCCGGGAAGTCCACGACGATGCGGATGATCCTGGGGCTGGACGAACCGAGCAGCGGCACGGTGACGATCGGCGGGACGTCCTTCCGCCGGCACCCCAACGCCGCCCGGCAGGTGGGTGCCCTGCTGGACGCCAAGGCGCTGCACGGGGGCCGCAGCGCCCGCAACCACCTGCTGTGCCTGGCCCAGCTGTCGGGCATCCCGAAGCGGCGCGTCGACGAGGTGCTGGACATCGTCGGGCTGCGGTCGGTGGCCGGGAAGCGCTCCAAGGGGTTCTCGCTCGGCATGGGCCAGCGGCTGGGCATCGCGGCGGCGCTGCTGGGCGACCCCCGGGTGCTGCTCTTCGACGAGCCGGTCAACGGGCTCGACCCGGAGGGCATCCGCTGGGTGCGGCAGCTGATGAAGCGGCTGGCGGCCGAGGGCCGGACGGTGTTCGTCTCCAGCCACCTCATGAGCGAGATGGCGCTGACGGCCGAGCACCTCATCGTCATCGGACGCGGGCAGTTGCTCGCCGACCAGTCCGTCAAGGAGTTCATCACCGCCAACTCCGCCGACTTCGCGCGCGTCCGGACGCCGGACACCGAGCCGCAGCTGCGGGAGAAGCTGACGGCCGCGCTCACCGAGGCGGGTGGCCGGGTGGCCCCGGAGGCGGACGGCGCGCTGCGGGTCAGCGGGCTGCCGCTGCCCCGGATCAGCGACGTCGCGCACGCGGCGGACATCCGGCTGTGGGAGCTGTCACCGCACCAGGCCTCCCTGGAGGAGGCGTACATGCGGATGACGCAGGGCGCCGTCGACTACGTCTCCACGGACGTCCCGGGCGGGCAGCCCGGGGGCCCGGGGCAGCCGCCGCACGGGATGCCGCCGCAGGGGACGGGCCCGTACGCGACGCCGCAGGGCATGCCGCCCGGTCTCCCGCCGCAGGGCGCGCCGTTCGGAGCCCCGGCGGGTCCGGGCGGCGGGTTCGGTCCGCAGCCGCCGCAGGCCGCCTTCGGTCCGCCTCCGCAGGGCCCGCCCGCCGCCGCGCCCGCACCCGTCCAGCAGCCCACGTCCGACCCCGAGGACGCCCGATGACCACGCCCTACGCCGCCCCGCAGGCGGCCCCCGCAGCCCCCGGCCCGTACCAGGACGCCGACCACCGGCCGGCTCAGCAGGTCGAGAAGAGCACCCACCTGGGCCACGCCATCGCCTCGGAGTGGACGAAGATCCGCTCGGTGCGCTCCACCATCTGGACGCTGGCGGTGATGTTCGTGCTCGTCGTGGGCATCGGACTGCTCATGGCCTTCGCGCTGGAGTCCGGCCCGTACGCCGAACTGCCGGTGCTGGGCGGCGGGCTGTTCGGCATGATGCTCGGCCAGCTCGCGATCATCACCCTCGGCGTGCTGACGGTGACCTCCGAGTACAGCACCGGCATGATCCGCACCACGATGACGGTGTGCCCGAAGCGCACCCGCGTCCTGACGGCCAAGTCCGTCGTCTTCTTCGCGCTGACGTTCGTCATGACGCTCGCCGCGACCGGTCTGACGGCGCTGATCCACTCCGCGATGCTGGAGGGGAAGCCACTCTCGCCCTACGACGACCTGACCGTCGGCACAGACGGCTCCCAGGCCGTGGAGACGGCGACGGCGACCTCCGAGCAGTGGCTCCAGGCCACCGTCGGCGTCTCCCTGTTCGTCGCGCTCCTCGGCCTGCTCTCGCTGGCCGTCGGCACGCTGCTGCGCAGCACCCCCGGCGGGGTGACGACGATGCTCGGGCTGGTGCTGCTGCCGTTCCTGGTCTCGCTGTTCCTGATGACGGAGAGCACCCGGGACCTGGGCGAGGCGCTGCGCGAGTACTCCGTGCTCAACGGGCTCTCGACGCTCTACCACATGCCCTTCGAGTTCACCGAGGACCCGTCGCAGATCAACGGCTGGCCGCTGGTGGGGCTGCTCGCCGCCGTCACGGCGGCCGCCCTGATCGCCGCCTACGCGCGGATCAGCACCCGCGACGTGTGAGGCCGGGTCCCGGTGCCGGGCGGCGGAACGCTTCCGCGCCGCCGCTCAGTACCGGGGCGCGTTCCGGGAGCGCTGGGCCCGGGGCGCCCTGCGGTCCCTCGCCGACCAGCACGGACCGTGCCAGTGCCGCCGGTCGTCGACGTCGCCGTCCCGCTGCCAGGCGACGACGTGCGGCGTCCCGGGCGGGAGCAGCTGGTCGCAGCCGGGGCAGCGGTAGGGCTTCCCGGCAGCGCCGCCGCTGACGCGGCGGACCGCCCACTCCTCGCCCCGCCAGCTCTCGGTGCTCTCCAGCCCGATGCTCCGCCGTCCCTCCGCCACGCGACCGTTGCCGTTGCTGACACCGCCGCGCGGGCGGTTACGACGCGGAGACACGAGACACCTCACGGTTGACGGACCGGCTGCCGGTCCCGGGGACGCGGACGATCTCCCAGGGTAGCGGTCCGGGGACGGGCGACGGCCGCCTCCCGGGCGTGCAGGGGCGCGGGGCACGGCGCGTCCGCCCTGCCGCACGCCCGCCGCTCACGCCCGCGCGGGCGCCCCCGCCGGGAGCTGCGTCACGCGGTCGCACCAGCGGTCGAGGAGGATCCGGTCGTGGCCCACGGCCAGCAGCGCGGCCCCGGTGGCGGCCCGGTACTCCTCCACCACCCCGACGAGCGCCGCCGTCGTGGACGCGTCGAGCATCGCCGTCATCTCGTCGCAGATCAGCAGCCGGGGCCGCAGGACGAGGGCACGGGCGACGCAGGCCCGCTGGAGCTGGCCGTCGCTGACCTCGTGCGGGCCCCGGGAGAGCAGGTCCCCGCCGAGCCCGACGGCGGGCGCCAGCTCGGCCAGGCGGTCGGCCACCTCCGCGGCCCGCCCGGTGGCCCGCAGCGGCTCGGCGATCAGGTCGCGCAGCTTCAGCCGGGGGTCGGCGGCCTGCCGGGGCTGCTGGAAGACGACGCCGACCGCCGTGCGCAACGCCCTCGGGGCGCGGTGCCGGAACCCGGGGACGGGCGTCCCCGCCAGCCGCACCTCCCCCGCGTCCGGGCGGTGCAGCAGGGCGGCGACGCGGGCGAGGGTGGACTTGCCGCAGCCGCTCGGCCCGAGCAGGCCCACCGCCTCCCCGTCGGCCACGGTCAGGTCGACGTCCCGCAGCACCGGGGCGCGGCGGTCGTATCCGGCGGTGACGGCGCGCAGTTCAAGCATGGGCGGGGTCCAGGGCGTGGTGGCAGGCGAGGCCGTCGGTCAGGTCCGGCCGCTGGGCGCAGGCCTCGGTGGCCCGCCCGCAGCGGGGGGCGAAGGCGCAGCCCTCCGGGAGGACGTCCAGCTCGGGCGGCATGCCGGGGATCGGGGTGAACTCCCGCTCCGGGAGGGCCGCGAGGAGCCCGGCGGCGTAGGGGTGACGGGGGCCGGGGGTCCCGAAGAAGCCCTTGGCGTCGGCGAGTTCGACCACCTGACCGGCGTACATGACGGCCACCCGGTCGGCGATGCGGGCAGCTGCGGACAGGTCGTGGGTGATCACCAGCAGGCCGCGCCCGTCGTCGGTGTGGCGGCGCAGCTCGTCCACCGTGCGGTCGACCAGCTCCCGGTCGAGCCCGGTCGTGGGCTCGTCGGCGATGAGCAGCGGCGCGTCCCCGACGAGGGCGAGGGCGGTCGCGGCGCGCTGCGCCAGGCCGCCGGAGAGCTCGTGCGGGTACCGGTCGAGGTGGTCGAGGGGGAAGGCGGCGCGTCCGGCCGCCGCCGCCACCGCGTCCGGCAGCTCGCTCCCCCGGACGCCGGTCAGTTCGCGGACGGTCTCGGCGAGCTGGGACCGCACGGTGCGGACGGGGGTGAGGTGTCCGGCGGGGCTCTGCGGGATGAGGCCGATGCGCCGGCCGCGCACCTCACGGGCGAGGACGTCCTCGTCCGCCGCGAGCAGCTCCCGCCCGTCGGTGTGCACGGCGCCCCGCACCCGGGCGTTGCCGGGCAGCAGGCCGAGCAGCGCGGAGGCCAGCACGGACTTGCCGCAGCCGCTCTCCCCCACCAGCGCCAGGCACTCCCCGGCGGCGAGGGTGAAGGAGACGTCACGGACGGCGGCGACGGTCCGGTCGCCGCTCATGCGGAAGCGGACGGAGAGGTCCGCCACCGTCAGCAGGGGCGCGCTCACAGCATCAGCTCCGATCGGCGGCGTGGGTTGATCCGCTCGCGCCACGCGCCGGCCAGTCCGGCGATGACGAGGGTGGGGACGATGATGAACAGCCCGGGGAACAGCGTGGGCCACCAGTCCCCGGCGAGCAGCGAACCGCGCGCGGCCTCCGTCATCGTGCCCAGGCTGGCCTGGTGCGGGGGGATGCCGAGGCCGAGGAACGACAGCGCCGACTCGTGCCAGATGGCGTGCGGCACCATCAGCACCGCCGCGAGCGCGGCCTGCGGCCAGACGCCGGGGACGAGGTGGCGGACCGTGACGCGCCACCGGGACGCGCCGCCGGAGACGGCCGCGTCGATGTAGGGCCGCGCGCGCAGGGAGTGGATCTCGGCGCGCACGATGCGGGCGGTGGAGACCCAGTGCGTCAGCCCGACGGAGAGGATGACGGGCCAGACGCCGGGGCGGAACATCGCCACGATGAACACCCCGAGCAGGAGGTGCGGCACCGAGGAGATGCCGTCGACCACGCGCATCACCAGGCGGTCGACCCAGCCGCCGAGCGAGGCCGCGAGCGCGCCGACGCACACGCCGAGCACGGAGGCGGCCAGGGCCGCCACCAGGCCGACGAGCAGCGAGACGCGCAGCCCGTACACGCAGCGCAGCAGCACGTCCCGTCCGACGTCGTCGGTGCCGAAGGGGTGTTCCCAGGACGGCGGCCGGAGCTTGTTCGCCAGGTCGACGGCCTGCTGGTCCAGCGGGACGAGCACGGGCACGAGGAGCACGGCGAGCGCGAGCGCCACCCCGAGGACGACGGAGGTGCGGACCCGCAGCGTGCGGTGGTCGCGGCGGCCGCGGCGGGCGGACGCGGGGGCGCTCCACTCCCCGCCGGGCGCCGGGGCGGACGGGCCGCCGGGGGTCTTGGCGGCGGACGGGTCGGCGGCGGGGGCCGTCACATCTCCTCCAGCGCGACGCGGGGGTCGGCCAGCCCGTAGAGCAGGTCGGCCATGAGGTTGCCGAGCAGCACCGCGAGGGTGGCGAGCACGGTGAGGGCGGCGAGCAGCGGGAAGTCGCTGGCGGTGGCCGCGCGCACGGTGGCCGAGGCGATGCCGGGCCAGGAGAACACCGTCTCCACGAGCAGGGCTCCGGTGATGAGTTCGGGCACCCGGGAGCCGATGAGGGTCAGGACGGGCAGCAGCCCGGAGCGCAGGGCGTGCCCGTACAGCACCGTGCGCTCCTTCAGACCCCGGGCCCGCGCTCCGCGCACCGGGTCCTCCCGCAGGGCGTCCAGTACGCCCTGCCGCACGTACAGCACGAACCAGGGCGTCTGGGAGAGCGCCAGGACGGCGGCGGGCAGCGTCAGGTGCCGCAGCAGCGACCCCGCCGTGACGGTGTCGCTGCCGGTGTCGGTGAGTCCGCCGGCGGGCAGGACGCCGAGCTGCAGCGCGAAGAGCCAGACGGCGAGCAGACCGAGCCAGAACGGCGGGGCGGCCTGGAGGACGTAGGCGGTGGCGGTGACGCACCGGTCCAGCAGGCCGCCCTGGCGGCGGGCGGCGGCCACCCCGAGGAGGGCGCCGATGACGACGGCCAGGACGAAGGCGACCGCGCACAGCAGCACCGACCAGCCGATGCGTTCGGTGACGACCTGCGCGACGGGCTGGCGCAGGGTGCTGGAGTCCCCGAGGTCGCCGCCGAGCGCGGAGGTGAGCCAGCGCCACCACTGCTCGGTGAAGGGGGCGTCCACGCCGAGGTTCTCGCGGAGCTGGGCGAGCGTCGCGGCGTCGGCCCGCAGGGCGGCGTCCCCGGCGTACTGCTTGACGGGGTCGAACGGCGACGCGGCGGCGAGCGCGAACAGGCCGAGGGTGACGGCCGCGAGCACCGGCACGGCGGCCAGGAGCCGCCGTCCGACCAGGACCGCCATCGGCCGCCACGGCAGGCCGGCGCGGGCGGAGCGGGCGGAGCGGGCGGTACGGGCGGTGCCGCCCGGCGTCCGCCCGTGCCCGGCCGCGGCCGGTGCGGCGTCCGGCGTGGCCTTGGTGAGGGAGACGCCGGGGGTCGGCCCGGTCACTTCCCGCGCCGCCAGTCCTCGATGTTCCACCACGGGCCGGTGCCGAGGCCGTGGTCGTGCGGTTCGACCTGGGTGGTGACGTTCTCCCAGTCACCGCTCATGACGTACACGTGGTCGATGTGGGTGAGGAAGATGTGGCCGGGGTCGTCGCGCAGCTCGCGCTGCACGGCGTCGTAGGCGGCCTCGCGCACCTCCCGGTCGGCGGAGCGGCGGCCCTCCTCCAGCTTCTCGTCGACGGCGGGGTTGGCGTAGCGGGCCATGTTGTGGAAGCCGTCGCCCGCGAGGTCGGAGTGGAAGAGGGTGTAGAGGTCGAAGTCCGGGTCGGTGGGGTTGCCGCCCCCGGCGAGCACCGCGTCCTCCTTCATCGCGGGCTCGATGACCTCCCAGGTGCCCGACTCGACGGTGATGTCGATGCCGATCTCCTTGGCGTCCCCCGCGAAGGCGAGCGCGTGCTCCTGGCGGACCTGGTCCCCGGCCGGGTACCAGAGCGTGAACGCGGCCCGGCGGCCGTCCTTCACCCGGACGCCGTCCTCGCCGGGCTCCCAGCCCGCCTCGCTGAGGATCCTCTTCGCCTCGGCGGGGTCGTGCGGGCGCTCGGTGCCCTCCGCGAACCACGGGCTGCCGGTCGGCACCGCGCCGTGCGCGGCCCGGCCCGCGCCGTCGAGGATGTTGTCCACCATCGAGGTGCGGTCGGCGGCGATGTCCAGCGCGCGGCGCACCGCACGGTCCCCGGTGACCTCGTTCTCCGTGGGCAGGGTGACGCCCCGGAAGTCGGCGGAGGTGGCCTCGACGATCTCCTTGCCCGCGCTGTCGGCGAACGTCCGCGCCAGGTCGGGCGGCAGCACGGCGGCGTCCAGGTCGCCCGAGCGCAGCCGGGTGGCGCGGATGTCGTCGTCGCCGATGACGGCCATGGTCAGCTTCTCGACCTCCGGCTCGCCGCCCCAGTAGTCGGGGTTGGCGCGGAAGCTGAGCTTCTCGCCCCGGCTCCAGGAGGTGAGGACGTAGGGGCCGGTGCCGACGGGCTCGGTGTTGTACGCGCCGGTGTTGACGTCCTGCTTCCCCGCCACGGCCTCGGAGGCGATCGGCAGCACGGTGCGCTCGGGGAAGGCGGCGTAGGGGTACTTCAGGCGGAAGACGACGCGGTGGTCGCCCTCGGCGGTGACGCTCTCGACCACGTCGAGCTCCCCGCGCGCGGGGTTGTTGGTGCCCTCGTCGAGGATCGTCTCGTAGGTGAAGACGACGTCGGCGGCGGTGAAGGGCGTGCCGTCGGAGAAGGTGACGTCCTCGCGCAGGGTGTAGGTGTAGGTGAGGCCGTCCTCGCTCCGCTCCGGCAGTTCGGCGGCGAGCGCGGGCGTCAGCTTCAGGTCGGCGTCGCGGCTCAGCAGGCCGTCGAAGATCTTGGAGTTGCCGTCCTTGCCGTAGCCGAGGAGTGGGCTCAGGGTCTCCGGTTCGGTGGCGATGCCGACGACGTAGGAGGCGTCGGGCGAGCCCCCGCCGCCCTCGGAGGGCGAGGAACAGCCGGCGGCCCCCAGGAGTACCGCCGCCACCGCGGCGGCCGTCGTGCGTATCCGTCGGCCGGTCATGACCCACACCCTTGCTGAGACGGTGACGTTATTGCGAACGGTGTGCAATTAAACAGCAGGAAGCCGCACGGCGGGAGAGGGGGTGCGTGCCGTACCGGACCCTTTGTCCCGCTTGCCCACCGCCACCGTCACTCGTTCTGCTGATGATCGGACCAACTCGCTGGCGTGAGCGTGCCTTTGGCACGTGTCATGCGTTAGTGCGTTGGGGTGATCGTCGGGTGATCCCCGGTCGGCGCGAGGAGGCGATGACCATGCGGGTGGGTACGTTCGTACTGGCCGCACAGTTCCCCGGGCAGGGCCAGGGGGAGGCTTTGCACCGGGCGGTGCGGACCGCCACGGCCACCGAGGAGGCCGGGCTGGACGCCGTCTGGCTCGCCGAGCACCACTTCGTCCCCTACGGGACCTGCCCCTCGGCGGCGACGTTCGCGGCCTTCCTGCTCGGCCGCACCCGGCGCATCGGCGTCGGCACCGCCGTCAGCGTCCTCCCCACCGCGCACCCGGTCGCCCTCGGCGAGCAGGCCGCGTTGCTGCACCACACCAGCGGCGGCCGGTTCACCCTCGGCGTCGGGCGGGGCGGGCCGTGGGTCGACCTGGAGGTCTTCGGCGGCGGGCTGGAGGCGTACGAGGAGGGCTACACCGAGGCCCTGGACCTGCTGCTGCGCTGGCTGCGGGAGAGCCGCGTGGGCGCGGACGGCCCTCGGTACCGGTTCCGCGAGGTGCCCGTCGTGCCGTGTGCGGCGGAGGCGCTCACCGGGCCGCCGTCGGGCCCGCCCGTCGTCGTCGCCTGCGTCTCCGACGCCTCGGTGCGGTCCGCCGCCCGGCGCGGGCTGCCGATGCTGCTCGGCATGCACTGCGGCGACGAGGAGAAGGCCCGCATGACCGCACTGTGGCGGCACGAGGCGCTCGCCTCCGGACGCGCGCCCGAGGACGTCGACGCCCTCGCGGCCGAGCACGTCTCGGCCGGGGTCGCGCAGGTGGCCGACAGCCGGGCCGAGGCCGCCGAGACGCTGCTCAAGGCCATGCCGGGCTGGCTGCGGCAGGGGCTCGCGGCCCACGTCACCGTGGACGGCCGCCAGCGTGCCATGCGTGACCCGGTCGCCTACACGGAGCTGCTGTGCGACCTCCATCCCGTCGGTCCGCCCGAGCTGTGCGCGGAGCGGCTCGCGCGGACGTCCGAGCGCACGGGCGTCCGCCGCTTCGCCCTGCTCGCCGAAGGCTCCGGCGACCTCACGGCCACCGAGGCGAACGTCCACCGCCTCGGCACCGACGTGCTGCCGCTCCTCGGTGCCGGGGAGCGGCAGCAGCCGGTGCGAACCGTCAGCAGTCCCGGAGCACCGGCGACTGGTTGAGCAACTGCCCCCGCACGGAGGTGAAGCGCTCCAGGCGCTCGTCGACCGAGGCGTCGAGCGGGAACACCGCCACGCGGTGGCAGTTCTGGAAGGCGAGCCGCACCCCGAAGTGCCGCTCCAGCGCCCCCCGTATCGCGTCGCTGGCCAGCGCCCGCAGGAGCTGACCGCGCGCCTGCTCGTCCGGCGGCGGCGTCTGGTTGTCGGCGAAGTCCCCGCCGTCGACCTGGAGTCGGGCGACGAGGGAGCTGACCATCTCCCATGCGTAGGGGAGGGAGTTCTTGACGCAGTCGACGAAGGCGGCTTCGTCGACCTCGCCTCGCTCGGCCTGTGCCAGGAGGGCCGGTGAGACGTCGAGCGACATGGGGTTCTCCTCTCGCGGCCCCGGACGGACCCAGAGCCGTACGGACGGAACAAGGGGCCCCGCCCGTCCTGCGTATGTCGTTCGGCGACGCCCCCATCACCTACCGTAAGGCCGCGAGGGGCGCCCGACCATAGGGTTGCGCACACAACAGGCCACGCATGAACGGGGAGAAGCAGGGGCGAATCGCTCCGGCGTGCGGGGGTCGAGTAGCGTGCGCCCATGCGTCTCGTCATCGCCCGCTGCTCGGTGGACTACGCCGGCCGGCTCACGGCCCACCTCCCCCTGGCACCCCGGCTGATTCTGGTCAAAGCCGACGGTTCGGTATCCGTCCACGCCGACGACCGGGCCTACAAACCCCTCAACTGGATGTCTCCCCCGTGCACGCTCAAGGAGGCCGAGGACGGGGTGTGGACCGTGGTGAACAAGGCGGGCGAAAAACTGATCATCACGATGGCAGAAATCCTCCACGACTCGAGCCACGAACTAGGGACGGACCCGGGGCTCATCAAGGACGGCGTCGAGGCGCACCTCCAGGAACTGCTCGCCGACCGCATGGAGACCCTCGGCCCGGGCTGGTCCCTCATCCGCCGTGAGTACCCGACGGCCATCGGCCCCGTCGACATCCTGTGCCGGGACGGGGACGGGGCGACGGTCGCCATCGAGATCAAGCGCCGGGGCGAGATCGACGGCGTCGAGCAGCTGACGCGGTATCTGGACCTGCTCAACCGCGACCCCCGTCTGGCGCCGGTGAAGGGCGTGTTCGCGGCCCAGGAGATCAAGCCGCAGGCGCGCGTCCTCGCGACCGACCGGGGCATCGACTGCGTGACCCTCGACTACGACGCCCTGCGCGGGATCGACGACGAGAAGCTGCGGCTGTTCTGACGGCGGGCCGGGGCGCCGCACGGGGCGCGCGGCGCCGGGGGTCAGATGACCCGGCCCTCGGCGTCCTGCGTGGGGGACGCGTCGTCGCCGCTCGTCGTCGGCTCCGGCTGCGGCCCCGCGGCCGACGTCCCGGACGAGGTCTCTCCGGTGCCACCGCCGTCCGCCGCACCCCCGCCGTCCGCACCGCCCGAGTCGTCCGACGGTTCGTCCGAGGGCTCCTCGCTCGGCTCCTCCGTGGTCGGGTCGGTGGTCGGGTCCTCGCTCGGCTCCTCCGAGGGCTCCTCGCTCGGCTCCTCCGAGGTCGGGTCGTCGGTCGGCTCACCGCCGGTGCCGCCGGAGTCGCCGGGGGCGTCGGGGGACGCGTCGTCCTCGGTCGGCGACGAGCCGCTCTCCGTGGGAGTGCCCTCGGACTCGGCGTCGGTGGGCGAACCCGAGGGGCCGCCGTCGTCCGTCGGCTCGCCGCCGGGCGAGGCGGGGCCCTCCGAGGAGTCCTCCGCCTCGGTGGGCGACGCGCTGTCGTCGGCCGGGTTCCGGTCGTCGATGTCGTACGTGCTGGAACGATCCGGCTGCACACGGTCACCGGGACCGCTGGAATCGTCCGAAAGGTTGCTGAGCGTGACCACCGTCCCCAACACGATCGCGAGGACCGCGCCGGCGGCGGCCGCGACGACGTTGCGCCGCGTGCCCGTCAGCATGAGCCTGCGGGCCGCCCGGGTGTCGCCGTCCGGCGCCTCGCCCCCGCCCACCGTGGGCAGGGTGCTGGTCCCGAAGTCCCGCGTGCCCGACGCCGGGGCGCCCGACGCCGGGGCGACGGACGGCACGACGGCGGTGTCGGCCTCGGCTCCGGGGGGCGGCGGGTCGGCGGCCCCGAGCGCGAGCGGCATGCCGAGGGCGTCGGCGACGAGGGCGAGCGCGCGGCGGCTGGCGAAGGAGCCGTCGCGGTCGGCGAGGCGGCCCCGCAGCTCCATCGCCGTCTCGAGCTCGGTGCGGGCGCGGTGCGGGTCGCCGACGCACAGGGCGTGCACGCCCAGCTCGTGGTGGAAGTAGGTCTCCTCGGCCAGCTCCCCCGTCTGGGCGGCGGCCTCGACGCCCGCCGTGAGGACGCGCTGCCACGCCGACCAGCGCCCGGCCGCCGCGAAGACGGGGGCGGCGGTGTGGGCCAGGAGCACGGCCGTGCTGTCGTGCCCGGCGGCGCGGGCACCGGCGACGGCGGCGAGGAGGGTGTCGGCCTCGGTGGCCACCCGCTCGGGAGTGACGGAGGGGTGGCCGGCCCACCAGGCGTAGTGCTGGGCGGCGGTGCGGGCCCGCGTGCCCGCGTCCTCGTCGTACCCGGCGGCGGCGAGCTGCTCGGTGACGCCCGCCGTGAGGCGGTAGTGCGCACCGGCGGCGGTGGCGAGGCCGGCGGAGGTCAGCTCGGCGAGCGCCGCGTCGGCGTGCTGGTCGTCGAGGAGGGCCGGGAGGTGGGCCGCCTGGGGGACGGCGCCGCCGAGCGCCACGGCGAAGTGCAGTACCTCGCGGCCCTGGTCGCTCAGGGTTCCGGCCAGCTCCGCTGCGGTGACGGAGGCGACGGACAGCGACGCGGTGTCGTCCTCCGCCGCCGGGTCGAGGGAGACGGCCTTGTCGAGGGAGACGACCGCGTCGCCCTCCTCCTCGTCCGGCACCCCGCGCCGGCGCAGCAGGGCGGCCGCCTGGACGAAGCGCAGCGGCAGGCCCTCGGACTCGAACCACAGGTCACCCGCCCAGTCGGCCTCCTGCTCCCGCAGCGGACGGCCGGTGGCGGTCTCCAGCAGGTCGACGCAGGCGGTGCGGCTGATGCCGCGCAGGAAGACCTCTTCGAGGTCCGAGCCGGGGGCGGGGGCCGGGACGTCGGGGGTGGCGGAGAGGAGGAAGGCGCACTCGGGGGTGGCGTCGAGCAGCTCCTCCAGCGCCTCGCCGCCGAACTGGAGGTCGTCCAGGACGACGACGGCCCCGACGTCCGCGAGGAGGTCGAGGAGCCGGTCGTCCTGCGGCCGGTGCCGGGAGGTCTTGTAGACGGTGGCGTACAGCTCGTACAGCAGGTCGCCGACGCCGCGCCCGTGGCCGCTCAGCCGCACGACGCCGTCCGGGGCCAGGTCGGCGCAGTCGGCCGCGACGGCGTCCAGCAGGGCGGTGCGGCCGGCGCCGGAGGGCCCGCTCAGCCGTACGGACCGGCCGCGCGCGAGAAGTCTGACGAGGCGCTGACGCTCCTCGTCCCGCTCCAGCAGGGGCAGCTCCAGGGCGGCCTCGCCGACGGGGGCGGGCGGCGTGGCGGTGCGCCGGCGCTCGGCGCGCTGCTCGGGCGTACGGCGGCGCGGCGCGGTGGGCCTGCGGTCCGGCGGACATGGCTCGATCTCGCTGCCGTCCACGGGGTTGACGGTCAGCAGGTAGTCACCGGCGACCAGTTGGACCGTCCGGGCCAGAGCTCCGCTGTCGTGGCTCTCGCGGCCGTCCGTGTCCTCAGGTCCACCGTGGGGCGGGTGCATGGTGAAAGTCCCCCAGATGCGGTGCGTGCGGTACTCCCTGGGCCCTTCCCGGCAGTGAAGCGAACCCTAGACGCCGACCGGGCCCCGATACAGCCCGACCCCCGCGCGCGGCGGAATCGTCATGGCTTTGTGAGCGTTTCGCCCTCGATCGCGAGGATGCGGTGCAGCCGGGTCGCCACCAGGAGGCGCTGCATCTGCGGCGGGACGTCCCGCAGCACCAGGCGCCGGCCGCAACGGCCGGCGCGGCGGTGGGCGCCCATGATGACGCCCAGGCCGGTGGCGTCCCACGAGTCGAGCTGGGCGAGGCTGAGGACGAGGTCCCCGTTGCCGCCGTCGAGCGCGGTGTGCAGGGCGGATCGGGCGTCCGCTGCGCTGCGCACGTCGAGGCGTCCCCCGACGTACAGCTCGGCGTGGTCGCCCTTGATCTGCATAACCCGCTCCCGGTGCCCGTGGCTCTTACGCTGCGTGAACCTTCATATCCGAATGTCTCACCACACCTGACCGTGGGTCCGGTGGTGAAGTTGCTGTCCGTATGTGAATCGATACGGAATTCACCCCGTCGGGTGACGTGTGCCGCCGTCCGGCCGCGCGGGCCGCTCAGTAGCGGTAGTAGCCCTCACCGCTCTTGCGGCCCAGGTCGCCCGCGTCGACCATGCGGCGCATCTGCTCGGGCGCCGCGAACTTCTCGTCCTGCGACTCGGTGTAGATGTTGTTCGCCGCGTTGAGCAGGATGTCGATGCCCGTGAGGTCAGCGGTGGCCAGGGGGCCCATCGCGTGCCCGAAGCCGAGCTTGCAGGCGACGTCGATGTCCTCGGCGCTGGCGACGCCCGACTCGCGCAGCTTGGCCGCCTCGACCACCAGGGCGGTGATGAGCCGGGTGGTGACGAACCCGGCGACGTCCCGGTTGACCACGATGCAGGTCTTCCCCACGCCCTCGGCGAACTCGCGCGCGGCCGCGAGGGTTTCGTCGCTGGTCTTGAGGCCGCGCACCAGCTCGCACAGCTGCATCATCGGCACCGGCGAGAAGAAGTGGGTGCCGACGACCCGCTCGGGGCGGCGGGTGGCGGCGGCGATCTTGGTGATCGGGATGGCGGAGGTGTTGGACGCCAGGACGGCCTCGTCCTTCACCAGCCCGTCGAGCGTGCGGAAGATCTCCTGCTTGACCTCCAGCTTCTCGAAGACGGCCTCCACGACGACGTCGGCGTCGGCGGCGGCGTCGAGCTCCGTCGTGGTGGTGATCCGGGCGAGCGCGGCCTCGGCGTCCTCGGCGGTCAGCTTCCCCTTGGCGACGAACTTCGCGTAGGAGGCCTCGATGCCGCCACGGCCCCGGGCCAGCGCCTCGTCGGTGACATCACGCAGCACGACGTTCCAGCCCGCCTGGGCGGAGACCTGCGCGATGCCGGAACCCATGAGTCCGGCTCCGATGACGGCGAGCTTCCTGGCTACCAACGTCGTGTCCCCTCATAAAACAGTCACCTGTGAGTGCTCTCAGGCGGACCATAGCGTCCGTGAGCGGGACGTGGGTGGCGAAGAGATGCGCGTCACGTCTCACCAGACGGACATCACATCGGATCGTTATCGGCCGCGCGCTCCCGGCCAGTTGACGGCCGGAGCCGGTCCCCCCGGGCCGCCGGCCGGGGGCCCGGAGCCCACCGGAACGCGGGCGTCCGCGCGCGGCACGGCGTGTCGGGGCGGGCGGACGGCTCCCCCGTCCCGCTCCCCCGTCCTGCTCCCCCGGCCCGCTCCCGGCCGGGTGCCGGGCCGGGCTAACCTCGGCCCCATGGTCAACCTGACGCGCATCTACACCCGCACCGGCGACGACGGCACGACGGCGCTGGGCGACATGAGCCGCACGGCGAAGACGGACACCCGCATCTCGGCGTACGCCGACGCGAACGAGGCAAACGCGGCGATCGGTGTGGCCATCGCCCTCGGCGGCCTGGAGGAGGACGTCGTCACGGTCCTCACCCGGGTGCAGAACGACCTCTTCGACGTCGGTGCCGACCTCTCGACGCCCGTCGTGGAGGACCCGAAGTACCCGCCGCTGCGGGTCGTGCAGACGTACGTGGACCGGCTGGAAACCGACTGCGACACCTTCCTCGCGGAGCTGGAGAAGCTGCGCAGCTTCATCCTGCCGGGCGGGACGCCCGGTGCCGCCCTGCTGCACCAGGCGTGCACGGTCGTCCGCCGCGCCGAACGCTCCACCTGGGCGGCGCTGGCCGAGCACGGCGACACGATGAACCCGCTCACCGCGACCTACCTCAACCGCCTCTCCGACCTCCTGTTCATCCTCGCCCGCACGGCGAACAAGGCCCGGGGCGACGTGCTGTGGGTACCCGGCGAGAACCGCTGAGGCGGCGCCGCAGGAGGTACCGGGTGAGCGCGGCCGGCGGAAGCGTCCCCACGGCGAGGAGGAGCCGGGGCGCGACGAGGAACCCGGCCCTGCCCTCCGCCCGGACGCCGGCCTCCGGGCCGGCGACGTGGACGGTGACGTCGCCCCGGTCCGGGGGTCAACGGGGCGTCGTACTCCCCGTTCAGGTGCGCGGTCAGTGCGCGATGCCGTCGATCAGCTCGCGGGCGCCCTGCCGCAGGAGCGCGACGGCGACGGACGTGCCGAGGGTGGCCGGGTCGAGTCGGCCGGCCCACTCGTGGGCGTTGAGCACCGTCTTGCCGTCGGGCGTGAACACACAGGCCCGCAGCGACAGATCGCCGTGCCCGGCCCGCGCGTACCCGGCGATCGGGCTGTTGCAGTGCCCCTGGAGCACGTGCAGGAACATCCGCTCGGCGGTGGCCTCGCGGTGGGTCGCCGGGTCGCCGAGGCCGCTGACGGCGTCGATGAGCTCGGCGTCGTCCTCCCGGCACTGGAGGGCGAGAATGCCCGCGCCGATCGGCGGGCACATCGTCTCCACCGACAGGATGTCCGTGGCGACGTCCATCCGCCCGATGCGCTCCAGCCCGGAGACGGCCAGCAGCAGCGCGTCGGCGTCCCCGGCCGCCAGCTTCTCCATCCGGCGCCCGGCGTTGCCGCGCATCGGCACGCACTCCAGGTGCGGGTGCGAGGCGGCGAGCTGCGCTCTGCGGCGCACCGACGACGTCCCGACGCGGGTACCGGCCGGCAGCTCGTCGAGGGTGAGGCCGCCGGGGTGGATCAGGGCGTCGCGCACGTCGTCGCGCTTGAGGAAGGCGGCGAACGTCGTACCGGCGGGCAGCGGACGGTCGGCCGGGACGTCCTTGACGCAGTGCACCGCGAGGTCGGCCGCACCGGCCAGCAGCGCGGCGTCCACCTCCTTGGTGAACGCGCCCTTCCCGCCGAGCCGCGCCAGGTCGCCCATCCACCGGTCGCCCGCGGTGGTGACGGGGACGACCTCCGTGCGCACGCCCGGGTGCAGTACGGCCAACTCGGCGCGCACCCGCTCGACCTGGGCCAGGGCCATCGGGGAGGAACGCGACACGATACGGATCAACTCAGGCACGGCCATGGGCACACGATAGTCCGTCAGATACCGTCCTCCCGACTCCCGCCCGACCCCCTGCCGGGCCCCCTCCCGGCCCCCGGCTGCCCCGATCAGGCACGATGGGCCCGGACGCCACGGGACGGGGGATCGGGAACCATGACGAACGACGCCGGAGAGGCCGGATCCACCGACAGCACAGCGCCGACGGGAGCGCACCCGCCGTCCGCACTGCGCGCGGACTGCGGGAGCTGCTTCGCGCTGTGTTGCGTGGCACTGCCCTTCACCGCCTCGGCGGACTTCGCGGTGGACAAGGCGGCCGGTGAGCCCTGCGGCCACCTGCGGGCGGACTTCCGCTGCGGCATCCACGCCGACCTGCGGCAGCGCGGTTTCCCCGGCTGCACGGTCTTCGACTGCTTCGGCGCCGGTCAGAAGGTCTCCCAGGTGACCTTCGGCGGGAAGGACTGGCGGTCGGCCCCGGAGACGGCGCGGCCGATGTTCGACGTCCTGCCCGTGATGCGGCAGTTGCACGAGCTGCTGTGGTACGTGTCCGAGGCGCTGACGCTGCCCGGCGCCGCGCCCCTCCACGGCGAGTTGCGGGCCGTGCGGGACCGCGTGGAGCGGCTGACGCGGGGTGGGGCGGCGGAGGTGACGGCGGTGGACGTCCCCGGCGAGCGGCGGGTCGTCGGCGCGCTGCTCGCGCGGGTGAGCGAGCTGGTGCGGTCGGGCGTGCCCGGCCGCCGCCGCGACCACCGGGGCGCGGATCTCGTCGGTGCCCGCCTGCGGGGCGCGCGGCTGCGCGGCGCCGGCCTGCGGGGGGCGTACCTCATCGGAGCGGACCTGCGCGGAGCGGACCTGCGCGAGGCCGACGTGCTCGGGGCCGACCTGCGCGGCGCGGACCTCTCGGGAGCCGACCTGACCGGCGCCCTCTTCCTCACCCGTCCCCAGGTGAACGCGGCGCGCGGCGACGCCTCGACCACGCTGCCGCCCGGACTCGACCGCCCTACTCACTGGTAACGATCGGGGGCGCGGCTCTAGGCGGACGGCCGTGCCGTGGTCTGTAATGGCCCGGTCCCGCACGTGGTGGCGCCGCTCAGGGCAGCGCTGACCGGCCCGTACCGGAGGTAGGCCCCCCTTGAGCACCAGCACCCTCCCCGCCCCTTCGCGCCGCAGGGTCGGTGCCCTCGGCCTCGTCCTCGGCGGGCTGACCGTGGGCGTCGTCACGGCCGGGGTCGTCCTCCTCGCCGGTGACCACGACGGTGTCCCCGACGACGGGCCGCACCGGCTGCTGCCACCGGAGGCGGCCGGTACGTCCTACCGCACCGGTGACGCCGTCCTGCCCGAGGGCGCCGAGCGGACCGTCGAGGCCTTCGGCGTCGAGGACGCGACGACCGTCAACGCCAACTACGCCCGTGGCGAGGAGCAGTTCGCCATCTTCGCCGGGGCCTACGGCCGCGTCGAGGACCCGGCACACGCCGTGGACGCCGCCTTCGCCCAGCTCGACGCCGCCGTGGCGCAGGCACCCGACCCGACGACGGAGCTCCGCGGCGAGCCCGAGCGCGTCACCCCGCAGGGGGCCGAGGACGCCGTCGTGAAGTGCCGGCTGGCCGTGGGTACCGGTCTGCGCTCCGAGGAGCCGCAGGAGACGCAGTTCTGCATGTGGGCGGACCACAGCACGGCGGGCATGGTCGTCGTCTCGCGGGCGAGCGGGCGGATCAGCCGGGAGGAGGCCGCGCGCTTCACCGCCGACCTGCGCCACTCCGCCCGGCTGCCCGCGTCGTAGGGTGAGGCCCCGCCCGATCCGAGAGGACCGCCCCGTGCCGGACGACGCCGCACCCGCTCCGCGACGACCCGACGCCCCCGACTCCGCCGGCTTCCCCGCCACGGGCCGACGGGTGCTGGTGACGGGCGCGGCGCGCGGCCTCGGACGGGCCGTGGCGCGGGCGTTCGCCGCCGCCGGGGACCGGGTGGCCGTCCACTACGGCACCCGGCGCGCCGAGGCGGAGGCCACGGCGGCGGGCCTGGACGGCACCGGTCACGTGGTGCTCGGGGCCGACCTGGGGGCGCACGGGCGGGCGGCGGACCTCGTGGACGCGGCCGCCGCCGCACTGGGCGGCGTCGACGTGCTGGTCAACAACGCCGCCGTCAACACGCCGCACCCACCGGTCGGGACGGGCGCGGCGGAGTGGGCGGACGCCTGGGAACGCCACGTCGCCGTCAACCTGCTGGCGCCCGCGCACGCCTCCCACGCCGCCGCGCGGCACATGATCGCCCAGGGGACGGGCGGCCGGATCGTCAACGTCGGTTCACGCGGGGCGTTCCGCGGTGAGCCCGACCATCCCGCCTACGGCGCGACGAAGGCCGGGCTGCACGCGCTGGGCCAGTCGCTGGCGGTGGCGCTCGCCCCGCACGGGATCGCCGTCGCCTCGGTGGCGCCCGGCTTCATCGACACCGACCGCGTCGCCCACCGGCTCCGTGGCGCGGAGGGGGAACGCATCCGGGCGCAGAGCCCCTTCGGCCGGGTCGCCACCCCGGAGGAGGTCGCGGCCGCCGTGCTGTGGCTGGCCTCGCCCCAGGCCCAGTGGAGCTCCGGTACCGTCCTGGACCTCAACGGCGCCTCCCACCTCCGCACCTGACGTTCCCCGGCCACCCCGCCGCCGCACGCCGCCGCACCCGACGCTCGGCGGCGCCGGAGCGGCGGTCACGGTCCCGCGAAAGGGACTGCTCACCGCCCATCCACGCGGGTAGCCTGCCGCACATGTCTGCATCGGGGCCGTCGTTCACCGGGGTGCACGAGCTGCTGTCCATGATCAGGGGCCTCATCGAGCGGCGGCGGTTCCTGGCCGGCACCCCGGACACGGAGGTGCGGGGCGACCATCCGTTACCCCTGGTGTGCCTGCTCCGCGAGGAGGGCACGAACGACTTCCTCCCGGCCCTGCACCGGGGCCTAGGTGGCCATGACGCGCCCCAGGTCCCGCACGCCTACGTCGACGCGGCCACGGTGGACGATCACGTCCTGGACCGCTGGGCGAGCACGGACCGGCAGACGCCTCCCCTCCTCCCGCTGCTGGACGAGCTCAGCGCCGCGCTCGGCGCGGACCGGTTCGGCGGGCGTCCGCTGAGGTTCGGGCTCTACGGGCTCGCGGACTGGCTGACGGCCCAGCGGCTCTCCCCGGATCAGGGCGGCCACGAACAGGAGATCGTCGACCTGCTGCGGCGCCGGAGCGGCCGGGTGCGGGAGTCCGATTCGGCGGCGCTCACCACCGCGTTCGCCTCCGCACCGAACTCCGTCGGCATGGTGGGCTCGATGCTGCTCCTGCTGCTGACGGCGGGCCGACGGCTGGGGCTGCGGCGGCTCGGACGGCGCGTGCCCGGGCTGGGCCGCGAGGCACGCTGGTTCATGCGCCGCCAGCCGTACATGATCCCCCGGCACTCCACGAGCTTCGCCGGGTTCGCCGAGCGGCTCACCGAGGGCCGGCGCGCCTCGGAGAACCCGGAGCAGGTCAAGAAGCTGCTGGTGCACGCCTTCCTGGAGGACCTGCGCCGGGTCTACCGGCGGCGGCACCGGCACCTCCTGCCCAAGCGCTCCGGATGGCGGCGGACCGCCTACACCACCGTGCTCCTGGACAACGTGACCGAGGGGAACGGCGGCTGGGAGCTGCTGCGGCTCATCAACGAAGTCCGCAACGAGACCGGCGAGCTCGATCCGCTGCTGGTCGTGGCGGCGGCCCGGCGGCGGCCGAGCTCCCCCGAGGCGGAGGAGTCGGCCGAGCCCCACCCGCCCCAGGAGGCGCACCGGGCGCTGGAGCACTGGCTGAACACCCTGCCCGGCAGGCGGCAGCGGCTGGTGGAGAACGCCAGGTACCTGTGGATCGGCCTGCCCCCGCAGGCCGATGAGGAGCCCGGTGCGCGGGACGCGTGGCGGGCCGTCGCGTCCTTCCGGCCCCGCGCCGCTCCCCTGCCGGCCCGTCGGGGCGTCGGTGAGGTGCTGCTGTCCGCCGCCCTGGTCCTGACGCTGCTTCCCGTGACCGCGAACGTGGTGAGGTCCTGGAGCGCCGACTGCGCCTACGTCCGGCCGGGTTTCGTCGACGGTGTCTCCGTGCGGGTCGCCGAGCTGGGCCGGAGCGACCGCCAGTGCATCGGCTACAGCGACAGCGCGGTACAGGTCTTCGGCGGCAACCCCCGGCTCCGCGCCGCGCAGGCCGCCATCTTCGAGCAGAACGAGGTGGCCGCCCGGCTGCACGAACAGCAGCCCGGCCGTCCCCACCTCGGCATCGTCCACTTCGTCGGCCTCACCCACCGGGCGGCCTCGCCCGACACCGACCACGCGGCCGCCGAGGAGCTGGAGGGGCTGCTCCTGCGGCAGCGGGCGCAGAACGTGAAGTCGGAGACGCAGCCGCTGCTGCGCGTCATCGTCGCCAACGGCGGGGACGGGATGCGCAGGGCCCCCGAGGTCGTGCGGGACATGCTTCGTCCACTGTTCGACGCCGACCCCTCGGTGCTGGGCGTGGTCGGGCTCGACCGGACCGTCGAGGAGACCGAGCGGGCGATCACGGAGCTCGGACTCGCCGGCATCCCGGCCGTCGGCACCACCCTCACCGGCTCCGGGCTGGCCGACCTGTCGCCGCTGTACTTCCAGATGGTCCCCGACAACACCCGGCAGGCCCGGCTGATCGCCCGGTACGCGGCGCACCTGGGGGCGGGGAAGGTCACGCTCCACCACCCGGAGGACGGGGACAGCTACGTCGACAGCCTCCTGGCCGCCACGCGGACCGAGTTGGGGGCGGCCGGTCTGGCCACGGAGTCGCGGGGCTGGCGGTCCGTCGGGCAGGTGGCGTCGCTGTGCGCGGACGACACCGACCGCAGGGACGAGATCGTCTACTACATAGGGCGCGAGAACACCTTCTTCGACTTCATCAGGTCGGTGACCAAGGGCTGCACCAGCCGTCGCGGGCTGCCGCGCATCATCGCCGCCGACGCCGTGTCGCGCTTCGTCGCCCAGAAGGAGAGCCGCAGCCACAGCTCCCTGGCGGGCCAGCCGATGGCCTACGTGGGCATGGGCGGTCTCGTCACCCTGGCCGGGGCCTCCTGCGTCGAGGAGGGGCGGCCCGCGTCCCTCCTGGGCCCGGGCACACCGCTGGACGCGTTCTGCGCCGGCTACGCGAACCTGCACCGCGAGCTGGCCCGCACGCTCCCGGAGGACGAGGCCCCGCAGATGCCGTGGCCCGCCGAGCGCACCGGTACGACCTACGACGTGGCCGGGCTCTTCGTGGACGCGACGGCCACCCTCCACGAACGGCTCGATCCGTCCGGGACGGGCGCCGCCCCGCACCGAGCCGCCGTGGCCCAGCAGTTCCGCGACAGCACGTTCCAGGGGGCGACGGGTGAGGTCGACTTCCGCGAGGACCGGGTGGGGAACGCCCGCAACCTCGCGGTCCTGGAGGTCGCCGACATCTACGACCTGGAGTCCGCACCCGGCTGCGTCTTCATGCTCGGCGACCTCTTCCACCCCGGCCAGCCGAGGGACACCGCCACGGGGTGCCCGCGCTGATCCCCGCCGGCGTGCGAGCGTGGAGGCATGCGGAGAGCGGAGAGGCGGCGACGGCGGTGACGGGGAGGAGCAGGCCGGTGTTCGCGCGGCTGTACGCGCGGCTGGCGGGGCCCGCGCTGGAGCGGGCGGGCGTGGACGAGCACCGGCGGAGCCTGCTCGCCGGGCTCACCGGCGAGGTGGTGGAGATCGGCGCGGGCAACGGGCTGAACTTCCCGCACTACCCGGCGGCGGTACGTCGGGTGGTGGCCGTCGAGCCGGAGCGGCACCTGCGCGAGATGGCCGGGCGGGCGGCACGGACGGCGCCGGTACCGGTCGAGGTCGTGGACGGCGCGGCCGAGCGGCTGCCGTTCCCCGACGGGTCGTTCGACGCGGCGGTGGCCTGCCTGGTGCTGTGCTCGGTGGCCGACCAGGAGCGGGCGCTCGGGGAACTGCGGCGGGTGCTGCGGCCGGGCGGGGAGCTGCGGTTCTTCGAGCACGTCCGGTCGGAGAGCCCGGGGATGCGCCGGGTGCAGGGGTTGCTGGACGCCACGCTGTGGCCCCGGCTGGCGGGCGGCTGCCACACCGGGCGCGACACCGGCGCCGCGATCGGGGCGGCCGGTTTCGAGGTGACCGGACTGCGTCGCCTGCGCTTCCCCGCCACCGCACGCGCGACCCCGTCGAGCAGCCACATCCTCGGCACGGCCGTCCGCCCCTGACGCACGGCCGTCCCCTGGCGGGCGACCACCCCCGCGCCACGACCTCGCGCGGGGGCGTCGCCGACCCGTGCACCGCCTCAGGACTGCGGGGGGCGGTCCTCGCCACGTCCGCGCGGCTGCTCGTCGCCGAACCGCTCGTTGAGCTTCTCCTGGCCGGTGTCGACGTGCTTGCTGTACTTGCCACCGGTGCGCTCGTCGACGGCGTCGCCCGCCTTCTCTCCACCCTTGCGGGTCTGCTCCGGGTGACCCTTGAGCATCCCCTTGAGCTTATCCATCATGGACATGGCTGTTCCTTCCGCCGTTTGCGGTGTCCTCGTACAGCATCACCACACCTGCCGCGCATCCGCATC
Organism: Streptomyces sp. GSL17-111; assembly: GCF_037911585.1. Lineage (NCBI taxonomy): Bacteria > Bacillati > Actinomycetota > Actinomycetes > Kitasatosporales > Streptomycetaceae > Streptomyces > Streptomyces sp. GSL17-111. Next base: position 1,558,994 of record NZ_JBAJNS010000001.1, read on the forward strand.
CGGAGCGCTGTGAGCAGCGGCGGGCCCCGGTCAGGCCCGCGCTTCGCCGGCGGCTCCGGCGATGAGGTCGGCGGCCCGCTCGGCCACGAGGAGGACGGTCACCATGGGGTTGATCGTCGGCATCGTGGGGAAGACGGAGGCGTCGACGACACGGACCCCGTCCACGCCGCGCAGCCGCAACGTCGGGTCCAGGACGGCCAGGGGGTCGTCGGCCGCGCCCATGCGGCAGGTGCCGGCCGGGTGGTAGACGGTGTGCGCCGCGCGGCGCCCGTAGGCGGACAGCTCCGCGTCGGACTCGACGTGCGGCCCGGGGGCGACCTCCCGCAGCAGCCAGGACTTCAGCGGCTCCTCCCTGGCGACCCGCCGGGCGAGCTTCAGGCCGTCGACGATCGTCTTCTCGTCGTAGCCCTCGGGGTCGGTGAAGTAGCGGAAGTCCAGCGCCGGTTTGTCGGTCGGGTCGGCGCTGCGCAGCCACATCCGCCCGACCGAGCGGGCGCGGGGCACGTTGGGCGTCATACAGACGCCGTACTCCGGTTCGGGGTAGCCGAGGCGGGCCGTGTTGACGGTGAAGGGGACCTGGTAGAAGTGGAACATCAGGTCCGGCCGGGGCTGGCTCCGGTCGCGCCGCACGAAGAGTCCGGCGTCGGAGTCCATCGCCGAGTTCGGCGGCAGCGGGCCGCGCGTCTCCCAGAGGATGACGGACTCGGGGTGGTCCAGCAGGTTCTCCCCCACCCCCGGCAGGTCGGCGACGATGTCGATGCCGTGGCGGCGCAGTTCCTGGGCGGGGCCGATGCCGGAGAGCATGAGCAGGCGCGGCGTGTCGATGGCGCCCGCGCAGAGCAGGATCTCCCGCTCGGCGCGGACGACGGTCGTGGAGCCGTCGGCGCGACGGACGCGGACGCGGGTGTGGCGGCCGTCCTCGTCGGGCAGCAGCCGGTAGGCCCAGGTCTCCAGCAGCAGGGTGAGGTTCGGCCGGTCCATGACGGGGTGGAGGTAGGCCACCGAGGCGGAGGAGCGGTAGCCGGTGTCGGGCTCGTAGGCGAGGGAGAAGAAGCCCGTGCCGTCGGGGAAGGGCTCGGCGTTGAAGTCGTCGATCACGGGGACGTCGAGCGCGGCGGCCGCGGCGGTGACGAAGTCGACGGCGATCGGGTTCCGGTCGGCCTCGGCGACGGGGACGATGTTGGTCCGGAGCCGGTCGCGGTAGGGCAGGACCGTCTGCGGGTCCCAGCCCGCGCAGCCGCGTTCGGTCCACTCCGTCAGGTCCTCCGGCAGGGGGAGGAAGCTGATGAGGGTGTTGTGGGAGGAGCAGCCGCCGAGGACGCGGGCGCGGGAGTGCAGGATGTGGGAGTTGCCGCGCGGCTGGTCGACGGTGGTGTAGCGGTAGTCGAAGTCCGAGTCGAGCAGGTTGATCCAGTTGCGCAGCTTCAGGATGCGTTCGTCGCCCACGTCGCTGGGACCGCCCTCGATGACGGCGACGCGGTGGTCGGGGTTCTCCGAGAGCCGGGCGGCGAGCACGGAGCCCGCCGTACCCCCGCCGATGATCACATAGTCGTACGCCGTCTCGCCGGCTGCCGTCGTCGCCATGGGTGCGGCCCCCTCAGCCCTTGAACCAGCCGGACGGTGCCGGCGCGAGGTTCTGGTAGATGTGCTTGCTCTCCTGGTACTCGTGCAGCCCCGAGGGGCCCAGTTCGCGCCCGATGCCGGAGCGGCCGAAACCGCCCCACTCGGCCTGCGGCACGTAGGGGTGGAAGTCGTTGATCCACACCGTGCCGTGCCGCAGCCGGTTCGCCACCCGCTGCGCGCGGCTCGCCTCGCTCGTCCACAGCCCGCCCGCCAGGCCGTACCGCGTGTCGTTGGCCAGTGCCACGGCCTCGTCCTCGGTGTGGAAACGCTCCACGGTGACCACGGGACCGAAGATCTCCTCCTGGACGACCCGCATCGAGCGGTCGCAGTCGGCGAAGACGGTGGGCAGGAGGAAGAAACCGCGCTGGAGCTCCGGGTCGTCGGGCCGCCGTCCGCCGCAGGCCACCCGCGCGCCCTCGGCGCGGCCGATCTCCAGGTACTCCTCCACCTTCGCCCGGTGCTCGGCCGAGCTGAGCGGCCCGGACTCCGTGCCCTCGGCCAGGCCGTCGCCCAGCCGGATGCGGGAGGCCCGGTCGGCGAGCGCCGCCACGAAGCGGTCGTGGATCGCGTCCTCGACCAGGAGCCGGGAGCCGGCCGAGCAGACCTGCCCCGAGTGCAGGAACGCCGCGTCGAGCGCGTAGTCGAGCGCGGCGTCGAAGTCCGCGTCCGCGAAGACGATGTTCGGGTTCTTCCCGCCCAGTTCGAGGGCGATCGTCTTGACGCCGTCGGCCGCCGCCGCCATGATCCGCCGCCCGGTGTCCAGCCCGCCGGTGAACGAGACGAGGTCGACCTCGGGGTGGGACGTCATCGCGGCGCCCACCGTGGCGCCCGGACCGAGCACGAGGTTGGCCACGCCGGGCGGCGCCCCCGCCTCCGCGATCAGCCGGATCATGTGGAGGGTGGTGAGCGGCGTCGTCTCGCTCGGCTTGAGGACGAAGGTGTTCCCGGCGGCGAGCGCGGGGGCGACCTTCCAGGACGCCTGGAGCAGCGGGTAGTTCCACGGGGCGATGAGCGCGCACACGCCGACCGGGTGGTGCACGACGCGGCTGAGGACGTCGGGGCCGATGTCCAGGACCCGGCCGCCGTCCTTGTCGGCGATCTCGGCGAAGTAGCGGAAGCAGTTCGCCACGTCGTCGACGTCGACGCGCGCCTCGGCGAGCGTCTTGCCCGTGTCCAGCGTCTCGCTGCGGGCGATCTCCTCCTTGTCCCGCAGCAGCAGCTGATGCACGCGGTGCAGCACGTCGGCGCGGTGGCGGGTGGGGGCGTCGGACCACACACCGGAGTCGAACGCCCGCCGCGCGGCCCGCACGGCCCGGTCGACGTCCGTCTCGTCGGCGTCGTCCACGGTGGTGACGACGGAGGCGTCGAACGGGTTGACGACGTCGTGCCGGCCACCGGCCGCCGCCGCCACCCATTCACCGTCGATGTACAGCTCGGGCACGCGGACACTCCCTCGGACGGTGGCAGGAAGCACCACCATCGAACGGCGCGCGCCACCTGGCCACCCGGCGCACCGCAGGCTTCGGCCCACCGGGCCGTGGATGCACCCTGTCGGGTCAGTGCCGGGCGGTCTCCCGGTCCGCGTCCGAGGCGGCGGGTGGACGGGTATCGGCCGTGCCGTTCGGCGGCCGCTTGGGCCAGAGGGTGTAGCTGAGCGCGATCACCACGGCGATGCCCACGACGTACCGCATCCGGACCTGCCACGCGCGCAGCGGCGCCACGTCACCCGCGTCACCGACGTACCAGATCGCCGCCTGGAGCAGCCCGGCGGCGATGGCGGCGGCGCCGATCGCGCGGGCGCTCAGCCGCCACTCGTGCGCGGCACGCGCGCTCCCGTAGCGGGGCGGCCTCACCGGCGGCGGGCCGTCCGCGAAGCGGTGGGCGAACCGTGCGTCGGCCCAGCGGACGAGGTGGGGGCCGTGGGTGACGGTGACACCGAGGTAGACGGCGGCCAGGCCGTGCCGCCAACCCGGCTCACCGCCGTCCCTCAGGTCGGCGGCGGTGGCCACGAGCAGCACCACCTCCAGCAGGGGCACGCACAGCAGGACGGCCAGCCCGGTGCGGGGCATGCGGGCGAGGTAGCGGAGGGCGAGACCGAGCGCGAGCAGGACCCAGAACCCGATCTCGGCGGCGATGATGAGCGCGAGCAGCACGGCGGCTCCTTTCCTTGCCTCCAGCCTCGCGGCCGGGGCCGCTCCGGACGTCGTCGCCGGTGACGATCCGCCGCTGCATCTTTCGATGTACCCGCCACCTCCCCGGGGGCGGACGTGGCCACCGCGTCCGACGTGCTGGGATGGGACCATGCCGCTCGCCCTCCCGTCGCGTCCGCACCGCTCGGACGCCCTGATCGCCGTCGCCGGGCTGCTCGGGGGGCTGCTGCTGTGGCGGCTGGAGGTGTTCACCACCCACCAGGGCTTCGGACGCAGGTACGGCGCCTGGGCGGTGCTGCCGCTGGTGCTCATGTGCGGGGCCGTGCTGTGGCGCCGCGACCCGAGGCCCTGGGTGCTGGGCGTCGCCTACCTCGCACTCGTCGGCGACCAGCTGACCGGCGGGCTGCTGGCGACGGTGCTGCTCTTCACCGACGTCATGTACGCCGCCGTCCTCTACGGCAGCGCCCGCCGGGCCCGGCTGCTGCCGCTGTGGACACTCGTGGTGGGCGTGGCGTTCACCCTCGGCATGCTGGCTCTGCTGCGGGAGCCGGAGGCGCTGGTGCTCGGCATGCTGTTCGCCCTGGTCACCTCCGCGCCCGCCTACACCGGCCTGCTCGTGCGCAACCACCGCGACACGGCCGCCGCCGAACGGCTGCGGGCCGAGCAGACGGCCCTGCTGGCGGAGATGGACCGCACCCAGGCCGTCGCGTCCGAACGGGCCCGCATGGCCCGGGAACTGCACGACCTGGTCGCCAACCACCTCTCCGCCATCGCCCTGCACGCGACGGCGGCCCAGAGCAGCGACGACACGTCCGCCACCGCGCGGGCGCTCGGCGTCATCCGGGAGAGCAGCGTGCAGGGGCTGGCGGAGATGCGGCGGCTGATCGGCATCCTGCGGGAGGAGTCCGACGACGGGGAGGAGCTCGCCACCCGGCCCACGCTGGACGGCCTGCCCGCCCTCGTCGCCCGCGCCCGCTCGGGCGGCGCGGCGGGCGGGCTGCGCTTCGCCCTCCACGACGGCCCGGCGGAGTCCGGGGGCCTGCCCGCGCCGGTGGAGCTGGCCGCCTACCGGGTCGTGCAGGAGGCCCTGACCAACGCGCTGAAGCACGCCGCGCCCGGTGAGGTGAGCGTGCGCCTGGAGCGGGCGGCGGACCTGACGGTCACCGTGTGCTCGCCGCTCGGCCGCGCGGGCCCCCGGGTCCCCGGCTCGGGGGCCGGACTCGTCGGCATGCGGGAACGGGTCGAACTGCTGGGCGGCGCGTTCGCCGCCGGGCCGGACGGGGACGTGTGGCGGGTGCGGGCCCGGCTGCCCCTGAGTGAAGGAGCTGAGCGCACGTGACGATCCGGGTACTCGTCGCCGAGGACCAGGCGTCCGTACGGTCCGGGCTGGTGCTCATCCTGCGCGGCGCGGCGGGGGTCGACGTCGTCGGGGAGGCCGAGGACGGGGAGGAGGCCGTGCGGCTGGCCCGGGAGCTGCGGCCCGACATCGTCCTGATGGACGTGCAGATGCCGCGCCTGGACGGCGTCTCGGCCACCCGGGAGATCGTCGCGGAGCGGCTGGCCGATGTCCTCGTGCTGACGACGTTCGACCTGGACGCCTACGTGTTCGGGGCGCTGCGGGCCGGCGCGGCGGGCTTTCTGCTCAAGAACACCGACGCGGCGGGACTCGTCGACGCCGTCCGGACGGTGGCACGCGGCGAGGGGACGATCGCGCCCGCGGTGACCCGGCGGCTCATCGCCGAGTTCGCCGCCCCGGCCGTCGCACCCGCACAGGCACCCCCCGAGCTGGAGACTCTGACGGCACGGGAGCGGGAGGTGCTGGCGCTCCTGGGCGAGGGCCACTCCAACGCGGACGTCGCGGCCCGGCTCTCGATGGCCGAGGCCACCGTGAAGACGCACGTCAGCCGCGTCCTGCGCAAGCTGGGGCTGCGCAGCCGCACGCAGGCCGCCGTGCTGGCCAGGGAGTGGGGCGTCTCGCCCGCCTGACGTCTCCTGACGCCGACTCACCGCCCGCCACGCGGGCGGCGGCACGGCCCGTCACGCCGTCGTTGCAGGCGTACAGGAGGTGTCCACCGAACGACACCTTGGGCCCAACTCAGCGGCACCTTAAGGAAACCTTAGCTCGCAGCCGATTTGGTCCAGACCTATTGACCAGTGGTCCAGACCTCCTTAGTGTCCCTGACAACTGCGGGAGGGCGTGAGGCACGTCACGCGCTCCACGGGCGGCGCAGAAACCCCCATCGGACCGGCCCCCACCGGCCCCAGCTCATGGAGCGCTGTTGAATACACCACGCAGCACGAGACGTCGAACCGGCCGTCGGGCTCTCGCAGTCATGGCGGCACTGCTCATCCCCGCCGGCGGCCTGGTCGTCATGGCCACCCCGGCCCAGGCGGCCGAGGAGGCCACGGCCACCTTCACCCGGACCGCCGACTGGGGAACGGGCTTCGAAGGCAAGTGGACCATCAAGAACACCGGTGACACCACGCTGAACAGCTGGGAGCTGGAGTGGGACTTCCCCTCCGGCACCACGGTGAACAGCCACTGGGAGGCGAAGGTCACCAAGAGCGGTGACCACTACACCGCCGTCAACCTGGGCTGGAACGGCACGATCGCCCCCGGTGCCAGCGTCAGCTTCGGCTTCGGCGGCAGCGGATCGGGCGACCCGAGCGGCTGCCTGATCAACGGCAAGGCGTGTGACGGCTCCGGCGAGCCGGACCCCGACCCCACCGACCCGCCGGACCCGGACCCGACGGACCCGCCGGACCCGGACCCGACCGACCCCCCGGTGCCGCCCGGTGAGCACATCAACCTCGGCTACTTCACCGAGTGGGGCGTCTACGGCCGCGACTACCACGTCAAGGACCTGGTCACCTCCGGTTCCGCCGAGAAGCTGACGCACATCAACTACTCGTTCGGCAACGTGCAGGGCGGCAAGTGCACGATGGGCGACAGCTACGCCGCCATCGACAAGGCGTACACCGCCGCCGAGTCCGTGGACGGCGTGGCCGACACCTGGGACCAGCCGCTGCGCGGCAACTTCAACCAGCTCCTCAAGCTGAAGGAGGCCTACCCGCACATCAAGATCCTGTGGTCCTTCGGCGGATGGACCTGGTCCGGCGGCTTCGGTGACGCCATGCAGAACCCGGCCGCCTTCGCGTCGTCCTGCTACGACCTGGTGCACGACCCGCGCTGGGAGGGTGTCTTCGACGGCATCGACCTGGACTGGGAGTACCCCAACGCCTGCGGTCTGAGCTGTGACAACAGCGGCCCGGACGTGATGCGCGAGATGATGCAGGCGTTCCGCGCCGAGTTCGGCCAGGACCAGCTCGTGACGGCCGCGATCACCGCCGACGCCTCCAGCGGCGGCAAGATCGACAAGGCGGACTACGCCGGTGCTGCGCAGTACACCGACTGGTACAACGTCATGACGTACGACTTCTTCGGCGGCTTCAACAAGAACGGGCCGACGGCCCCGCACTCGCCGCTGACCTCGTACGACGGCATCCCCCAGGAGGGCTTCAACTCCGCCGACGCCATCGCCAAGCTCAAGGCCAAGGGCGTACCCGCCGACAAGCTGCTCCTCGGCATCGGCTTCTACGGCCGCGGCTGGACCGGCGTCACGCAGTCCGAGCCGGGCGGCACCGCCACCGGCGCGGCCCCGGGCACCTACGAGGCCGGCATCGACGACTACAAGGTGATCAAGGACAAGTGCCCGGTCACCGGCACGGTCGCCGGCACCGCCTACGCCCACTGCGGCAACGAGTGGTGGAGCTACGACACCCCCAGCACCATCCAGGGCAAGATGGACTGGGCCAAGCAGCAGGGCCTGGGCGGTGCGTTCTTCTGGGAGACCAGCGGCGACACCGCGGACGGTGAGCTGATCACCGCCATCCACCAGGGTCTGAACGGATGACCCGCTCGCTCTGACCCACCCCCCGAACGCCGGGGAGACGGCCCGCCCGCCGTCTCCCCGGCTCTTTCGTGCGCCCGCCCGCACTCCCCCAGCGGAAGGAGCGTCCCGGGAGCAGGAGGGCGGGCGGAAGCGCCCCTCGGAGAGGCCGGACCACCCCAGGGACTCGGGCCCCTGTCGGACGCCGTGTCCCCACCGGTGCCGGGGGCGCGAGACCTGCGGGAGGAACGTCCCGGCCGCCCCGGGCAGGACCACGGACATGACACGGCCCGGCACCCCGCAGGGGGCCGGGCCGGGGAACGGGTTCCGGGAAGGAGAAGGGGAAGGGGAAGAGACGCGAAGGCTACGCGACGTTGACGCGTTGGCCGGGGGGCGCGGCCTCCAGCCAGGCGAGGAATCCCGTCAGCGCGTCCTCGCTCATCGCCAGCTCCACCGGCGTGCCGTCGTGCAGGCAGCTGAGGACGACGGCGTCGGAGAGCAGCGCCAGCTCCTCCTCGCCCTGCGGGGTACGCCGCCGGAGGACCTCGACGGCCTCACGGACGAGCAGCCGGCGCGGCCGGGGAGCGTAGGAGAAGACGCGGTACCACTCGACGCGGTCACCCCGGTAGCGGGCGATGCCGTAGCTCCAGCCCTTGCCGGTCGGCTCCTCGCTCTCCTCCTTGGGCACGTCCCAGCGCATGCTGCAGTCGAACGTGCCGCCCGACCGCTGGATCAGCCGACGGCGCAGCCCGAAGACGAACAGCGCCAGCAGCACCAGCGCCACGAACAGCCCGCACAGCACCAGGGCGAGGGTCACGTGTCACCGACCTCCTCGCATCTCCCCGCATGCCGCGCGCGGTGCGCGGATACGCCCTCCATGATGACTCAGCCGCGGACCGTCCCGGAGCAGGGCTCCGGAGCCGTCCGCGGCTGATTGACACGTACCTGCGGGTTCAGCGTGCGACCGCCACGGCCCGCAGGCGGACGTCGGCGCGTCGTTCCGCCGCCGCGTCCAGGTCCGACTTGGCCTTCTCGAGCGCCCGCTCCGCGCGCTCGACGTCGATCTCGTAACTCAGTTCGGCGATCTCGGCCAGCAGCGACAGCTTGTTGTCGGCGAACGAGATGAAACCGCCGTGCACCGCCGCGATCACGGTGCCGTCGCCGCTCTCACCCGTGGTGCGGATGGTGACCGGCCCGGACTCCAGCACGCCGAGCAGCGGCTGGTGGCCGGGCATGACGCCGATCTCACCCGAAGAGGTGCGCGCGACGACCAGCCTGGCCTCGCCCGACCAGACCCTGCGGTCGGCGGCGACCAACTCGACGTGCAGCTCAGCCACAGTGGCTCCTCAAACTGGGATATCTCAAGAATAGGGGGTGCGGCGGGCGGGGGCCGGACCGGGTCCGGCCCCCGCCTTCCGCTGGGCCCGGGCGTCAGGAGACGCCGAGCTCCTTGGCCTTGGCCTTCAGGTCGTCCAGGCCACCGCACATGAAGAACGCCTGCTCGGGGAAGTGGTCGTACTCACCGTCGGCGATCGCGTTGAACGCGGCGATCGACTCGTCCAGCGGAACGTCCGATCCGTCGAGACCGGTGAACTGCTTCGCCGCGTGGGTGTTCTGCGACAGGAAGCGCTCGATACGACGGGCGCGGTGGACGGTGAGCTTGTCCTCCTCGCCGAGCTCGTCGATACCGAGAATGGCGATGATGTCCTGGAGGTCCTTGTACTTCTGCAGGATCCCCTTGACGCGGGAGGCGCACTCGTAGTGCTCCTGCGTGATGTAGCGCGGGTCCAGGATGCGGGACGTCGAGTCCAGCGGGTCCACCGCCGGGTAGATGCCCTTCTCCGAGATCGGACGGGAGAGCACCGTGGTGGCGTCCAGGTGGGCGAACGTGGTCGCCGGGGCCGGGTCGGTCAGGTCGTCCGCAGGGACGTAGATCGCCTGCATCGAGGTGATCGAGTGACCACGGGTCGAGGTGATGCGCTCCTGGAGCACACCCATCTCGTCCGCGAGGTTCGGCTGGTAACCCACCGCGGAGGGCATGCGGCCGAGCAGCGTGGAGACCTCGGAACCGGCCTGGGTGAAGCGGAAGATGTTGTCGATGAAGAACAGCACGTCCTGCTTCTGCACATCGCGGAAGTACTCCGCCATGGTCAGACCGGCCAGGGCGACGCGCAGACGCGTGCCCGGCGGCTCGTCCATCTGACCGAAGACGAGGGCCGTCTGCGGGAGCACGCCCGACTCGGCCATCTCCTCGATGAGGTCGTTGCCCTCACGGGTGCGCTCACCGACACCGGCGAACACGGAAACACCCTCGTGCAGCTTCGCCACACGCATGATCATTTCCTGGATGAGAACGGTCTTGCCGACACCGGCGCCACCGAACAGGCCGATCTTGCCGCCCTTGACGTACGGGGTCAGCAGGTCGACGACCTTCAGGCCGGTCTCGAACATCTCGGTCTTGGACTCGAGCTGGTCGAAGGCCGGGGCCTTGCGGTGGATCGCCCAGCGCTCGGTGACCTCGGACTCGGCCTCCGGCTCGTTGAGGATCTCGCCCAGGGTGTTGAACACGCGGCCCTTGGTGACGTCACCGACGGGGACGGTGATGCCGTCGCCGGTGTTGGTCACCGGAGCCTGGCGGACCAGGCCGTCGGTGGGCTGCATGGAGATGGCACGCACCAGGCCCTCGCCCAGGTGCTGCGCGACCTCCAGGGTCAGCGTCTTGGAGGCGCCTTCCTCGGCCGGGTCGGCGACCTGGACGGTGAGGGCGTTGTAGATCTCCGGCATCGCGTCGACGGGGAACTCCACGTCGACGACCGGGCCGATGACCCGCGCGACGCGGCCCGTCGCGACGGCCGTCTGAGCAGTGGTGGTCATAGTTATCGGTCACTCCCCGCAGAAGCGTCGGCCAGCGCGCTGGCACCACCGACGATCTCGCTGATTTCCTGGGTGATGTCGGCCTGGCGGGCCGCGTTGGCAAGCCGCGTGAGCGACTTGATGAGCTCTTCCGCGTTGTCGGTCGCCGACTTCATCGCCCGGCGGCGGGCCGCGTGCTCGGAGGCGGCGGCCTGCAGCAGGGCGTTGTAGACGCGGCTCTCGACGTACCGCGGCAGCAGCGCGTCGAGCACCTCCTCGGCCGACGGCTCGAAGTCGTACAGCGGCTGGACGCGCTCGGCGGCCTTCTTGGCGGCCTCCGGCTCCGCGTCCGACGACTCCAGCGTGAGCGGCAGCATCCGGCGGTCGACCGGCTCCTGCGTCATCATCGAGACGAACTCGGTGAAGACGATGTGCAGCTCGTCGACGCCGCCGTCGGCGGTGTCCCGTCCGATGGCCTCGATGAGCGGCGCCGCGACCTTCTTGGCGTCCGCGTACACGGGGCTGTCGGTGAAGCCGGTCCAGGAGTCGGCGACGGCCTTCTCACGGAAGTTGTAGTACGCGACGCCCTTGCGGCCGACGACGTACGTCACGACGTCCTTGCCCTCCGAGGAGAGCCGCTGGGTGAGCCGCTCCGCCGCCTTGATGGCGTTGGAGGAGTACCCGCCGGCCAGACCGCGGTCGCTCGTCACGAGCAGCACGGCGGCCCGCTGCGGTGCCTCCACCTCGGTGGTCAGCGGGTGCTTGACCTCCGCGCCGCCCGCCACCGCGGTGACCGCGGCGGTGAGCTCCTCGGCGTAGGGCGTGGAGGCCGCCACCTTGCGCTGCGCCTTGACGATGCGCGAGGCGGCGATCATCTCCATCGCCTTGGTGATCTTCTTGGTGGCCTTGACGGACTTGATCCGCCGCTTGTAGACCCGGAGCTGGGCACCCATGCTCAGCCCTCGCCCAGAAGCTTGCCGTCCGAGGTCTCGAACTGCTTCTTGAAGGACTCGACGACCTCACGCAGCTTCGCCAGGGTGTCGTCCGACATCTTGGCGCCCTCGCGGATGCCGGTCATCAGGTCCTTGTGCTCGCGGTGCATGAAGTCCAGCAGCTCCTTCTCGAAGCGGCGGACGTCCGCGACCGGGACGACGTCCATCAGACCGTTGGTGCCGGCCCAGATGGAGACGACCTGGTCCTCGGTCGGGTACGGCGCGTACTGGCCCTGCTTGAGCAGCTCCACCATGCGCTGACCCCGCTCCAGGGCGGACTTCGAGGCGGCGTCCAGGTCCGAACCGAAGGCGGCGAACGCCTCCAGCTCACGGAACTGGGCCAGGTCCACGCGGAGCCGGCCGGAGACCTGCCGCATGGCCTTGTGCTGCGCGGAGCCACCGACACGGGAGACGGAGATACCGACGTTCAGCGCCGGGCGCTGGCCCGCGTTGAACAGGTCCGACTCCAGGAAGCACTGGCCGTCGGTGATGGAGATGACGTTCGTCGGAATGAACGCCGACACGTCGTTGGCCTTGGTCTCGACGATCGGGAGGCCGGTCATCGAACCGGAGCCCATCTCGTCGGAGAGCTTGGCGCAGCGCTCCAGCAGCCGGGAGTGCAGGTAGAAGACGTCGCCCGGGTAGGCCTCACGGCCCGGCGGGCGGCGCAGCAGCAGGGAGACGGCGCGGTAGGCGTCGGCCTGCTTGGACAGGTCGTCGAAGATGATCAGGACGTGCTTGCCCTGGTACATCCAGTGCTGGCCGATGGCCGAGCCGGTGTAGGGCGCCAGGTACTTGAAGCCCGCCGGGTCGGACGCCGGGGCGGCGACGATGGTGGTGTACTCCAGGGCCCCGGCCTCCTCCAGCGCGCCGCGCACGCCGGCGATGGTGGAGCCCTTCTGGCCGATGGCGACGTAGATGCAGCGGACCTGCTTGCTCGGGTCGCCGCTCGCCCAGTTGGCCTTCTGGTTGATGATCGTGTCGACCGCGAGCGCCGTCTTGCCGGTCTGCCGGTCGCCGATGATCAGCTGGCGCTGGCCCCGGCCCACCGGGGTCATGGCGTCGACGGCCTTGTAGCCGGTCTCCATCGGCTCGTGCACCGACTTGCGCTGCATGACCGTGGGGGCCTGCAGCTCCAGGGCGCGGCGGTCGTCGGTCTCGATCTCACCGAGACCGTCGATCGGGTTGCCCAGCGGGTCGACGACCCGGCCGAGGTAGCCCTCGCCCACCGCCACCGAGAGGACCTCGCCGGTGCGGCGCACCGTCTGGCCCTCCTCGATGCCGCTGAACTCACCGAGGACAACCGCACCGACCTCGCGCTCTTCGAGGTTCAGAGCGAGGCCGAGCGTGCCGTCCTCGAACTTCAGCAGCTCGTTCGCCATGGCCGAGGGAAGACCCTCGACCTTCGCGATGCCGTCACCGGCAACGCTGACCGTCCCGACCTCTTCGCGCGAGGCCGCGTCCGGCGTGTACGACTGGACAAAGTTCTCCAGCGCGTCCCGGATCTCATCCGGCCGGATCGTGAGCTCCGCCATCTGGGTTCCCTGCTCTCCTTGTTGGGCCCGTATGTATCTGCTACGGCCCAACTCGGGCCGCTACGTACTGCTTGTTGAGTTGGTGGTGACCGGCCGGCTCAGCCGGCCATCCGCCGCTCGACCTCTTCGAGGCGGGCGGCCACGCTGCCGTTGATGACGTCGTCACCGATGCGCACCGTGATCCCGCCGAGGACCGCCGGGTCCACGTCGAGGTTCAGGTGCACCTCCCGGCCGTAGAGGCGGGTCAGGGCCGCGCCGAGGCGCTGCTTCTGCCCGTCACTCAGCGGAACCGCGGAGGTGACGACCGCGACGGAGCGGTCCCGACGCTCGGCGGCCAGCTGGGAAAGGGCCTCCAGGCCACCTTCCAGGCTACGGCCTCGCGGCTGACCGACCAGGCGGATCACCAGTCGCTCGGTGGCGGGCTGGGCCCGGCCCCCCAGCAGCCGGTGCAGCAGCTCGGTCTGCGCGCCCCTGAGCGACGCGTCGCCGACCTTGCCGCTGAGCGCCGACCGCAGCTCCGCGGAGGAGGCGACGATCCGGCCGAACCGGAACAGCTCGTCCTCCACGTCACCGAGCGTGCCCGCACGGTCGGCGGCGATCAGGTCGGCGCTGTCCGCGAGCTGCTCGACGGCGTCCACCAGGTCACGCGAGCGCGACCAGCGGGCGCGGACCATGCCGGAGACCAGGTCAACGGTCTCACCGCTGACCTGGCCGCTCAGCAGACGGCCCACGAGCTCGGCCTTCGCCTCGCCGGACCGCGCCGGGTCGGTGAGCGTCCGGCGCAGTCGCACCTCACGGTCGAGCAGCGTGGTGACGGAGGCCAGCTCGTCGGAGAGCCGCGTCGCGTCGACGGACGTGTTGTCCGTCAGCGCGTTCAGCCGCTCCCGCGCGTTGGCCAGTGCCTCGCGACTCGCTCCGTTCATCGGGCGGCCCCGGTCTCGGCCTTGGCCTCCAGGTCGTCCAGGAAGCGGTCGATGGTGCGGCTCTGCCGGGCGGTGTCCTCAAGGGACTCGCCGACGAGCTTCCCGGCCAGGTCGGTGGCGAGCTTGCCCACGTCCTGGCGCAGCGCCTGCGCGGCCTGCTTGCGGTCGGCCTCGATCTGGGTGTGACCGGCGGCGATGATCTCCTCACGCTGCCGCTGGCCTTCCGCACGCATCTCTGCGATGAGCGCGGCACCCTGCTCCTGCGCCTCCTGACGCAGACGCGCGGCCTCGTGCCGGGCCTCGCTCAGCTGAGCCCGGTACTCCTCCAGCGTCTGCTGCGCCTCGGCCTGGGCAGCCTCGGCCTTCTCGATGCCCCCCTCGATCGCCTCACGCCGCTCGTCCAGGGCCTTGTTGATGGCCGGGAGGAGCTTCTTGGAGAAGACGAAGAAGACGATGCCGAAGGCGAGCAGGCCGATGACGACCTCAGGCCAGACCGGAACCAGCGGATTCTGCGGTTCCTCGGCTGCCAGGTACATCATGATGGACCTTTCGTCGAAATAAGGCTGCGGTCCGTCGTCAGAGGATGAACGGAACGACGAAGCCGATCAGGGCCAGGGCCTCGACGACCGCGAAGCCGAGCAGCATGTTCTGGCGGATGAGGCCGGCGGCCTCGGGCTGGCGGGCGATGGCCTGCACACCGTTACCGAAGATGATGCCGACGCCGACACCGGGGCCGATGGCGGCGAGGCCGTAACCGATGGTGCCGACGTTGCCTTCAACGGCCGCGAGGGTCTCGAGAGCAGCAGACATTCCGTTGGTTCCTTCTCTTGGTGGGCCGGTGGGTGGTTGGTCCACCGGACGACTTGGGGGTTGGGCGGGTGGCTCGGTGGCGCGGGGCCGCTACCTCAGTGGGCCTCTTCGAGCGCCTGGGAGAGGTAGGTGGCGGTCAGCACCGTGAACACGTAGGCCTGCAGTGCCTGGATGAAGAGCTCGAAGACGGTCAGCACGATCGTCATCGCGAACGAGGCCGTGGCGTAGACGGTGCCGAGGACGGTGCCGAGCATGTACCAGGTGGCGATCGTGAAGATGAGGATCAGCACGTGACCGGCGAACATGTTCGCGAAGAGTCGTACGGCCAGGGTGAAGGGCCGGACGAAGATGTTCGACACGAACTCGATCGGCGTCAGGATGACGTAGATCGGCTTCGGGAGGCCGCTGGGCACGCACAGGTTCCGGATGCCGCCGACGAAACCGTTGGTCTTGAACGTCACCGTCATGTAGGTGGCCCAGACGACGATCGCGAGACCGGCCGGGTAGGCGATGACGGAGGTCACGGGGAACTGGGCGACCGGGATGAGGGCCCAGAGGTTCATCATCCAGACGAAGAAGAACAGCGAGACCAGCAGCGGGACGAACGGCTCGCCCTTCTTGCCGATCACCTCTCGTGCGATGCCCTTGCGGACGAACTCGTAGCCCGCCTCGGCGATCATCTGGAGCTTGCCGGGCACGACCTTCGGGTTGGAGAAGGCCATCCAGAAGAAGGTCAGGATGATGGCCGTGCCGAGGACCGCCAGCAGCATCGGCTTGTTGAAATCGATCCCGCCGACCGTGAACATCGGGTCGAAGATGAACGACCACACGCTCGGGGCCTCGAAGCCACAGCCTTTGAACAGGTGGCAGTCGGTCTCGAAGGCGAGCAACTGGTCACTACTCACCGCGAGCTCCTTCGGTCGGACGCATAGGTACAGCTACCTCGATGTGTCGGCGTGGCGCAGGCCACGGAGCGGCACTGGACTGGGTATCGCGGGAGGAGGAACCGGCCGGCGCGACGGCAGGGCGGCTCGCAGCAGGAAGATGGGGAGCACGCGACGCTGTCCCGCACAGCGCACGCTCCCTCGCTCGCCACCCTCTCGGCGTCGGACCATAGCAGTCCGCCGAGGGGGTCTTTATATCGCCCCTACTTTCGGTGCACTCGCGGACGGCGCTCATGCACGTGGCTCCGCGTCCGCGGACCGGCCGGACTCGGACGGCTCGACGTACAGCTGCTTCACGCGCGTGTGGGTCCAGGCCTGCGCCGCGAGCCACACCAGCAGGCAGGCGAGCACGGTGAGACCGAAAACGCGCCCGTCCATCCAGGTCGCGTCCCGGAACAGGAGCAGGAGGACGAGCATGACGCCGACCTGCGTCGTGTAGACGAGGAATCCGGCGCCCAGGAGAAGCTGCGGCCAGACCTCACCGATGCGGCTGATCGCGTAGAGGCCGAGGCCGAAGAAGGCGGTGACCACGACGGTGCCGAGCGCCGCTCCCAGCGCACCCTCGGCACCCGCGACGGCCGCGCCGACGAGGACGCCGACCAGCCCGGCGCATGCCGTGGGAATCGCGGCGCCGCGGAGAATCCGGGCGTCGTTCGACTGCATAGGTTGCTGCTCCAGCGGGGAACGGGGGGTGTGACGTGACCGTGCGGCCGAGCGTAACCGGCGGCGCAGAGTGCGCGGATCGCGGCCCTGGTGGGGGCTCGCCGATCACCTCACCGGCTCTCGTGAACGGTATCACAAACTATTTGATGAGGTCTTTACCAAGTTGGTGTGCCAGGCGTCACACTTGAGAGTGCATCCCCTCATCCGTGCACTGACCGGTCGATCACGTACGGGAGTTGACATCGCGGTGACGTGACGGCCGACGGTCGGTGAGGGCGGTGGAGCCGTGGGGGCCGGGGGCCGTGCCGCCCGAGCGCGCCGCGCCGACGGGCTCGGGATCCGTGTCGGCCAACGGCCTGGCCCGCTCGGCCGGGCCGGGCCGGCGGTAGCGCGGGGGGACGAGACGGTCGGCCCAGCCGGGGACGCGCGGGGTGAAGCGCGGGAGGAGCAGGACGACGAGTCCGGCCGCGCACAGGACGACGACCGCGAGGACGATCACGAGGCTGCGCGACTTGACCGAGAAGGCGACGGCGCCGAAGGCGATCAGCGCGGACCAGAAGTACATGGTGATCACGGCGCGGCTGTGCGAGTGGCCGATCTCCAGCAGCCGGTGGTGGAGGTGGCCCCGGTCGGCGGCGAAGGGCGACTGGCCCTGCCAGGTCCGCCGGACGACGGCGAGCAGCAGGTCGGCTACCGGGACCGCGAGGATCGTCAGCGGCAGCAGCAGCGGCATGTACACCGGCACGGTGGCCTTGACGGCCGACTTCTCCGAGCCCTCGAACAGCCGCAGCGCGTCGGGGTCGACCTGGCCGGTGATGGAGACCGCGCCGGCCGCGAGCACGAGTCCGATCAGCATCGAGCCGGAGTCGCCCATGAAGATGCGGGCCGGGTGCATGTTGTGCGGCAGGAAGCCGAGGCACATGCCCATGAGCACGGCGGAGAAGAGCGTCGCGGGGGCCGCCGCCTCGATGCCGTAGCTGTACCAGATCCGGTAGGCGTACATGAAGAACGCCATCGCGGCGATGCACACCATGCCGGAGGCCAGGCCGTCCAGGCCGTCCACGAAGTTCACGGCGTTGATGGTGATGACGACGAGGGCCACGGTCAGCAGCGTGCCCTGGAGCGGGGTGATGCCGACCATGCCGACGGTGGGGATGGGGAGCCACAGGATCGTCAGGCCCTGCCAGACCATGACACCGGCAGCGATCATCTGGCCGCCCAGCTTGACCAGGGCGTCCACGCCCCACTTGTCGTCCAGCACGCCCAGCAGCCAGATGATGCCCGCGCCCGCCAGGAGCGCCCTCGGTTCATCGGAAAGCGTGAAGACCTCACCGATGTTGGTGAGTTGCGAGGCCACCAGGAGACCGGCGCACAGGCCGCCGAACATGGCGATGCCGCCGAGGCGCGGGGTGGGCTCACGGTGCACGTCGCGGGCCCGGATCTGCGGCATCGCGCCGGCCGCGATGGCGAACTTCCGGACCGGACCGGTCAGCAGGTAGGTGACCGCGGCCGTGACGCACAACGTCAGCAGATATTCCCGCACGGGCTCCCCAGAAGATGCATGGGCGACGTGGGCCCCGAAGGCCCACAGACTACGACACGGTGAGGACGGCGGCCGGTTCCCCGGCCCGTCGTGCCCACGACCCTACGCGGGCGCGGGTACCCCGGTCAGCGCGGTGACGACCGGGTCGAGCGCGAGGCTGATCTCCTCCCCCACGCTGCGGAAGTACGTGATCGGCGCTCCGTACGGATCGTAGACCTCGTCCGCCTCGGCGCTGGGCGCCTGGAGCCACCCCCGCAGGGCCGCCGCCGCCTGCACCAGGGCACGGGCGCGCTCGGCGACGCCGCCGGGCGAGGCGGCGTCCGGGAGGCTGGCGGCGTCGATGGCCCGCACCAGCCGGGTGAACTCCTTGAGCGTGAAGGTGCGCAGCCCCGCCGAGTGGCCCATGGAGATCACCTGCGCCCGGTGGTCACGGGTCGCCGTCAGCACCAGATCGGCGCGGATGACGTGCTCGTCCAGCAGCTCCCGCCCGGTGAAGCCGACCGGGTCGGCGCCGTAGTCGGCGAGCACCGTCGCGGCGTGCTCCTCCATCGGCGCGCCCTCGTGCCCCCAGGTGCCGGCGCTCTCCACCAGCAGCCCGCCGACCAGCTCCCCGTCCAGCCGTGCCGCGAGGGCATGCCGGGTCAGCCGCTCGGTGATCGGCGAGCGGCACACGTTGCCGGTGGAGACGTGGAGGATGCGGAAAGGCCGGCCGGCCGGGACCGTCGTCGGTATCCCACGCCCTTCAGGCGCGGTCAACTGGCCTCCTCGAGGTCCGGCACCACCGCGCGCAGCTCCGCCGCGCTGAGGGCACCGGCGCGCAGCAGCACCGGGACCTTCCCGGTGACGTCGACGATCGAGGAGGGCACGATGTCGGGCGTCGGCCCGCCGTCGAGGTAGACGGCCACGGAGTCCCCCAGCATCCGCTCGGCGGCGTCGCAGTCCTGCGGCGCCGGGTGGCCCGTGAGGTTGGCGGAGGAGACGGCCATGGGGCCGACGTCCGTCAGCAGTTCGATGGCCACCGGGTGCAACGGCATCCGGACGGCGACGGTGCCGCCGGTCTCGCCGAGGTCCCATGTCAGGGACGGCTGGTGCCGGGCGACGAGGGTCAGCGCGCCGGGCCAGAAGGCGTCCACGAGCTCCCAGGCCGCCTCCGAGAAGTCGGTGACCAGACCGTGCAGGGTGTTCGGGGAGCCGACGAGCACCGGCGACGGCATGCCCCTGCCGCGGCCCTTGGCCTCCAGCAGGTCGGCGACGGCCTCGGGGGTGAAGGCGTCGGCGCCCACGCCGTACACCGTGTCGGTGGGCAGCACGACCAGCTCACCCCGGCGGACGGCG
This sequence comes from Streptomyces sp. GSL17-111, assembly GCF_037911585.1. Lineage (NCBI taxonomy): Bacteria > Bacillati > Actinomycetota > Actinomycetes > Kitasatosporales > Streptomycetaceae > Streptomyces > Streptomyces sp. GSL17-111. The sequence goes on from NZ_JBAJNS010000001.1 coordinate 1,578,255, forward strand.
GAGGCGGCCTCCCGCAGCCCGGTCTTCCGGTCGGTTGCTTCGGTGCAGTCGTAGCGCCGTGCCATTACGGCACCTCCCTGCGGGCTGTGGCGAATCGCGGACGGTTGTTGAGATCGGGGTGGTCGGCGGCGTCGGCCCAGCCGCGGTCCTCGGCGAAGATCCACGGCACCTGGCCGCCCTGGGTGTCGGCGTGCTCGACGACGACGAGGCCGCCGGGCCGCAGCAGCCGGTGCGCGGTGCGCTCCAGACCCCGGATGAGGTCGAGCCCGTCCTCGCCGGAGAAGAGGGCGAGCTGCGGGTCGTGGTCGCGGGCCTCCGGGGCGACGTACTCCCACTCGGTGAGCGGGATGTAGGGCGGGTTGGAGATCACGAGGTCGACCTGGCCGTCCAGCTCGGGCAGCGCGGTGCGCGCGTCGCCGTGGTGGAGCCGGACGCGGGAGCCCTCGGTGTTCCTGCGGGCCCAGTGCAGGGCGCCCTCGTCGAGCTCCACGGCGTGCACCCGTGAGCGGGGCACCTCCTGGGCGAGGGCGAGCGCGATGGCACCGGAACCGGTGCACAGGTCGACGATGAGCGGTTCGGCGACGTCCATGGCCCGGACGGCGTCTATCGCCCAGCCGACCACGGACTCCGTCTCCGGGCGCGGCACGAACACGCCGTGGCCCACCTGGAGTTCGAGGTAGCGGAAGAAGGCGCGCCCGGTGATGTGCTGGAGCGGTTCGCGGGCCTCCCGGCGCGCGACCACCTCCCAGTAGCGGGCGTCGAAGTCCGCGTCCGCGACGCGGTGCAGCTCGCCGCGCTTGACGCCGTGCACGAACCCGGCCAGCTCCTCGGCGTCGAAGCGCGGCGAGGGCACTCCGGCGTCGGCGAGACGCTGCGTGGCCTGAGCGACCTCCGCCAGCAGCACGCTGCGCGCGGTCTGCGGATGCGGGGATCGCCCGCCGGGAGACTGCTCCATCTGTTCCTCACCCGTCCCCTGTGTGCGCTCAGCCCGCCGCGGCCAGCTTGGCCGCGGCATCGGCGTCCACACACGCCTGGATGACGGCGTCGAGTTCGCCGTCGAGCACCTGGTCCAGGTTGTACGCCTTGAATCCGACCCGGTGGTCGGAGATCCGGTTCTCCGGGAAGTTGTAGGTGCGCACCCGCTCGGAGCGGTCCACCGTGCGGACCTGGCTGCGGCGGGCGTCCGACGCCTCGCGCTCCGCCTCCTCCTGGGCGGCGGCCAGCAGTCGCGCCCGCAGGATGCGCAGGGCCTGCTCCTTGTTCTGGAGCTGGCTCTTCTCGTTCTGGCAGGAGACGACGATGCCGGTCGGCAGGTGCGTGATACGGACGGCGGAGTCCGTGGTGTTGACGGACTGACCGCCCGGGCCGGAGGACCGGTAGACGTCGATGCGCAGGTCGTTCGCGCTGATCTCCACGTCCACGTCCTCGGCCTCGGGGAGGACGAGCACCCCGGCGGCGGAGGTGTGGATGCGGCCCTGGGACTCGGTGGCGGGCACGCGCTGCACCCGGTGGACGCCGCCCTCGTACTTCAGCCGGGCCCAGACGCCCTGGCCGGGCTCGGCGTTCGCCTTGGCCTTCACGGCCACCTGGACGTCCTTGTAGCCGCCGAGGTCGGACCCCGTCGCCTCGATGATCTCGGTCTTCCAGCCCCGACGCTCCGCGTAGCGCAGGTACATGCGCAGGAGGTCACCGGCGAAGAGTGCGGACTCGTCGCCGCCCTCGCCGGCCTTGACCTCCAGGATCACGTCCTTGTCGTCGCTCGGGTCGCGCGGGACGAGGAGGAGGCGCAGGCGGTCCGTGAGCTCCTCGCGGCGCACCTCCAACTCCTTCACCTCACCGACGAACTCCGGGTCGTCGGCGGACAGTTCACGGGCCGTCTCGATGTCCTCGCCGGTGCTCCGCCAGCTCCGGTACACGCCCACGATGGGCGTCAGCTCCGCGTAGCGCTTGTTGAGCCTGCGCGCACGCGCCTGGTCGGCGTGGATCGACGGGTCGGCGAGCTGCCGCTCCAGGTCGGCGTGCTCGCCGATCAGTTCCTCGACCGCCTCGAACATCGGGCTTTCCTCACTGGAAGAAACGGGGCGAACAGAGCGAAGGGCGGGGGCGTACGGCGACGACAAAGCGCCGGTCCCGCACCGCCGTGGGGCGGCTGCGGGAACCGGCGCTCAGGGTCGCTACTTGGCCCCGGCCTTCTTGCCGAAGCGGGCCTCGAAGCGGGCCACGCGGCCACCGGTGTCGAGGATCTTCTGCTTGCCGGTGTAGAAGGGGTGGCACTCGGAGCACACGTCGGCACGGATCGTGCCGTCCTGGACGGTGCTACGGGTGGTGAACGACGCGCCACAGGTGCAGCTGACCTGGGTCTCGACGTACTCGGGGTGGATGTCGCGCTTCACGGTCTCTCCTAGGTATCGGGAGGGCGCCGGGTCGCCGTCGCGGGATGCGGGGCGTGAACCGGGGCCGACGTACCAGTCTGCCATCACTGGCCGCACCGGCAAAAACGAGGTGCCGCCGCCGGATATTCCCGCCGCGCGGGCGGCGCGGCGGGAGCCGCGCGGACGAGGGGCCGCCCGGGTGGGGCGGCCCCTCGTGCGGGCGGGTCGTGACCCGCCGGGTCCGTCGGACGACGTCCGGCGCTGACGCGGTCGTCAGTCGTTGTTGCCCGGGGACGGGGTGTTCTTCTGGATCTGCATGAGGAACTCGGCGTTCGACTTGGTCTGCTTCATCTTGTCCAGCAGCAGCTCGATGGCCTGCTGCTGGTCCAGGGCGTGCAGCACCCGGCGTAGCTTCCAGACGATGGCGAGCTCGTCGCTGCCCATCAGGATCTCCTCCTTGCGGGTGCCGGACGCGTCCACGTCCACCGCCGGGAAGATGCGCTTGTCGGCGAGCTTCCGGTCGAGCTTGAGCTCCATGTTGCCGGTGCCCTTGAACTCCTCGAAGATCACCTCGTCCATCCGCGAGCCGGTCTCGACGAGCGCGGTGGCGAGGATCGTCAGGGAGCCGCCGTCCTCGATGTTGCGGGCGGCGCCGAAGAACTTCTTCGGCGGGTAGAGCGCCGTGGAGTCCACACCACCGGAGAGGATGCGCCCGGAGGCGGGGGCCGCCAGGTTGTAGGCACGGCCCAGCCGCGTGATGGAGTCCAGCAGGACGACCACGTCGTGGCCGAGTTCGACGAGGCGCTTGGCCCGCTCGATGGCGAGCTCGGCGACCGTCGTGTGGTCCTCGGCGGGGCGGTCGAAGGTCGAGGAGATGACCTCGCCCTTCACCGACCGCTGCATGTCGGTGACCTCTTCCGGACGCTCGTCGACGAGGACGACCATCAGGTGGCACTCGGGGTTGTTGAGGGTGATGGCGTTGGCCACCGCCTGCATGATCATCGTCTTGCCGGTCTTCGGCGGGGCCACGATCAGGCCGCGCTGCCCCTTGCCGATGGGCGAGACGAGGTCGATGATCCGCGTCGTCAGCGAGCCCGGGTCGTGCTCCAGGCGCAGCCGCTCCTGCGGGTACAGGGGGGTGAGCTTGGTGAAGTCCGGGCGTCCGCGGCCGGTTTCGGGCGACATGCCGTTGACCGAGTCGAGCCGGACGAGCGCGTTGAACTTCTCGCGCCGCTCGCCCTCGCGGGGCTGCCGCACGGCGCCGGTGACGTGGTCGCCCTTGCGCAGGCCGTTCTTGCGGACCTGGGCGAGGGAGACGTACACGTCGTTCGGGCCCGGCAGGTAACCGGAGGTCCGCACGAACGCGTAGTTGTCGAGGATGTCGAGGATGCCCGCGACGGGGATCAGGACGTCGTCCTCGGCGACCTGCGGCTCGAACTGCTCGTCGCGGTTGCGGCGGCCCCGGCGGTCGCGGTAGCGGCCCCGGCGACCGCGGCGGCCGCCGTCGAAGTCGTCGTCGTCGCGGTGGTCGCCGCGCTGACGGCCGGCGCCCTGGCCGCCGCCCTGCTGGCCGCCGCTCTGGCCGCCGTCGCCCTTGCCGCCACCGTCGCCCTTGCGGCGGTCGCGCTGGCGGTCGCGCTTGCTCTGGCGGTCCTGCTGCTGACCGCCCTGGTTCTGCTTGCCGTCGCCGCCCTTGCCCCCGTCGGCCCGGCCGGTGTCGCCCTTGCCGCCACCGTCGCCCTTGCCCTCGGCGGTGTCGGCGGCGGTCTCGGCCTTGGCCTGACCGCCCTGGCCGCCCTGACCGCTCCGATCGGCCTTCTCGGCACGCTCGGTCCGCGCCGCGCCCTCGGCGGGCTGCTCGCTCTTCCGGCGGCCGCCCTGGTCATCGCTGACGGGCTGGCCGGGAATGTCGATCTGCTGCTCGGCCGAGGAGTCGGCGGTCTCGTTCTGGGTGTCCTTGGCCTGTTGGTCGGTGCTCCCCGTGTCCCCGGTGCGGGCCCGCGAGGTGGCGCGACGCTTCGGCTTGGTGTCGGCGGCGCTCGGCGCGGCGGCGGCCTCACCGTCACCGGCGGGGGTGCTCCGGCCACCCGCGGCCTCGGCCTGCTTCTCCTTGATGACCTCGATCAGCTGGCTCTTGCGCATCCGCGCGGTGCCCCTGATGCCGAGGCCGGAAGCGACCTGCTGCAGCTCCGCCAGGACCATGCCCTCAAGGCCGGTGCCGGAACGGCGCCGCCGTCCGGCGGTGCCGGAAGGTGCACCGGTGGCAGGCGCGGCAGAGGCGTCCGTGGCAGGCGCGTCGGCGTTCACGCCCATCAGATCGGTGGTGTCGCTCACGAAGGGTCCTTCCCTGGAGCGGACGTCGGCCTGTCTGGCTCGGCGACCGGTTGTGCTGTCCGGCTGCGGCCCTGGTTGGGAGGACCGTGCCGGGGCGGTGGTCCCGCCTGTGCGTACGGCGGAGAGATCAATTGGTCAAACACATCGAACACGTCGAACCCGTCGACCACATCGAGTGGGTGCGCACGTGCGTGGCGCGAGGCGCGGCAGGCTCTGCCTGCGTGGTTCGCGCCGGTTCCGGGGCAGGCTCGCCACAGCTCCGCATGCTGCTCGGACAGTGTGGGTGGCTCCCGGAAGAAGGGGTGGCCCCGGAAGGGGACGCTGTGCACCGCACCACTGTGGCTGCGGATGCAGACTTGAGGTTAACACTACCGGCTCTTTCAAACATTCCCCCTCTCCAGCACCGGCAATCGTGTCACTGACCCTGTCCCTGCCCCGTGCGGACAGGTCCCGCCTCCGCGCCGGTGCGCGGGGCGGGCTCGGCGCCCCCGCCGCTGTTCAGCGGCAGGACTTCGGCGCCGGACAGGTCGAGATCCAGCCGGTTCGCGGTCCAGCCGGCGCCGGCGGCCCCGGCGATCCGCTCCGCCTTCTGGGCCGTTCCGTCCCCGGTCAGGGCCAGGACGGTGGGGCCGGCACCGGAGATGACGGCGGGGACACCCTCGGCGCGCAGACGCCCGACGAGTTCCACGCTGTCGGCCATCGCGGGCGCCCGGTACTCCTGGTGGAGCCGGTCCTCGGTCGCGGGCAGCAGCAGGTCGGGACGGCGGGTGAGCGCCTCGACCAGGAGGGCCGCCCGGCCGGCGTTCGCGGCGGCGTCGACGTGCGGGACCATGCGCGGCAGGAGGCCGCGGGCGGCCTCGGTGAGCACCGGCTTGCCGGGGACGAAGACGACGGGGACGAGGCCGGGCGCCGGGTCCATGCGCAGGGCGCGGGCGGCCCCGGCGTCCGTCCAGGCGAGCGTGAAGCCGCCGAGCAGGCAGGCGGCGACGTTGTCGGGGTGGCCCTCGATCTCCGTGGCCAGCTCCAGCAGGGCCGTGTCGTCCAGCTTCTCGGGCCCGCCGGTCGTCACCGCGCGGGCGGCGACGATCCCGGCGCAGATGGCCGCCGAGGACGAGCCGAGGCCCCGTCCGTGCGGGATGCGGTTGGCGCAGACGATCTCCAGGCCGCGCGGCTGTCCGCCGAGCACCTCGAAGGCCGTGCGCAGGGAGCGGACGAGGAGGTGGCTCTCGTCGCGGGGCAGGGTGTCGGCGCCCTCACCGGCGATGTCGATGTGCAGCCCCGCGTCGGCGACGCGGACGACGACGTCGTCGTACAGGCCCAGGGACAGGCCGAAGGCGTCGAAGCCGGGCCCGAGGTTGGCGCTGGTGGCGGGCACCCGTACCCGGACGGCGGCGGCGCGGAAGGCTGGACCGGCCATCGCTCGATGACTCTCCTTGGTCGGTGGATGTGCAACGCCCCGGGCGGCCGCCGTGGGGTGCGGCTTCCTGGGTGCCGCGACAGCGCGCGGCAGTGGCCCTTGGCACATGCGTGCGCGGCGGGCGGGGATGACAACAGCCTATCGAAGGAAGGTTCAGTGGCTCCACAGGGCGCACGGGAGGCGCACGATGCGTGTCGTGCACCAACCCGTGCTTCCACTGGGGAACCCGCTGGACCGGCCGGGGAGAAGGCGGGGTGGGACGGGGGCGACGGGGGCGGTCAGGCCAGGCCGAGGCGCGCGGCGGCCGCCGCCGCGTCCACCGGGACGGTGACGGGCTGCGGAGCCCCGGCGACGGCCCAGTCCGGGTCCTTGAGCCCGTTGCCGGTGACCGTGCAGACGATGCGCTGCCCGGGGTCGACGCGTCCGGCCTCGGCGGCCTTCAGCAGCCCGGCGACGGACGCGGCCGAGGCGGGCTCGACGAAGACGCCCTCCTGAGCGGACAGGAGCCGGTAGGCGGCGAGGATCTGACGGTCGGTCACCTCGTCGATGAGGCCGCCCGAGGCATCCCGCGCGGCCTCGGCGAGCTCCCAGGAGGCGGGGTTGCCGATGCGAATCGCGGTGGCGATCGTCTGCGGGTCCTTGACCGGCTCACCGCGCACGATGGGGGCCGCGCCGGAGGCCTGGAAGCCCCACATGCGCGGAGTCCGCGTGGCGATGCCGTCGGCCGCGTACTCCTGGTAGCCCTTCCAGTACGCGGTGATGTTCCCGGCGTTGCCGACGGGGAGGACGTGCAGGTCGGGGGCGTCGCCGAGGCGGTCGACGATCTCGAAGGCGGCGGTCTTCTGCCCCTCGATGCGCACCGGGTTCACCGAATTGACCAGCGCCACCGGGTAGTTGTCGGACAGGCCGCGCGCGAGGGTGAGGCAGTCGTCGAAGTTGCCGTCGACCTGGAGGATCTTCGCGCCGTGGACGAGGGCCTGCCCCATCTTCCCGAGTGCGATCTTGCCCTGCGGGACGAGCACCGCGCAGACCATCCGCGCCCGGACCGCGTAGGCGGCTGCGGAGGCGGAGGTGTTGCCGGTGGAGGCGCAGATGACGGCCTTGGCGCCCTCCTCCCTGGCCCGGGTGATCGCCATCGTCATCCCGCGGTCCTTGAAGGAGCCGGTGGGATTGGCGCCCTCCACCTTGAGATATACGTCACACCCGGTGCGTTCGGAGAGCACCTGGGCGGGGACGAGCGGCGTACCGCCCTCGCCCAGGGAGACCACCGGCGTGGTGTCGTCGACCGGCAGCCGGTCGCGGTACTCCTCGATGATGCCCCGCCACTGGTGGGTGGCGGCGGCGGGGGCGCCTACGGTTGCGGACATCTCTCTCATTCCCCTTCGACCCGCATGATGCTCGCCACGCCGCGGACGGTGTCCAGACGGCGCAGCGCCTCGACGGTCGCGCTGAGGGCGGCGTCGGATGCTCGGTGGGTGACGACGACCAGGGAGGCGTCACCGGCGACGCCCTCCTTGCCCTGCTGGCGGACGGTGTCGATCGACACCCCGTGCTCGGCGAAGACGAGCGCGCACTGGGCCAGCACGCCGGACTTGTCGGCGACGTCGAGGCTGACGTGGTAGCGCGTGACGACCTCGCCCATCGGGCTGACCGGCAGCTGGCTGTAGGCCGACTCCCCGGGCCCGCGGGCCCCGCTCAGCTTGTTGCGGCACGCGGCGACGAGGTCGCCCAGCACGGCCGAGGCCGTGGGCGCACCACCGGCGCCGGGGCCGTACAGCATGAGCTGCCCGGCCGCCTCCGCCTCGACGAACACGGCGTTGTACGCCTCGTGGACGGAGGCCAGCGGGTGGCTGAGCGGGATCATGGCCGGGTGGACGCGGGCGGTGACGCTGCGGCCGTCGGCCGCGCGCTCGCAGATGGCGAGCAGTTTGACGGTGCAGCCCATGCGGCGCGCGGAGGCGATGTCGGCCGCGGTGACCTCGGTGATGCCCTCGCGGTGGACGTCGTCCAGGCCGACCCGGGTGTGGAAGGCGATTCCGGCGAGGATGGCGGCCTTGGCGGCGGCGTCGAAGCCCTCGACGTCCGCCGTCGGGTCCGCCTCGGCGTAGCCGAGCGCGGTGGCCTCGTCCAGGGCCTCGGCGTACCCGGAGCCCTGGGTGTCCATCCGGTCGAGGATGAAGTTGGTCGTGCCGTTGACGATGCCGAGCACGCGGTTGACCGTGTCCCCCGCCAGCGACTCGCGCAGGGGCCGCACCAGCGGGATCGCCCCGGCGACGGCCGCCTCGTAGTAGAGGTCCGCGCCGTGCTTCTCGGCGGCCTTGTGCAGGGTCGGCCCGTCCTCGGCGAGGAGCGCCTTGTTGGCCGACACGACGCTGGCGCCGTGCTCGAAGGCCGAGGTGATCAGCGTCCGGGCCGGCTCCAGGCCGCCGATGACCTCCACGACGACGTCGACGTCCTCCCGTGCGACGAGCCCCTCGGCGTCCGTGGTGACCAGGTGCTCCGGCACGCCCGCGCGCACCCGGCCGGGCCGGCGGACGGCGATGCCGGCCAGCTCCACGGGTGCGCCGATGCGGGCGGCGAGGTCGTCCGCGTGCGTCGTCATCAGGCGCGCCACCTCGGAGCCGACCACTCCACAGCCCAGCAGCGCTACCCTCAGCGGACGCGTACGCATCATCTGACCTCGATTCTCGTCAATGTCGGTGCTACAAGTCTCACCCACCGGACCGGGCTTTCCCTGCGGGGTCCAGCATGTGAAATGTCCTTCTCACGGTGTGTGCGGACGCGCGTCGCGCGGGTGCGGCCCGACGACGCGCGGGGGCCGTTCACCCCACGTCGAGCCGCAGCAGGTCCTCCTCGGTCTCACGGCGGACGATGACGCGGGCCGCGCCGTCGGACACGGCGACGACGGGCGGGCGCGGCACGTGGTTGTAGTTGCTCGCCATCGACCGGCAGTAGGCGCCGGTGGCGGGGACCGCCAGCAGGTCGCCGGGTGCCAGGTCGGCGGGCAGGAAGGCGTCGCGCACGACGATATCGCCGCTCTCGCAGTGCTTGCCCACCACCCGGCTGAGCATCGGCTCGGCGGTGGAGGCGCGCGAGGCGAGGGCGACGGTGTACTCGGCGTCGTAGAGCGCGGTGCGGATGTTGTCCGACATGCCGCCGTCCACGCTCACGTAGGTGCGCAGCTGCGGCAGCGGCTTGACGGTGCCGACCTCGTAGAGGGTGAACGTCGTCGGCCCGGAGATGGCGCGTCCCGGTTCGACGGACAGGCGGGGCACGGTCAGACCGGCCAGCTCGCACTCGCGGCGCACGATCTCGCCCAGCGACGTGGCGATCTCGTGCGGCTCCCGGGGGTCGTCCTCGGCGGTGTAGGCGATGCCGAGGCCACCGCCCAGGTCGATCTCGGGCAGCTCGACGCCGTGCTCGTCGCGCACGTCCTTGAGCAGCCCCACGACGCGGTGGGCGGCCACCTCGAAGCCGGAGGTGTCGAAGATCTGCGAGCCGATGTGCGAGTGGACGCCGAGCAGCTCCAGCGCGTCGAGCTTCAGGGCGCGGCGTACCGCCTCGGCGGCCTGCCCCCCGGCCAGCGGGATGCCGAACTTCTGGTCCTCGTGGGCGGTGGCGATGAACTCGTGGGTGTGCGCCTCGACGCCGACGGTGACGCGGATCTGCACCTTCTGGCGCACGCCCAGCTCGGCGGCGAGGTGCGCGACGCGGGCGATCTCCTGGAAGGAGTCGACGACGATCCGTCCGACCCCCGCCTCCACGGCGCGGCGCAGCTCGGCGGTGGACTTGTTGTTGCCGTGCAGCGCGATGCGCTCGGGCGGCATGCCGGCGGCCAGGGCGGTGGCCAGCTCGCCGCCGGTGCAGACGTCGAGGTTCAGCCCCTCCTCGCGCAGCCAGCCCACGACGGCGCGGCACAGGAAGGCCTTCCCGGCGTAGAAGACGTCGGCGTCGTCCCCGAAGGCCTCCCGCCAGGCCCGGCAGCGGGCCCGGAAGTCGGCCTCGTCCAGGAAGTAGGCGGGGGTGCCGAACTCGGCGGCGAGGTCCACGACACTCATTCCGCCGACGGTGAGCACGCCGTGCTCGTCGCGGGTGGCGGTGTGCGGCCACACGGGGGCGGCGAGGGCGTTGAGGTCGGCGGGCGGCGGGGTGTAGTGCCCCTCGGGCAGCACGTCGGCGTGGCGGGGCCCGGCGGGGTGGGCGGAACGGCTCATGGCTTGCTCGTGAGTCCCCTCAGAGGTGGTCGGGTGCGCTGATGCCGAGCTGGGTCAGGCCGCCGGCCAGCACCGCCCCGGTGGCCTCGGCGAGGGCCAGGCGGGCGCGGTGGGCGGCCCCGGGTTTCTCGTCCCCGACGGGCAGGACCGAGCGCTGCGGGGGCGCGTACAGCACGTCGAAGAAGGCGTCGGCGGTCTTGACGAGGTGCCGGGCGAGGGCGGCGTCGGCGAGGCGGGCGGCGTCGGCGAGGAGCGCGGTCAGCACCTCCTCGGCCGCCCCGGACAGGGCGCCCGGTCGGGCCGTGAGGCCGAGGGCGCGAGCCCCCTCGCGCAGCGCGACGGTGCGCGCGCGGGCGTACTGGACGCGGAAGAGGGGGCTGGACGGGCGGCGCGCGAACGTCGGCGGCTCGCCGGTGAGGGCGGCCCAGCGGGCGGCGTCGCGGGCCGGGTCCTCGGGCAGCGTCGCGGGCCGGGGGCGGGCCAGCAGTGCGGCGACGAGGCCGACGCCCCGGTCGACCAGGGTGATGTTCAGAAAACCGGGCCCGCAGACCTCGACCCGGGCGATGCCGGGCTCGGCGGCGAGCCGGTCCCGCAGGACGGCGGCGACCTCGGCGGCGGGCCGGCCCGTGCCGGCGGCGAGGCGCAGCGCGAGGTTGGAGGCGTAGTCGGCGTCGCCGTGCGGGGGGCGTCGCAGGGTGACGCGGTCCGGTGGCTCGGCGGGTCCGGGCAGCGCTCCCTCGGCGACGGCACGGCTCCACGCGTGCCGCACGGTGCGGGAGAGCTGCGCGGGGGTCACGGGGCAAGGGTAAGGAGCGCGGGGCGAACCAGGCGAATCCGTTTCAGCCTCAGGGACGCCTGACCACGTAGGCCGCATCGTCGAACACGGAGGGCGACGAGGGCAGCTGCGGGGGGACGCCGGTCGTCCGGAGCGCCTGGTGTTCCCGGGGCGTGCCCCCGCCGTGGCGCAGGCGGCGCACGAGGCGGACGAGCTCGGCCGGCTCGAAGGGCTTGGCCAGGTAGGCGTCGACGCCGCGTCCGGAGCCGGACCGGGAGCAGGCGCTGACGATGGCGACGGGGATGTGCCGGGTGCGCGGGTCGGCGTGGAGCTGTTCGGCCGTGCGCAGCCCGTCCAGCCGGGGCATGGTCACGTCGAGGGTGATGACGTCGGGGCGGACGTCGTGGACGACGTCAAGGCACTCGGCACCGTCGGTCGCGGTCAGCACCTCGAAGCCGTCCAGTTCGAGGTTGACCCTGATCAGCTGCCGGATCACCGTGCTGTCGTCGACCACCAGCACCCGGCCGGATGCACCTGCCACCCCGTCAGGGTAGGTGGCCCTTAGTGGACCCGTCCGACTTTTCCGCTTTTCCGCCCGGGCGGGGCGACCGGGCGGGGCCGCCGGGCGGGGCGACCGGGCGGAACGCTGGCGGGCGGCTCACGTCCGCCAGACGGCGGCCACGGCGTCGACGGACGCGGCGGCCTGGGCACGTCCGGCGCGGGCCGCCGGGGCCCGGCGGCCCGGATCGAGCGGATTGCGTCCGAACGCCGCGCGGGCCGCCGCGTCCGGGATCACGACGGCCACCTGAGTGCCCGCCGCCCGCAGGCCCGCCACCTGGTCCCGCAGGGTGGGCATCGGGCCGACGGCCCGGTGCATCGGCGCGAGCACGATCACCCGTTCGCAGCCCTCGGCGAGGTCGGCGTTGACGAGGGACCGGGCGCCCCCGTCCATCCAGCGGCGCCCGCCGATGGCGACGGGCGGCCACACGCCGGGCACCGCACAGCTGGCCGTCACGGCGTCGACGAGCTCCGCGCCCGCGTCGGCGTCGAACGCCCGGAACGCGCCGCTCTCCGCGTCCACCGCCGTGACGAGGAGCCGCCGCTGCGGCCAGGTGTGGGACGGCAGTCGCTTCCCGATGACGGTGCGCTGGTCGGCGACGTCGTGGGTGCGGGCGGCCAGGGCGATGCGGCCCAGCCGCACGCCGAGGTCGGCCGCGCTCCGGGACCGGCGGAAGGCCAGGGCGAAGCGGCCGAGCGTCACCGGCCCGACCCGGGCCGCGTGCCGCTGCCCCTCGGCCCCGGCCGGGGGCTGCGGCGGGGACGTGGCGGCGGGGCGGCCCGGACCCCGGGGCTGCGGGCGGGGCCGCGCGGCGGGGCCCAGCTGCCGCGCGTACAGCTCGTCCAGCGTGCACAGGCCCGAGGTGATCTGGGCCCCGACGAGAGACCCGGCCGACGTGCCGATCACCACGTCGGCGTCGCTCACGTCGCAGCCCGCCTCGGCGAGTCCGGCCAGGAGTCCCGTCTCCCAGCCGATTCCGGTCATCCCGCCACCGCCCAACACCAGTGCCGTTCGGCCCATTTCACCCCTCCACCGCCCACCCGGGAACTCCCGCGGTGCGCATGACGTTGGGGGCGGGGGCGACCCCGCCCGCTTCGGCGGCGACCCCCGTCCCGGGGCCCGTCGCGCCGCACCATAGGTTCTTCCACAGGAAGGCCTCGAACTCAATCCGTGAAGGCTGTGCATGCGCTCCTTGAATCTGGCCCTGGAAGGCGAGCCCACCGGTGGTATCGCGGGCTGGGCCACCTCTCTGGTGGAGACCATGGGCGGGCCGGGCGCCGGCCTGGCGATCGCGCTGGAGAACCTCTTTCCCCCGCTCCCCAGTGAGATCATCCTGCCGCTGACCGGCTTCGCCGCCGGGCAGGGTGTCCTGACGCTGGCCTCCGCGCTGTTCTGGACGACGCTCGGCTCCGTCGTGGGGGCCGTGGCCCTGTACTGGATCGGCGCCCTGCTCGGCCGGGACCGCATGTTCGCCGTGTGGGACCGGCTGCCGCTGGTCAAGACGGCCGACCTGGTGCGCACGGAGGAGTGGTTCGCCAAGCACGGCAAGAAGGCGGTGTTCCTCGGCCGGATGGTGCCGGTCTTCCGCAGCCTGATCTCGGTCCCGGCCGGCGTGGAACGCATGTCGATGCCCACGTTCCTGGTCCTGACGACGCTGGGCAGTGCGATCTGGAACACCATCCTGGTCCTGGCCGGTTACTGGCTGGGCGACCAGTGGCACATCGTCGAGCAGTACGTCGGCGTGCTCTCCAAGGTGGTCGTCGTCCTGACGGCGGTCGCCCTCCTCGTCTTCCTCGCCCGCCGCATGAAGCCCGCCTCCGGCCGGCACCGGCGGTCCTGAGCCGGACCGCGTGACGCAGCACGCGAGGGCGTGCCCGGGGCACCGGGCACGCCCTCGTCATGTCGGGGCCTTGGTGTCGGGGGCGGTCTACTGGGGGAAGCAGAAGGTGCTGGTGCCGAAGTTCCAGCACTGGAGGGTGCGGGTGGCGGTGTCGGTCTGACCGGCGGTGTCGGTGACGGTGAGGCGGACGGTGTAGTTCTGCTGGGCGGCGGGGTAGCGGTGGGAGACGGTGGCCCCGGTGCCGCCGGTGCCGTCGCCGAAGTCCCAGCGGTAGGAGGCGATGTCACCGTCGGGGTCGCTGGAGCCGGAGGCGTCGAAGTCGCAGACGTCCTGCATGCAGAAGGCGGTGAAGGAGGCGGTGGGCTCCTCACCGGCCGGGGGCCGCCCGGCGCGCACGGTGCGGGTGGCGGTGTCGCGGTTGCCGTCTCCGTCGGTGACGGTCAGCGTCACCTCGTAGCTCCCGGCCGCCGCGTAGGTGTGCGAGGGGTTCACCCCGCCGCCCGACTCCCCGTCGCCGAAGTCCCAGGCGTAGGAGGCGATGTCACCGTCGGGGTCGGAGGAGCCGGAGGCGTCGAACGCACAGCTCGGCTCGGACTCCGAGCACTGGGCCGTGAACTCCGCGCTGGGCTCACCCGGCTCCGGAGCACCGCCCAGGCCCGACACGTCCAGCAGCAGGTTCGGCGAACCACCACCCGGGTTGCCCACCACACCCTGCTCGGCCGCACCCACGATCGCGTCCCGCACCTCACGCGGAGACGCGCCCGGGTTCCCCTCCAGGTACAGGGCCGCGGCACCGGCGGCGTGCGGGGCGGCCATGGAGGTGCCGCTCATGGTGCTGGAGCCGGTGTCGGAGCTGTGGCTGGCGGAGGTGATGTTGCCGCCGGGGGCGAAGAGGTCCAGGCAGCGGCCGTAGTTGGAGAAGCTGGACCGGCCGTCGCCCCGGTCGGTCGAGCCGAGCGTCAGTGCCTCGGGCACGTCGCCGGGCGAGGTCCCGCAGGCGTCGGTGCTGGAGTTGCCCGCCGCGATGGCGAACTGGATGCCCGCGTCGATCGCCCCCTGGGTGGCCTCGCGCAGGGCCTGCGGTTCGGCGTTCGGGCCGCCGGAGGTGAGGCTCATGTTGCCGACGGAGGGACCGTCGGCGTTCTGCGCGACCCAGTCCAGGCCCTCGATGGCGTCGCGGTCCGGTGCGCTGCCGTCGCAGCCGAGGACGCGGACGGCGACGAGGTCGACGTCCTTGGCGACGCCGTACTCCGCGCCGCCGATCGTCCCGGCCACATGGGTGCCGTGGCCGTTGCAGTCCTGCGCGGTGCCGTCCTCGTCGACGAAGTCGTAGCCGTGGGAAGCACGGCCCTCGAACGTCCGGTGGCTCGTGCGGATGCCGGAGTCCAGGACGTAGGCGGTGACGCCGCTGCCCGTGCCCGGGTAGGCGTACGCGTCGTCCAGCGCGCCGTCCACCCGGTCCAGCCCCCAGGACGGCGGCGCGGGCTGGGTGTCGCCGGCGGCCCGCACGAGCTGCGACTGCTGGACGTACTTCACCTGCGGGTCGGCGGCCAGGCGTCGGGCCTGCCGCGCCGTCATGTCCGCCGCGAAGCCGCGCAGGACGCTGGTGTAGACGTGGTCCGCCGCGCCGCCGTAGCGGTCGGTCAGCTCCTCGGCCTGAGCGGCCACCCGCGCCTCGGCGCTCGCGGCGAGCGACGTCGCGCCGTCGAGGACCACGATGTACTGGCCCTCCAGCGCCCCCGGCGCACCGGCGCCGACGACCGGGCCCTCGGCCGCGTGCGCCGGGCCCGCCGCCAGGCCCACACCGGCCAGCGCGGCCGTCATGGCCAGACCCGTGCACCAGGCCGTCAGCCGACGGCGCCGTGTTCGGACGAGCTTCATTGCCTGCCTCCGCATCGATGGCGACACCACGGCGTCCCCGGCCGTGGCGCCCCCACGATGGGGCCGCGGGCCGGCCGGAACAATCCGGACAACGGTAGGTAGGTGCCGCTTAGGTGACCGCGGAGGTGTCGCGTGGGTGCCGTGCCGAGGCGCCCCGGGGCGGGCGTCAGCGGTAGGTGAGGAGGGCGGGCGTCGCGTCGAGGTGGTCGTGGGCGTTGAAGGTGACGCAGGTCAGCCCGCGTCGCCCGGAGATCACCTTCGTGACACCGGTGTTGACGGTGACGGGGTTGAGGGCGCGCCACAGGGAGGCGTCACCGGCCAGCAGGCGGGAGACGACGAGCGAGACGGGTCCGCCGGACGTCACCACCAGCGTCGTCCCGCTCCGGGGGGCGCGCTCGGCGGCCCGCGCCAGGGCGGCGTCGACGCGGGTGGTGAAGGCGCCGAACGGCTCGGCGTAGTCCGCGTCGTGCTGCCCGCCCGTCCAGCGGGCCGTGGCCTGCTCGAACAGCTCCTGGAAGGCGCGCGGGGAGGCCAGCCGCCCGGCGGCGTCCACGAGCGGGGTGTGCGCGTCCATGACGCGCAGGTGGTCGAACTCGTCCCAGCCCGCGTCCGTCTCCACCTCGGGCGGGTCCGCCCAGCCCGCGCCCGCCAGCAGCGCCGCCGTCGTCTGGGCGTGGCGCGTGAGCGCGCCGCGCACCAGCCGCCCGGGGACGACGCCCCGGGCGGCCAGGGACGCGCCGAGGAGGCGGGCCTGCTCGTGGCCCGCCTCGGAGAGCGCGTCGTAGTCGGCGGCTCCGAAGGACGCCTGGCCGTGGCGGACGAGCAGCAGCACGCTCACCGGCCGGCCCGCCGCATCACGCGCAGGCAGCGGCGTTCGAGCAGCCGCGTCATGAACCAGAAGTGCCGGAAGGCCGGGTTCGTGGTCTGCCGGTGGTGGTAGCGGTAGTAGATCTGCTGGCAGATGACGGCGAGCCGGAAGAGGCCGAAGACCTCGTAGAACGCCCATTCCCGCTCGGTGAGGGTCAGGCCGGTGCGGGAGGTGTAGTAGGCCACGACCTCCGCGCGGGTGAGCATGCCGGGCAGGTGTGTCGGCTGGCGGCGGAAGCGCCGGAACACCGGCCCGTCGCCCGCCTCGACCCAGTAGGCCAGGGCGCCGCCGAGGTCCATCAGGGGGTCGCCGAGGGTGGCCATCTCCCAGTCGAGCAGACCGACCGGACGCGTCGGGTCGTCGGGGTCGAGGACGACGTTGTCGAAGCGGAAGTCGTTGTGGATGAGGCAGGTGCGTCGGTCGCCGGGCTGCTCCGCGTCCAGCCAGGCCATCACCTTCTCGAACGAACCCACGTTCCACGTCCGGGCCTTGCGGTAGCGCTGCGACCACCCGGCGACCTGCCGGGCGACGTAGCCCTCGCCCTTGCCCAGGTCGGTGAGGCCGGCCTCGTCCGGGTCGACGGAGTGCAGCGCGATCAGCAGGTCGAGGACGTTGACGCACAGCTCCCGCGTCCGCTCGGCCGTGAGCTCGACGTCGGGCGGCAGCTCCTTGCGGGGAATGGGCCCGGCCAGCCGCTCCATGACGTAGAACCGCGAGCCGATGACGGACTCGTCCGCGCAGAACGCCACCATCGCCGGGACGAACGGGAAGACGGGCGCGAGCCGCTCCTGGATGCGGTACTCGCGCCCCATGTCGTGGGCGCCCCGGGCCTTCTGACCACGCGGCGGACGGCGCAGGATCAGGTCGCGGCCGGGGTAGCGCAGCAGGTACGTGAGGTTGGACGCGCCGCCGGAGAACTGCCGCACCTGCGGCGCGCCCTCCAGGCCGGCCGGGTCGTCGGCGTGCTCCCGCAGCCAGCGGGCGACGGCGTCGACGTCGAAGGCGTCCTCCTCGCGGACCTCACGGGCTCCGGAAACGCGCTCGGCCCCGCTCACACCAGCCTCCGGACGACGGAGAGGGGCAGGACGCGCATGGCCAGCCCGATCGGCACCCACGGCCAGGCCGGCACGTACGCCTTGACGCGGCGCTTCTCGATGGCGGCGACCATCGCCCGGACCCCGGTCGGGGTGTCGACCATGAAGCGCGTCTTCTGCGCCACGTGGGCGTTCATCTCCGAGCGGATGTAGCCGGGGTAGATGACCGACACGTCCAGCCCGGGCACGCGCTCCGAGCGCAGCCCCTCGGCGAGCGCCGCGACGCCGGCCTTCGTGGCGGCGTACGTCGTCATGGCCTTGCGCATGCCGCGCAGCGCGGACATCGAGGAGATCATCACCAGGTGGCCCCGGCCCTGGGCGCGGAAGACCTCCAGGGCCGCCTCGCTCTGGGCGAGGGCGCCGACGAAGTTGGTCATCGCCGTCTGCCGGTTGGCGTCGTGCCGCCCGGTGCCCAGGGCCGCGCCCTTGCCGAGGCCCGCGTTGACGATGACGCGGTCGATCGTGCCGAAGTCCTCGGCGAAGGCCCGGAAGACGGTGTGGACGGCGTCCCCGTCGGTGACGTCGAGGGCCCGCACCTCCACCCGGCGGGCGGGGTGCGCGGCGGCGATCTCCTCCACCAGCGCCTTCAACCGGTCGGTGCGCCGGGCGCACAGCGCCAGGTCGTACCCGAGCGCGGCGAACTGCCGCGCCATCTCCTCACCGAGGCCGGCGCTGGCCCCGGTGATGAGGATCGTGCCCTTGCCGCTCATGCCGTCCGCTCCTGCTCCCGCTGCTCGTCCGTCGACCGGTCCGATGTGTGCCGCCGGTCCGGTCCGTCCTGCTCCAGCCGTGCCTCCCCCTGTCGGATGCGCTGCCCGAAGCCGTACATCTGCCGGTCGTACAGCGGCCGCAGGAGCCGCTTGGCCCAGTACGCGCGCCGTCCCGGCCCGTCGGTGAGGATGACCGGTCTGCCCTTGCGGATCCCGGCCATGACCGTGGCGGCGATCTGGTCGGCGTCCAGGGGGGACCTGCCGATCAGCCGGGTCGCCACCTGCTCCATCAGGGGGTCGCTGCCGGGCAGGGACGCCGCGAGGTTGGTGCGGAAGAAGGACGGGCAGACGACGGACGTCGTCACGCCGTAGGGCGCGAGCTCGTAGCGCAGCGTCTCGCTCAGCGCGACGACGGCCGCCTTGACGGCGTTGTAGGAGCCGCTGGCCGGCGGGTGGGTGAGCCCTGCCATGGAGGCGGTGTTGACGATGTGCCCGGAGCCCTGCCGCTTCATCAGGGGCGTGAACGTGCGGCAGCCCCGCACGACGCCGAAGAGGTTGATGTCGGTGATCCAGCGCCAGTCGTCCATCGGGAGGACGTCGATGCGCCCGCCCGCCGCGACCCCGGCGTTGTTGACGAGGACGTCCAGGCCGCCCCAGTGCTCCTCGACCCAGGCGTGGGCGGCGGCCCAGTCCGCGTCGGAGGTGACGTCGAGCCGTAGGAAGGCCTCGCCTGGGGACGCCGCGCCTGGGGGCAGCGCGCCGGGCCGGTCCGCCGGGTCGGTGCGGTCGGTGACGAGGACGCGGTCGCCCTGGCGGGCGAAGGCGGTCGCCAGCGCCGCGCCCAGCCCGGAGGCGCCGCCGGTGATCAGGACCCGCCGGCTCATCGCCGCGCCCCGTACTTGGCCAGCTCCAGCCGGGCGACCATGCCCCGGTGGACCTCGTCGGGCCCGTCCGCCAGCCGCAGGGCGCGGGCGGTGACCCAGGAGGCGGCGAGCGGGAAGTCGTCGGAGAGCCCGGCGCCGCCGTGCAGCTGCATCGCGAAGTCGATGACCTGCTGCGCCATGTTCGGGGCCGCGACCTTGATCTGGCTGACCTCGCTCAGCGCGTGCAGCGGTCCGCCCTGGTCGAGCTTCCAGGCGGCGTGCAGGACGAGGAGCCGGGTGGCGTCGATGGCGATGCGGGCGTCCGCCACGCGCTCGCGGTTGCCCCCGAGGTCGACCAGCGGCTTGCCGAAGCCGACCCGGGACAGGCCGCGCTCGCAGGCGAGCTCCAGGGCCTTCTCGGCCAGGCCGATGAGGCGCATGCAGTGGTGGACGCGGCCGGGGCCGAGGCGTCCCTGGGCGATCTCGAAGGCGCGGCCCGGTCCGGCGATGACGTGGGACAGCGGCACGCGGACGTCGGTGAAGGAGACCTCGCCGTGGCCGTGCGGTTCGTCGTGGACGCCCATCGTCGGCAGCATGCGCTCGACCCGCACGCCCGGGGTGTCGCGCGGGACGATCACCATGGAGTGCCGGTGGTGCTTGTCGGCCTCCGGGTCGCTGAGAGCCATGACGATGAGCACCTGGCAGTCGGGATGCCCGACGCCGGTGGACCACCACTTGCGGCCGTTGACGATGACCTCGTCGCCCTCGACGACGGCCCACAGGGCCATGTTCGTGGCGTCGGAGGAGGCCACGTCGGGCTCCGTCATGCAGAAGGCGCTGCGGATGCGGGCGTCGAGCAGCGGTTCGAGCCACCGCTCGCGCTGTTCCTCGTTGCCGTACTTGAGCAGCACCTCCATGTTGCCGGTGTCGGGGGCGTTGCAGTTGAAGACGTGCGGGGCGAGGAAGGAGCGCCCGGTCTCCTCGGCGATCGGCGCGTAGTCGGTGTTGCTGAGCCCGGCTCCGCCGTCGGTGCCGTAGCGCTCCGCGTAGGGGCCCTCGTGTCCGGCGGGCAGGAAGAGGTTCCACAGCCCCTGGGCACGGGCCTTGGCCCGCAGCTCGGCGATGAGGGGCAGCGGCTCCCAGGGGTCGCCGGCGCCCTCGCGGCGGGCGGCGATCTCCCGGTGATAGGCGGCCTCGGCCGGTTCGATCTCGGCGCGGATGAAGGCTCGCACGCGCTCGGTCAGGTCGGCCGCACGAGCTGAGGGGGCGAAGTCCATGGGCCGACCCTAGGACGTTGTTGAGCGTTGCTCAATAGCGTCGGGATCAGAATCACACCGGCCGCACTGTGCACGTGCACAGTGCGGCCGGAGGGGTGGCCGAAGGTTGGCCGGGGGTGCGGGCGGCGGGTCAGCGCGGCAGCAGACGGCGCGGGCCGCGCGCGGTGGCGACGAGTTCCTCCACCGTCGCGAGCTTGACGCGCGGACGTCCGTCGCGGTGTCCACGGGCCTCCTCGGCCCGCTGGATGGCCGCCAGCCCCCGGGCGTCGACGAGGTGCCGGCTGCGGCGCCGGGCCAGGCGGTGGAAGGCCTTCGCCCCGCCGGACGGCGCGGGCAGCGCCCCGGCGGCGGCGTCCGCGATCAGCGAGCCGACGGTCTCCGCCGCGCACGTGCGGTTGGCCCCGATGCCGCCGGACGGACCGCGCTTGATCCACCCGACCACGTACGTCCCCGGCGCTCCCGCGACCCGGCCGGCCTCGTGCGGCACCGTCCCGCTCGCCTCGTCGAACGGCAGCCCCGGCACCGCCACCCCCCGGTAGCCGACGGCCCGCAGCAGCATCCCGGCCGGGATCTCCGCCTCGCCGTCCGCACCGGTGACCCGCAGGGCGCGGACGCCTCCCCCGGTCTCCTCCGCGCGGCCCTCGGCCGTTCCGCCGAGGGCCGCCACCGGCGCCGAGCGGAACCGGAGGACGATGCGGCGCTCCGCCCCGGGCGGACGCGACCAGTCCACCCGCTCCCGCTCGGCGCCGCGCAGCACGGCGGCCTTGTCCTGCGGCCGGGCGGCGTCGAGTGCGTCCGTGACGCGCGGGTCGTGTGCGTCCACGACCAGCCGGACGCCGTCCAGGTGCGTCAGGGCGAGCAGTTCGGACCGGGTGCAGGCGGCGTCCTCCGGGCCCCGGCGACCCAGCAGCACCACCTCGCGCACCCTGCTGCGGCGCAGGGCGGCCAGCGCGTGGTCGGCGATGTCGGTCCCGGCGAGCGCCTCGGGGTCGGCGACGAGGATGCGGGCCACGTCGAGCGCCACGTTCCCGTTGCCCACCACGACGACCCGCTCGGCGGAGAGGTCCACCGCGTCCGGGGCGACCTCGGGGTGGGCGTTGTACCAGGCCACGAACGTGGTCGCCGCGATGCTGCCCGGCAGGTCCTCGCCGGGGACGCCGGTCCGGCGGTCCGCGGAGGCGCCGACGGCGTAGACGACGGCGTCGTGGTGCGCGGCCAGCTCCTCCGGGGTGACGTCCCGGCCGACCTCCAGGCCGAGCTCCATCCGCACCCGGGGGTGGTGGTGGAAGCGGGCGAACGTCTCCCCGACGCCCTTCGTGGCGGGGTGGTCGGGCGCGACGCCGTAGCGCACGAGGCCG
Source organism: Streptomyces sp. GSL17-111 (assembly GCF_037911585.1). Classification (NCBI taxonomy): domain Bacteria; kingdom Bacillati; phylum Actinomycetota; class Actinomycetes; order Kitasatosporales; family Streptomycetaceae; genus Streptomyces; species Streptomyces sp. GSL17-111. The sequence goes on from NZ_JBAJNS010000001.1 coordinate 1,599,817, forward strand.
CCGGCCACCGGCAGCCGGTCCACGAGCGTCACCTCGGCGTCGGTGTGGAGCAGCAGGTCCTCGGCCGCGTACATCCCGGCCGGCCCGGTGCCGACGACGGCGACCCGGAGCCTCGGGAAGTCCGGCGGCAGCACGCGCTCGAACCGGGGGCGGCCCCAGGCGTGGAAGTTCGGCCCGGTCACGGAGGTGCCGGGGTCCCTGCCCTCGAAGTACGCCGCGTTGAGGGCGGCGTACTCCTTCTGCCCCTCACGCAGCCGGTCCACGGGGACGACGGCGTCCACGGGGCAGGCGTCCGCGCACGCGCCGCAGTCGATGCACGCCCTCGGGTCGATGTGGAGCATCTCCGTGCTGCCGAAGGCCCGCTCCTCGGGCGTCGGGTGGATGCAGTTGACCGGGCAGACGGCCACGCAGGTGGCGTCGTTGCAGCAGGTCTGGGTGATGGCGTAGGCCATGGTGACGGTCAGCTCGCTCGGATCAAGGGGTCAGATCAGGTTCGCGCGCTTGTAGAACGCCAGCGCGGGCCTGGTGAGGAGGCGGGCGGAGGCCAGGAACTCCATCAGGCCGGAGCAGCTGGAGCGCATCATCGCCTTGTGGTGCTGGTTCGCCTTCGCCTCGGCGACGGCCCGCTCGGCGTCCAGCCCGGCGTTCTCGTACACCTTCTTGTTCACCATGCTGGTGACGATGAAGTAGGACGCGACGGCCACGACGAAGGCGTTGATCTGGCGACGCGCCCACCCCGCCCCGCGCAGCCGCTTGCGCGTCTCGTCCCGGGCGAACTTCATGTGCCGGGACTCCTCGACGACGTGGATGTTGTTGATCGTACGGACGAACGGCACCACCCGCTCGTCCCGCATCCAGTCGCGCTGCATGACGTCCAGGACCTCCTCGGCGACGAGGATCGCCGCGTACGCCGCCTCGCCGAACGCCAGCGTCTTGAAGGCGCGGCCCAGTTCGAGGACGAGCCGGTGCGGCCGGTAGGCCGGGGCACCGAGCTTCTGCGCGCCCCGGGCGAACATGATCGAGTGCCGGCACTCCTCGGCGATCTCGGTCAGCGCCCACTGGAACTCCGCGCCGGTCGGGTCCTTGGCGTAGATGTCCCGCAGCACCATCTGCTGGAGGATCATCTCGAACCAGATCCCCGTGCTGGCGACGGACGCCGCCTCCTGCCGCGTCAGCTCCCTGCGCTGCGGCTCGGTCAGCTCGTTCCAGTACGCGGTGCCATAGAGCGTGCTCCACTCCGGGCTCGCGCCGTGGAACTCCTTGTCCAGCGGCGTCTCCCAGTCGACCTCGGTGGGCGGGTCGTACGCGAGCTGGGCGGCCGAGTCGAGCAAGCGGCGGGCGACGTCCTGCTCGTCGGGCCGGTCCGCGCTCTCCGACAGGTCGGGCCGAACGGTGCTGCTTGCCATGGCGGAGCTCCTCGTGTCGAGTGCGGGGTCCTTGGTCGACGACGGCGGTGGGGCGGGCGACCACCCCTTGTTAGACAGACCGTATAGCAAGCCTCGGAGGCTTTCCTACCCTTCGGTAAGAAGTTTGTGCCCCACGCGCATGTGACCCCCTCCCCGTGCGCGAGGGATGAGTCCCGGACAGGACCGGAGCCGTGCGGACGGGGGTGCGCCGCACGGCTCCGGTGGTTGAGGGGGACAGGGGGTCAGTTGGCGAGGGCCGTCCAGCGCGCGGCCGGGGCGCCGTCGTCGGTGGCCTGGACGACGAGGCCGTCCTCGCGGGCGGCCAGGGACAGGCCGCTGTGCTTGGCCTTCAGGGTGAGCGTTCCGTCGTCGTCGGTGATCTCCCACTGCTGGTTGGCGGTTCCGGTGCAGGTGTACTGGACGACCTCGGCGCCGTCGTCCGCCGAGCTGCCCGCGACGTCGGCACAGAGGCCGCTGCCCGCGTTCTTGAGCCGGTAGGTGCCGTTGTCGTCGCGGGTGACGTTCCACTTCTGCGCGGGTGAGGCGGACTCCCCGGCGAGCCGCAGCTGCCCGGCGTTCTCGTCGCCGGGGGCCGCGAGCCGGCCGTCGCCCGAGCCGCTGACCAGCGCGTACTGGCCGTCCTCGACGGGCGGCGGGACGACCTCCTCGGTGCCCGTCGTCAGCGCGAAGACGTGCACGGCGCTGTTCTTCGGCAGCGTGACGGCCGCGACCCGCTTCTCCGGGTCGACGCGCAGGGTCGTGGTGTAGAGGCGGTAGTCGATGTCCGGGTAGGCGGGGCCGGAGCGGGTGTTCTTGCCCTTCGTGCTGAGGGCGGTCTTCGCGCCGTACCTGTCCGTCGGCAGGCAGCACCAGTTGGGGAAGCCCAGCGTCTCCTCGGCGGTGGAGCCGTCGGTGTAGTGGACGGTGGCCGTGCCTCCGGCGGAGCCGCTGGTGCCGGTCCCGAGGAAGGCCAGGGCGTTGCCCCGCGCGTCCCCGGGGACCTTGACCGTCTGCCCGGTGGCGGCGACGTTGTCCCGCGTGCCCGGCTCGGCGTCCGGCCAGGTGAACGCGAAGCCGTTCGCCTCGACCGTGGCGCCCGGCGTCGCTCCCCGCTCCGCCAGCCTCTCGGCGATGAAGCTGGAACCGCCGCCGTCCAGGTCGCCCGGCTCCGGGTCGTCCGACGCCGTCACGCCGACGTTGTTCGCCGCCGAGGCGAGCGAGGCGTGGGCGAGGGTCGTGCTCGTCCCCGCGCGGACGTCGTAGGCCGTGCCGCGGGTCCGGTAGCGCACGGCGGCGGTCAGCTCGTGGCGTCCCGGTTCGGCGGACGCCGGGGGCGTCACCGTGTAGCGGACGGTGAACGTCTGCCCGTCGCGCAGGGCCTTCCGCGTCGTCGCGCCCTCCGCCGTGACGTCCCAGCCCTCGGGCGCGGTGACGGTGGTGCGGGTGACGTCGACGGGCTTGCCGGTGTCGTTGGTGAACGACGCCGTGACCTCCTGCGCGGCCTCGGGCGAGCCGATCACCGGCGTCGTCGCGTCGAAGGCGACGTCACGGTCCTGCGGGTGCGTGCCGCCGACCGACCCGGCGCCGTCGATGCGCACGGTCGTCGTGCCGTCGGTCGGCACCGTGGCCGTCCTGATGTGGACGACGCCGCTCGGGGCGTCGTAGTACCAGCCGGAGTCGGCGGCGTTCAGCGCCTCCTCGCTGCGGTACTCCGTGAGGTTGCGCTTCCCGGCCCGGACGCGCGCCGGGTCGGTGTTCGTGTGCACGGTCAGGCCGTAGCGCCGCTCGGTGGGCCTGCCCTCGTAGGTGCCCTCCAGCGCGCCGATGGCGACCGTCACCGGGCCGCGCTCGCGGGCGTCCGGCGCGGTGACCTCGAACCGCTGCGTGGCCGACTCACCGGCCGCGTGGGCCCGGGTGCGGCCGTCGTCCTCGTAGAGGGTGAAGGAGGAGGTGCCCTGCGGGTAGACGTCCAGGTCGAGCTGCCCGGCGTTCTTGCCCTCCTGCCAGTCGAGGGTGCCCTCGGGGAACATCGGCACGACGGCGCCCGCCCGGACGAACAGCGGCAGCGTGTCCAGCGGCGCGCGGTAGCCGTCGAGCGTCTGCCCGCCCTCGTGGACGCGGCCGGTCCAGTAGTCGACCCAGCGGCCCTCGGGGAGGTAGATGCCGTCGCGGACGTCGCTGTCCTCGTAGACGGGCGCCACCAGGAAGTCGTCCCCGGCCAGGAACTCGTACTTCGCCTTGTCGCCCCAGGTGTTCGGGTCGTCCGGGTAGTTCAGGTACAGCGGGCGGGTCGGGCCGACGCCGTCCTTCGAGGCGTTCGCGCTGTGCGTGTAGAAGTAGGGCAGCAGCCGCTCGTGGAGCAGCATGTACTTCCTGTTGATGTCGGTGTACGGCTGCCCGTAGCGCCAGGGCTGCTTGTCGGACGCCGCCCAGCCGCTCATCAGGTACGTCATCGGCAGGAACATCTTCCACTGCATGTCGCGGACGTACGTCTCGGCGCTGCCGCCGAAGATGCCGTCCACGTCACCGGTGGTCATGTGCTGGCCGGACATGGTGGAACCGGCGTAGGTGGGGATCTGCCAGCGGATGTAGTCCCAGGTGCCGGACTGGTCGCCGCTCCACATCGCGCCGCAGCGCTGCGTGCCGGCCCAGCCCTCCACCGTCAGGACGGTGGCCCGGTCCTCGCTGTGCTCCTCGATGCCGCGCTGCGACTCCTCGCAGGCGTCGAGCGCGAAGCGGTAGCCGGGGCCGACCCAGGCGACGTCGGTCTTGCGGACGCGGACGCCGGCGGAGACCTCGGACTCCTGCTCGGTGAGGTCCGACTCCGTCCACAGGCCGAGCTCGGCGCCGCGCTCGTGGAGCATGTCCGCCGTCTCGGGCAGCTGCTCGTAGCCGCAGCCGTAGCCGTCGTTGACCAGCATCCAGCCCAGCGGCAGCCCGTGCTCGGTGTAGCCGTCCGCGATCTCCGTGGAGTCCCGCAGCGTCTCGCGCTCGCCGCGGTTGGCGTTGTGCAGATAGCAGTCGGCGTCGCCGATCTCCAGGGCGTACATCGGCATCATGGCCGGACGGCCGGTCAGCTCGGTGTACCCGTCGATGACCTCCTTGGCGTCGCCGACGAAGTAGTAGGCGTCGAAGCGCTGTTCGGCGTGGGTGGTGCGCACCGGGGAGCGGAAGTCGTAGGCGCCCGGCGCGAAGGTGTTGCGCAGGACGCCGTAGCCCTGGCTGGAGACGTAGAACGGCACGGCGTTGGGGTTGCCGCCGTCGTTCCAGTCGTAGTCGCGGGTGATGTCGATCGTCTGGTCGCGGTGGCTGAAGCGGCCGTTCTGCATGCCGCCGCCGAAGAACTGCTCGCGCTCGCCCTGGGCGAGCGTCTGCACGGTGCCGTCGTCCGACCACGACAGCGGCGCCGTCTCACGCCACAGCTCACGGCCGTCCTCGTCGGCGAGGGCGAGCGTGGCGGGCGACTTGGTGATCGTGAGCGTGGCCTCGTCGGACCGGATGACGTGGGCGTCGTCGGTCTCGGTGTGCGTGGACCCCGCGCCGTCGTGGTCCCGCCCCACGACGATGTCGGCGTCGGGGGCGTCCGGGTCGTCGGGGTCGTCGTTCGCGGGGTCGGAGAAGGTGCCGTCGGGGGCGAGGTGGACGCGCACCAGGTCGTCGTCGTGGAACGTCACCCGCAGCTTCGCCTCGCCCGAGGACACCGTGTAGGTGTCGCCGTCGGCGGAGAAGCCGGTGACGTCCCCCAGGGAGTGGCCGGGCGGGGCGGCGGGGGCCTTCGGCACGGCCGCGTGGAGGGGTGCCGCCGCGCCGGTGGCGATCAGTGTGGTGGCCAGGACGGAGATGAGCAGGGGTGCTCTGACCGCATGGTTCATGAGGCAGGCTCCGATACAGGGAAGGTGCCCCCGATGAAACGGCCCGGAACACGCATCCGTCAACACTGCGGATGCAAGTTCTTGCTCATTTCCGGGCCACAGGACTCATGAACGCGCGTAATGTGCGCGGTGGGCGCGCGGCCCCGCGCCGTCCCGCCGACCTCAGCGCAGCTCCTTGCCCAACAGCACGCACACCGTCTCGTGACGCCGCAGCGAGCCGTCGGGGCCCCGGACGTCCCAGCCGTCCGGCCGCCGGTCGAACGCCACGTACCCCAGCCGCTCGTACAGCGCCCGCGCCCGTGGGTTGCCCTCCTCCACCGCCAGCTCCGCCCGCCGCAGGCCCCGCGCCCCGATCCGCAACTCCGCCGCCCCGATCAGCCGCGTACCGATCCCGCGCGACCGCAGCCGGGGGTGCACGGCCAGCTGCCACAGCGTCCCGGCACCCTCGCGCACCCGGTAGTCGACGCCGCCGAGGGCCACCGGCCGTCCGTCGGCGGCGCAGACCGCCAGGTAGTCGACCTCACCGCGCCGGGCCCGCTCCAACTGCCCTGCCACGTTGGCCAGATGCAGCTCCGAACCCGCCCAGCCGCACTCCCGGAGGTCCGCCGGACGAAGATCGCGCACCGTGAGCCGGTCCGTCGTCCCGCTCATCCTCATCGCCTCCCGGCCGCCCAGCCTCCGCCCCCACCCACCCCCGCGCAACCGGATTCCCTGCCCCACCGGGCGGCGGCCCCACCGGGCGGAGCTACGCCGTGAGGGGGGCGACGTCGTCGCAGAGGTAGGCGCGCATCGCCGCCGTGTGCGTGGGGAAGGCGAGGTCGACCGGCTCGGTGAGCACCAGCCACTCCGTGGCCTCGGCCGTCGGCCGCGACGCGGGCAGTGTCTCCTCGGCCCGCTCGGGCAGGAGGGCGAAGACGTTGAGCGTGGCGACGGCACTCTGCGCGCCGAACAGGCGGACGTGGACGGCGTCGGCCGTCAGCTCCGTCTCCTCCCACAGCTCCCGGACGGCGGCCTGCTCCCAGGTCTCGCCGAGTTCCATGTAGCCGCCCGGCAGCGCCAGTTGACCGCGGCACGGTTCGATGTCACGCCGCACGACGACCAGCCCGCGCCCGCCCGAGGCCAGCGTGACGGGCTGCAGGGCGACGGCGACCGGAAGCGGGTTGGCCCAGCGTGTCTCGCCGCACCCCGGGCAGTCCCTCGGCCATCCGGCGTCGGCCGCGTAGCCGGTCCCGCAGTAGGGGCAGTGGGTGAATCTGCGGCCCGGGGTGTACGCCATGGCGAACGGTTCCTCTCTGCGACGGCGCCCCGCGGGCACCCGACGGCGGCGGCCCGTACCGCGAAGCTCCGCCGCGGGCCGCCCCCGCCCGCCGGCGTCGGCCGACGGGCGGGCGCACACGGTGTCAGCCGCGCGCGGGCACGAAGTTGACGAGCTTCGGGGCGCGCACGATCACCCGGGCGACGCTCGCGCCCCCGAGGGCGGCCTGCACCTTCCCGGACTGGAGCGCCAGCCGCTGGAGCTCCTCCTCGCCGATGTCGGGCGCGACCTCCAGCCGGTCGCGGAACTTGCCCGCCACCTGCACGACGCACGTCACCTGGTCCTCGACGAGCAGCGCCGGGTCCGCCTCGGGCCAGCCCGCCCGGAGCACCGAGGGCTCCTCGCCGAGCCGGACCCAGCAGTCCTCGGCGGTGAACGGCGCGAAGCAGGCCAGCATGCGGACCAGCGCGGAGGCGCCCTCGCGGACGGCCGCGTCCCCCGGTCCGGGCGTGCGGTCCACGGCCTGCCGCAGGACGTTCGTGAGCTGCATCAGGCGGGCGATGCCGACGTTGAAGCGCTTGGTCTCCATCGCCTGCGTCGCCTCGTCGACGAGCCGGTGCACGGACACCCGCAGCTCCTGGTCCGCGTCGCCGGACGCGGGGGCCGCCGCGCCGACGTCCCCGGCCAGCCGCCACACGCGCGCGAGCCACTTCACCGAGCCGGCCGGGGAGACGTCCGCCCAGTCGATGTCGTCCTCGGGCGGGCTGGCGAACAGCATCGTGACGCGCACGGCGTCGGGGCCGTGCTGGGCGATCTGCTCCTGGAGGTTGACCAGGTTGCCCAGGCTCTTGCTCATCGCCTTGCCGTTCATGATCACCTGGCCCTGGTTGGTCAGGCGGGTGAACGGCTCGGTGAAGGGGACCATCCCGAGGTCGTGCAGGACCTTGGTGAGGAACCGGGCGTACATCAGGTGGCCGGTGGCGTGCTCCTTGCCCCCGACGTACTCGTCGACGGGCAGCCAGGCGGCGATGCCGGCCGGGTCGAAGGGGCCGTCCTCGTAGCCCGGGTTCGGGTAGCGCAGGAAGTACCACGAGGAGTCCACGAAGGTGTCCATCGTGTCCGTGTCCCGGCGGGCCTCGCCCCCGCAGGAGGGGCAGTCCGTGCGCACCCACTCCGTGGCCGTCTCCAGCGGGGCCTTGCCGCCCTCCGGGCGGAGCGTGTAGCCGCTCTCGGGCAGCTTGACCGGCAGCTGGTCGTCCGGAACGGGGACCGCGCCGCACGCGTCGCAGTACACGATCGGGATGGGGGTGCCCCAGTAGCGCTGGCGGGAGAGCAGCCAGTCGCGCAGCCGGTAGGTGACGGCCCCCTGGCCGACCTCCCGCTGCTCCAGGTCGGCGATGACGCGCGCGATGGCCTCGTCCTTGCGCAGCCCGTCCAGCGAGCCGGAGTTGACGAGGACGCCGTCCCCGGCCGTCGCGACGCCGGTCTGGGCCGGGTCGGCCTCGCCGGTGTCGACGACGACGCGCACCGGCAGGTCGAAGGCGCGGGCGAAGTTCAGGTCGCGCTGGTCGTGCGCGGGGACGGCCATGACGGCGCCCGTGCCGTAGTCGGCCAGCACGTAGTCGGAGGCGTAGACGGGCAGCTTCTCACCGCTGACCGGGTTGAGCGCGTGGCGGCCGAGGAAGACGCCGGTCATCGGGCGGTCGATCGCCAGCCGGTCCATCTCGGCCTTGGAGGCCAGGCCCGCGCGGTACTCCTCGAACCGGGTCCGGTGCTCGGCGTCGCACAGCTCGTCGGCCAGCGCGGAGTCGGCGGCCACGACGAAGAACGTCGCTCCGTACAGGGTGTCCGGCCGGGTGCTGAAGACGCGGACGGGCTCGTCCCGGCCCTCGACGGCGAAGTCGATGTGCGCACCGGTGGAGCGGCCGATCCAGTTCCGCTGCATGCTGAGGATCTCGTCCGGCCACCTGCCCTGGAGCTGGTCCATGTCGTCCAGCAGCCGCTGCGCGTACTGCGTGGTGCGGAAGAACCACTGGGTCAGGTTCCGCTTGACGACGTCCGTGCCGCACCGCTCGCACTTGCCCTGGACGACCTGCTCGTTCGCGAGGACGGTCTCGTCGGTGGGGCACCAGTTGACCGGCGCCTCCTTGCGGTAGGCGAGACCGTGCTCGTACAGCTTCAGGAACAGCCACTGGTTCCAGCGGTAGTACTCCGGGTCGGAGGTGTGGAACCGGGTGCGCCAGTCGAAGGAGATGCCCAGCCGCTCGAAGGACGCGGCCTGGATGTCGATGTTCCCGTACGTCCAGTCGCGCGGGTCGAGGTCGCGCTTGCGGGCGGCGTTCTCGGCGGGCAGGCCGAAGGAGTCCCACGCGATGGGGTTGAGGACCTGGTGACCGCGCATGCGCGCGAAGCGGGCCATGGTGTCGCTGATGCTGTACACCTCGGCGTGGCCCATGTGGAGGTCGCCCGAGGGGTAGGGGAACATGCTGACGACAAGGGTGCGCTTGTCGTCCTTGGGGCCGGCCGGAGTGAGGTCCCCCGCCTCGAAGAGCCGCTCGTCCTTCCACACCCGGAGCCACCTGTCGATGTTGGCGTGCGGGTCGTAGGTCTCCCGGGCGGTGGCCCCGTGCTCGTCAGCCATCTGTTCCAGTCCTCGTCGCGGGCAGTGTCGGGCCCGTACGGACCCGGTGTGGCGGTGGTGGCGGGTGGGCGCTCCGGAACGCCGCAGGCCGACCGGCTCCCGCCCCCGACAGGGTAGCGCGGCCACTCCCCGCGCCCGCCGGTGTGCCGAGGGCCGGGACGGGCGCCCGTCCCGGCCCTCGGGACGGGCCGCTCAGGGGCGCGCCGGGCCGGACGAGCCGCGTCGGACGAGGCTGGGCCGCAGGACCGCGTGGCGGTCGGCCGTGCGCCCCTCGACCGCACGCTCCAGCAGGAGCCGCACGGCGGTCCGGCCGAGCTCCGGGCGGGGCTGGTCGACGCTGGTGAGCCGGGGCCTGACCAGCGCGGCGACGGTGCTGTTGTCGTAGCCGACGACGGACAGCCGTTCGGGTACCGGTACGCCGAGGTCGTGCGCGGCGTCCAGCAGCGCGACGGCGGTGAGGTCGTTGTTGGCGAGCAGGGCGGTGGCGCCCGAGGTGACGAGCGGGGCGGCGTGGGCGCGCAGGTCGTCGGCGTGCTCCGCCACCACGACCCGGGGGGTCAGTCCGGCGCGACGGACCGCCGTCTCGTAGCCGCGCCGCCGCCCCTCGGCGGCCGGGCGGCGGGAGGTGGTGACGAAGACGATCTCCCGGTGGCCGAGGTCGAGCAGGTGCGCCACCGCCTGGTCCGCGCCGGCCGCGTCGTCGTTGGCGACGGTGTCGACGCCCTCGGGCGGGTGCTCGGGGCGGCCGACGACGACGACCGGGGTGCGGCGCGCGGCGGCCCGGAGGGCGGCCCCGTCCACCCAGCTGCTGATCGCGACGACGCCGTCGACGTTCAGCTCCACCAGGGTGCCGAGCTGGGTGGCGAGCCGCTCGGCGTCGCGTCGGCCGTGGGCCAGCAGGACGCCGAACCCCGCCTCGGCGGCGGCCTCCTCGACGCCGGCGACCACGTCGGTGTGGTACGGGTTCGCCAGGTCGGTGAGCAGGACCCCCAGCAGCATGGTGCGTCCCTGGACGAGGCCGCGCGCCAGGGCGTTGGAGCGGTAGCCCAGCTGGTCGGCGGCGGCGGCGATGCGCGCCCTGGCGCTCTCGCTGACCCCGGGGCCGCCGCGCAGCGCCAGGGACACCAGCGATTTGGACACCCCCGCGACCCGGGCGACGTCGAGGATCGTGGGGCGGCGCGAGGGGGCGTGGGGCATGCGCCCAGTATGCAGCGACGCGGGTCCGCACCGGCCCGGACCACCCCTACTCCCCTTTGACCTGGAACGTTCCACCGGACGACCCCACCGAGTGTTTGGAACGTTCCAGAACCGACCCTCACCCGTTGGCCTTTCGGGCGCCGGGAGTTCACCCACCGCCCATACGTTCGCCGTCACGACACCGATCAGGGGAGCCGATGAACCAGCCGCCCGCACCCGTACCGCCCGCCCTCGCCCACCGGCCGGAGGCCCTGCTGCTCGACTTCGGCGGCGTCGTCTTCCACACCGAGAAGCGGCCCGAGGGCCGTCGGGACGCGGCCGCCCTGCTCCACCGCGAGCTGGCCACCGCCGGGCACCTGGTGCCCGAGGAGGAGCTGCGGGCCTCGCTCGACGCCGGGCTGGCGGCGCTCAAGGACTGGAAGAACGCCGCAGGCCGCCGTCGCGCGCCCGTCGAGCTGACCCACCGCGAGATCTGGGAGGACTTCCTCGCCTCCGACCTGCCCGAGCCGGTCCGGGCCGTCCTCGCGGGCAGCGCGGGCTGGCTCCTCGGCGCCCTCACGCCGCTGCTCTCGGAGCACACCGTCCGCCCCGGCGTCCGCGACCTGCTGCACACCGCGCGGCGGCGCGGCGTCCGCGTGGGCATCGTCAGCAACGCCCACGCCGGGCGCTCGCACCGGGCGCTGCTGCGTGAGCACGGCCTGGAGGAGCTGGTGGACGTGCAGCTCTACTCCGACGAGGTCGGCGTCCGCAAGCCGCACCCGGCCATCGTCGAACGGGCCGCCCGGGCCCTGGCGACGCGGCCCGAGCGCTGCTGGTTCGTCGGCGACACCCTGGACCGCGACGTCGCCGCCGGGCGCCGGGCCGGGGTGGCGGCCGTCGTCGTCACCCGCGACAAGCACACCGACCGCCCGCCCTACCCCGTCGCCGTCCGGCCGGACGCCGTCTTCGACACCCCCGAGGGACTCGTCCCCGTCCTCGCCGCCGCCCGGGACACCCCGCCCCCGGCTCCTCCGGCCTCCCCGCCCCACACCGGCTCGCAGCGGGCCGACGGTCGCCCGGCGGCGCTGCTGCTCGACCACGGCGGCGTCATCGCCAACGCCGTCAAGGATCCTCAGGCGCAGCGGGAGTTCGGGCTGCGCCTGGCCGCACGGCTGCGCCGGGCGGGACACGACGTGCCGGACGCCGCCGCCGTCGAGGCCCTCACCACCGCGCGACGCGCGCACCAGCGGTGGAAGGGCGAGGCCGACGCCGGGCCCCTCGTCCCCGAGGTCACCCCGGTGCAGTACTGGCAGGACTTCTTCGGCACCGCCTTCGGCCCGGACGTGCGGGCCTGGCTGGCCGCCGAGGCCGTCGCGCTCAGCCACGAGTGGGCCCACATCAAGAGCCGCCCCACCCTGCGCGAGGGCGCGGCCGACCTCCTCGGCCGCTGCCGCGAACTCGCCATCCCCGTCGCGGTCGTCTCCAACACCGTCTGCGGGCGCAGCGTGCGCGAACGCATGGCCTCCTTCGGCATCGCGGAGCTGGTCGGCGTGCACGTGTACTCCGACGAGCTCGGCCGCCGCAAGCCGGACCCGCTCACCGTGCGCGAGGCACTGCGCGCCCTGGCCGTGGACGCCGGGGCGTGCTGGTTCGCCGGGGACAAGCCCGGCCGGGACATGGCCGCCGCACGGAGCGCCGGTATCGGCACCACCGTCCTCGTGCGCGGCGGCTCGCTGGACGACGCCGCGCTGGCCCGCCACCTCGCGACGCCCGGCCCCACCCGGCCCGACCGCGTCGTCACCTCCCTGGCCGAGCTGCTCCCCCTGCTCTCCCCCCGTTCCTGACCGCGCGGTGCCGCGCCCGGCCCCCACCCGCCCGCGGCACCGCCCGCCTCCCCCTCGCCCGACGAAAGGCCAAGGCACCCGATGTCCTCGTCCACCGCTCCCCGCACCACCGGCTCACCCCCGCCGGCCGCCACCCGCCGCTCCCTCGACCCGACCGACCTCGGCTCGGCGCAGAAGCTCATGGTCTTCGTGCTGTCGATGACGCTCTTCGGGCTCGCCAACATCCTCACCGAGGTGCTGCCCGAGGTGAAGCTCGGGCCGGTCGAACTCTCCGTCTCCTACCTGGCGTTCGTGCCGGTGGTGATGGTCTGCCTCTTCCACCCGCTGTACGCCGCGCTCGGCGCGCCGCTCGGCGAGATCGTCTTCGTCGACCTGCTGATGGGCGACTTCTCCGGCTTCGCCGAACTGGAGGGCTACATCCAGCTCGCCCTCGGCCTCTACATCGCGGGTTCGCTGGTGCGCGACCCGCTCCGGCGGGGCCGGGTCGCGCTGGCGGCCGTCGTCGCGGTCGGGGTGGACAAGATGCTCGGCGGCATCGTCGACATCGGCAAGGTGTACGTCGGCGTGGCCGACGCCGAGTACGTCGAGGGCCTCGCGGAGAGCGTCCTGCTGCTGGAGGGCATCGCGTTCTCCACCGACCTCCTCATCAGCGGCCTGCTGTTCGGAGCCCTGCCCGCCGCCTACCTGGCGCCGCGCCTGCACGGACGGATCGAGCCGCTCCTGGGCCTCGCGCCGCGCGACCCCGCCCAGCCGCTGCGGCTGCGCGCCCGGGTGAGCGCCCGCTTCCTGCTGCTCGGCATCTTCCTGACGTTCGTCGCCATGATCGCCGCGTTCATGGAGGAGCTGGACGCCAACTTCGGCGTCTGGGAGCCGGGCTTCATCGACCAGTACGGGGAGAAGTTCCTCTGGATCGGCGTCTCGGCCGCGCTGATCGTGCTGGTCGCGCTCGTCCTCGCGGCCCGTGCCCTGAACCGGTCCCGCGCGGCGCGCGCCGGAGCCCCGCGATGACGGCCCCCGCCCCGCACGCCGGCCCGGCCGTCGAGATCCGGGACCTGACCTTCCGCTACCCCGGAGCGCGGAACGACAGCCTCCGGGGCGTCGACCTCACCATCGAGCAGGGCGACTTCACCGCCGTCGTCGGCGGCAACGGCTCCGGCAAGACGACCCTGTGCAAGACGTTCAACGGACTCGTGCCGCACTTCTGGTCCGGCGCGTACAGCGGCAGCGTCCGCGTCTTCGGCCAGGACACCGCCGAGACCGGGGTCGCGGCCCTCAGCCACCGGGTCGGCTACGTCTACCAGGACTTCGGCAACCAGCTCGTGCGGCCGACCGTCCACGACGAGGTGTCCTTCGGCCCGGTGAACTTCGGCCTGCCCGACTGGCGCGCGCGGACCGAGGAGGCGCTCGACATGCTGGGCATCGCCCCGCTGCGCGACCGCTACACCTGGCAGCTCTCCGGCGGCCAGCAGCACCTCGTGGCCCTCGCCGGCGTCCTGGCGATGCGCCCCGGCCTGGTGGTGGTGGACGAGCCGGTGGCCGAGCTGGACCCGGAGCGGGCCGAGGAGATCTACCGCCGGCTGGCCGACGTCAACCGGAACCTGGGGACGACGGTGGTCGTGATCGAGCACCACGCAGAGTTCGTCGCCCGGTACTGCCGGAGCGTGCTGCTCATGGCCGACGGCGCGCCGGTGTGGCACCTCCCCGTCGCCGAGGCCCTGGCCCGCACCGGGGAGCTCGCCGCCCACGGCATCCCCGCACCCCAGGTGGTGCGGCTGGCCCGCACGGTCGAGCCCGAGGGCGAGGTGCCGCTGACCGTCGAGCAGGCCGTCCGCTGGCTGGACGCCCGTGCCGCGCGCCCCGTCCCCGAACCCGTCGCCGAGCCAGTCCCCCAGCCGACGGTCCCCGCACCGGCGGAGCCCCGGCAGCCACCATCCGTCACCGCCCCGTCCGTCCCCGCCCCGCCCGTCGTCGCCGCGCTGCGCGGCGTCCGGCACGGCTACCGGGACGTGCACGGCGGCCTCACCCCCGTGCTGCGGGACGTGGACCTGGAGCTGCGCGAGGGGGAGCGCATCGCCCTCGTCGGCGGCAACGGGGCCGGCAAGTCCACCCTGCTGCGCCTGCTCACCGGGCTCAAGGTGCCGCGTTCCGGCACCGTCGAGGTCACCGGGACCGACACGCGCTCCGTCCGGCCGGCCGAGCTGGCCGACCGGGTCGCCTACCTCTACCAGCGCCCGGAGCAGATGTTCCTCGCCGACAGCGTCCGCGCGGACATCGAGATGTACCCGCGCGGGCGCGGCCGCCACGACACCGACGTCCTGGTGGCCGACGTGCTGGAACGCATCCGGCTCACCGCACTCGCCGACCGGGACGGGCGCACCCTCTCCGGGGGCCAGCAGCGCCGCGCCACCCTGGGCATCGGCCTGGCCATGACACCCGCGCTGCTGCTCCTGGACGAGCCGACCTCCAGCCTCGACGTGGCCACCCGCGACGACGTGATCGCCATGCTCGACGCCCTCGCGGACCGCATCCGCTGCGTCGTCGTCGCCACCCACGACATGCACCTCGTCGCCGAGTGGGCGACGCGGGTCGTCGCGCTCGGCGAGGGCCGGGTGCTCAGGGACGCGCCCCCGGCGGAGTTCTTCGCCGACCGGGACCTGCTGGACCGGGTCCGCGTCGTCCCGCCGCAGATCACCGCGCTGGGCACCGCGCTGGGCATGGTGCCGCCACCCCTGACCGTGGACGAGTGCGCCGGACGCCTGTCCGTCGCCGTGCAGGAGGCCGGAGCGTGAAGAGGACCGAACGCGACACCCTGAGCGTCGAGTGGGTCAAGCTCGAACTGCTGCGCACCGCCTACGCCACACGCGGCGGCCTGCTCGCCCGGCTGGACCCGCGCATCGTGCTGTTCTGGTACGTGCTGGTGGCGGCGAGCCCCTGGTTCACCCACAACCTGACCGTCCTGGCCCTGCTCTTCGCCCTGGCCGCCGCGGCCGTGGTGACCTGCCGGGTCGGCCCCCTCGTCGTCGGCCTGTTCGTCTTCGGCCTGATCACCGAGACGGGGTACCTCGTCACCGCCGCCTGGTTCTTCGACGGCGACCTCACCACCGTGCTGTCGCTGGGCGAACTCACCCTGAAACTCGGCACCGTGAGCATGGCGAGCATGGCGGCGTTCGTGTCGCTGGACCCGGAGAAGCTCTCCGACGCCCTGCTGAGCCTGCGGGCACCGGCGCTGGTCAGCTTCGGCGTCTCCTACGGGTACCGGATGCTGCCGATCCTCGTCGACGAGTTCCAGACCGTGATCGACGGCTACCGGCTGCGCTCCGCCCCGCCCGCGTCACGCGGCCTGTTCGGGTGGCGGGTGCTGCTGCGCGGCGCGAAGATCACCGTGTACGCCTTCTACCCGATGATGCTCAACACGGCCAAGCGCACCCGCACGACGGTGGAGGCCCTGGAGACGCGGGGCTTCACCTACGCCATGGTCCACAGCGACGGCCGCCGCATCCGGCTGGCCCACCTGAAGGTCCGCCCCCTCGACCTCGCCGTCCTCGCGGCCACCGCCGCCCTCGTCGCCGCGGCCTACACCCTCGGCGCCCAGTACCCCACCTCCGCCCAACCCTGACCCGTCCCGCGCGGCCGTCCGCTACGGCACACCACGCGCGCAGCCCCGCTCCCCGTCCTGTTGACGCACACCTCCCCGGCTCGGCGAATTGACCGAAGGTGGAGGCCGGAGCGGGGTTCCTCAGGCAGGGTGGGACCCGCACGTCGTGGACCGACGGGCCGGCGGGGACGGGCGTGAGAGAACCTGGAGCCTCCCCGTCCCCCCGGCCCCGGCGACCGAGAACCGACGGACGCGTTGTGCGGCACCAGGAGGACATGTGGCGACCGAGACCTTCAGCATCGACAAGCGGCCCCTGCGGGAACTGCTGGGGCAGGTCGAGGCGGGGAAGATCCAGTTGCCCGAGTTCCAACGCGGCTGGGTCTGGCCGTGGCCGAACATCGCGAGTCTGCTGGCCTCGGTGTCCCTCAACTACCCGATCGGGACGGTGATGCTGCTCCAGGGCGGCGGGGACGTCCGGTTCAAGTACCGGCCGATCGAGGGGGCCGCCCCCGACGAGCAGGTGGAGCCGGAGTCGCTGGTCCTCGACGGGCAGCAGCGGCTCACCTCGCTGTTCCAGTCCCTGGCGATGGACAGCCCGGTGGAGACCCAGGACGAGCGCAAGCGCCGGGTGAGCGGCTGGTTCTACGTCGACATGGTCAAGGCGCTCGACGAGAACGAGGACCGTGAGGACGCGATCCGCTTCGTGCCACCCTCCCGCAAGGTGGTCAACTTCCGGGGCGAGGTCCTGGAGGACTACTCCACACGGGAGTTGGAGTACCAGCACCGCTTCTTCCCGCTGCGCTGCCTCTTCGACAACTCCTGGGGCGACGGCTTCGCCCGCCACTGGAGCTTCGCGCCGGAGGAGATGGAGCTCTGGTACGGCTTCCGGGACGGCTTCGTCCACTCCTTCAACCTCTACCACTTCCCCGTCATCCAACTCGGCAAGAGCACGCCCCGCCAGGCGGTCTGCCAGGTCTTCGAGAAGGTCAACACCGGCGGCGTCACCCTCACCGTCTTCGAACTGCTGACGGCGACGTACGCCGCCGACGAGTTCGATCTGCGCCGCCACTGGGAGGAGTGCTGCTCCGCCTGGGACGCGCCCGAGTACGGCATCCTGCGGGAGGTCTCCAACACCGACTTCCTCCAGGCCGTCACGCTCCTCGCCACCGCCCAGCGGCGGCGTCGGGAGCAGGAGGCCGGTACGGACGAGGAACGCCTGCCGCGTATCGGCTGCAAGCGCAAGGAGATGCTCCTGCTGGGCCTGGAGGACTACCGGCGCTACGCACCCGACGTCGTCGCCGGGTTCAAGTCCGCCGCCAAGTTCCTGCGCCAGCAGTTCGTCTTCGACACCCGCTTCCTCCCCTACGGCACCCAGCTCATCCCCCTGGCCGCGATCTTCGCCCTCGCGGGCAAGGACGCGGAGACCGCCGGCGCCCAGGAGAAGCTGGCCCGCTGGTACTGGTCCGGCGTCTTCGGCGAGCTGTACGGCGGGACCACCGAGACCCGCTTCAACCTCGACCTTCCCGACGTCGTCGACTGGATCCGCGGATCGGCCCAGGAACCCCGGACGGTCACCCAGGCACAGTTCACGGCCAGCCGCCTGCTGACCCTGCGGACCCGGCAGAGCGCCGCCTACAAGGGCATCTACGCGCTCCTGCTCAAGGCGGGCGCGGCGGACTGGCGGACGGGCGAGAAGGCGGAGGTCAGCGTCTACTTCGACGGGGCGATGGACATCCACCACATCTTCCCGCAGTCCTGGTGCCAGAAGAACGGCTACGACCGCTCCGTCTACAACTCCATCGTCAACAAGACGCCGCTGACGGCCCGCACCAACCGGATCATCGGCGGCCACGCACCGTCCGAGTACCTGCACCGGCTCGCCAAGGCGGCCGAGACCAGCCCGGAGGGCGTCGACCAGCGCGTCGAGACGCACCTCGCGAACCCCGGGCTGATGCGGGCCGACGACTTCGACGCCTTCTTCGAGGAGCGCCGCAAGGTCCTCCAGGACCACATCGCGGCGGCGATGGGCAAGGCGGTCGTCGACGACCACATCCCCAACCAACGCCCCGAAACCACCCCCCACGCGGCGGAGCCCGCCGTCACCCCTCCCCCGGGCCCGTAACACCCACGGCGATCCCGTGACGACCGGTCGGTCCGGAGGGGCGGGCCCACCCTCAGAACGGAGCAGGAGCCCACCCCTCCGGGTGGCGTACGGCCGTGGACCAGGACGCCACCGTCACCGCCCGCGACTCCTAGACTGACTCCCGTCCGCCCGGGCCGCGTTCCGGGAGCAGCAGGGGGAGGCGAGCACCGTGGAGCCACTGAGGGACGGCGACCCGAGGGCCATCGGGGGCTACGCCCTCGTGTGCCGGATCGGGTCCGGCGGTATGGGCCAGGTGTTCCTCGGGGAGTCCGCGGCGGGCCACCAGGCGGCCGTGAAGGTGATCAAGCCCTCCGTCCTCGACGAGGACACCCGCGTGCGCTTCCTGTCGGAAGTGGACAGCCTGAAGACGGTGTACGGGCCGTTCGTCGCGGCCTTCGTGGACGCCGACGCCGCCGCCGACCAGCCGTGGCTCGCCGTGGAGTACGTCCCCGGGCCGGACCTGCGCAGCTTCGTGGACGCCCACGGGCCGCTTCCGCTCGTCGAGACCGCCAGTCTGGGCGCCCTGCTGGCGGAGGGCCTGGGCACCGTGCACGCGGCGGGGCTGCTGCACCGCGATCTCAAGCCGCAGAACATCCTGCTGTCCGCGTACGGTCCCAAGCTGATCGACTTCGGGCTGGCGGTCCTGGCGGAGCGCCGCACGGTGCTGACGGCGACGGGCTTCGTGGTCGGCTCCGTGCTGTGCATGCCGCCGGAGCAGGCCCGGGGCGAGCACCGTCTGGAGCCGCCTGCGGACGTCTACGCGCTCGGCGCGGTGCTGCTGTTCGCGGCGACCGGCCACTACCCGTACAGCGGGCCCACCTGGCAGGCGGTGGCCCTGCGGATCGAGGACCCGCTGACGCCGCCGGACCTGGACGGGCTGCCGCCGGAGCTGGAGCCGCTCCTCACGGACATGCTCGCGCTGGACCCCGCCGCCCGGCCGACGTTGCCGCAGGTCGTCGAGCGGCTGGTGCGGATCATCAACGAGCAGGGCCTGACGGCGCTCCAGGCCAAGCGCCGGCTCACCGAGCGCACGCCCGAGATCACCGTCCCCCAGCTTCCCGCCTCCGCGTTCCAGCACCTTTCCGGGGACGGTGGCGTCGCGTACTCCCCCACCGTCGTCGACGTGGCCGCCTCGGGGGACGACGAGGAGCAGCGGACGCACCCCGCGCCCGGCACCGAGCGACCGGGCGAGAACGGCGGCGAGGACGACGGCGCCGCAGCGGACGCGCACGAGGCCCCCGCTCCCGTCCCGGCCGGGACGCACGGCCGCCCGGACGCCCCGGGCCCCGGGAGCACCGGCACCCGCCTCACCGCGCCGCTGCGGATCGCCGAGCGCCTGCGGGTCGGCTACGCCCGCGACGCACGGTTCTGAGCTGCGCGGATACGTCTCGCGGAACCGCGTACGGCCCGTCCCCCACCGTGACAGACTTGCCCCCGCCGGGCAGTAGGGCGGCACGTGCAGTGATGAACGAAGGGATGGCGCGGGTGACGGGCCAGGGGGCGACGCACAGGGAGACCCGGTTCCCGCCGGGGGCGCAGATCCTCGTCCGGGACGAGGAGTGGCTGGTCCGCACGACCGCGCCGACGGAGCACGACGGCGAGCGGATCGAGGCCGTCGGTGTCTCCGAGTTCGTGCGGGACGAGGAGGCGGTCTTCTTCAGCGGGCTCGACGCGGTGGAGCTGCTCGATCCGGAGAAGACGGTCCTGGTCCCCGACCGCTCCTCCTACTTCCGGCGCAGCCGCCTCTTCCTGGAGGCCGTCCTGCGCAAGACGCCGCTGCCGCAGTCGGAGCGGGGCCTGGCGCTCGCCGACCGCTTCCTGCTCGACCCGCTCGTCTACCAGCAGCGCCCCGCCGAGCTCGCCCTCTCCCTGCGCAACCTCCGCCCCCGGGTGCTGATCGCCGACGTCGTGGGGCTGGGCAAGACCCTGGAGATCGGCCTGACCCTCGCGGAGCTCATCCGCCGGGGCCGGGGCGAGCGCATCCTCGTGGTCACCCCGCAGAGCATCCTGGAGCAGTTCCAGCACGAGTTGTGGACGCGCTTCTCGATCCCGCTCGTGCGGCTGGACTCCCTGGGCATCCAGCGCATCCAGCGGGAGATCCCGGCCGGGCGGAACCCGTTCACCCACTACAAGCGGGTGATCGTCTCGGTGGACACGCTCAAGAACATCGGCCAGTACCGGCACCACCTGGAGCGCATCCGCTGGGACGCCGTCGTGATCGACGAGTCGCACAACCTGATCAACCCGGGCAGCCAGCGCCGCGCCCTCGCCGAGGTCCTCGCGCCGCGCACCGACGCCCTGCTCCTCGCCAGCGCGACCCCGCACAACGGTGACAAGCGGTCGTTCGCGGACCTGATCGCGCTCCTCGACCCGGCGGCCATCGCCGATCCCGACCACTACGACCCGGCGGCGGACCTGGGCCACCTGTACATCAGGCGGACCAAGATCAGCCCGGAGGTCCGGGACGAGATGGGCACCGAGTGGCCCGATCGCGGCCCCACCGTCTCCCTGCACTGCGCGGCCAACCAGGCGGAGGAGCGGATCTTCGCCGAGCTCGCCGAGCACTGGCTGCCCGCGCCGCCCGCCGGTGCCGAGGTGGAGTTCGGCACGGCCGACCAGGACGGCAGGTCGGTCGCGACCGAGCAGCTGTTCGCCTACAACCTGCTCAAGAGCTTCCTCTCCTCCCACAAGGCCCTCGCCGAGACGGTCGGCAACCGCATCGCCACGCTCGACGCGCGGGTGCGGAGGGCGACGGAGAAGGGGTTGCGGCCGGATCCGGCCATCGCCCCCGAGCAGGCGGCGCTGGCCCGGCTGCGGGAGATCACGGCGGGCATGGGTGACGGCACGGCCCCAGGGGACTCGGCCAAACTCGACGCGTTGGTCGAGCAGTTGCGCCAGATCGGGGTCGGTCCGCGCTCCACGACCCGGGCCGTGGTCTTCTCCGAACGCGTCCCCACGCTCACCTGGCTGGCGAAGGTCGTACCGGCCCGTCTCGGGTTCCCCGTCGCGGCCGACGGGACCGCGAAGGCGGCGGCCGTCCTGCACGGCGGCCTCAGCGACGACGAGCAGGGCTCGGTGCTGGAGGCGTTCGGCCTCGCCGACAAGCCGGTCCGGCTGCTGTTCACCGGCGACGTCGCCTCCGAGGGCGTCAACCTGCACCGCCAGTGCCACCACCTGATCCACTACGACATCCCCTGGTCGCTGATCCGCATCGAGCAGCGCAACGGCCGCATCGACCGGTACGGCCAGAAGCACGAACCGCAGTTCCGGGCCCTGATCCTCACCTCCGAGGTCCCCGGCGCCAAGGACGACCGGACGGTCGCCGAGAAGCTGCTCGTGCGGGAGGAGGAGGCGCACAAGCTGGACGGCACGGCGGAGGCCGTCTCCGGTCTCTACCGCGCCGAGGAGGAGGAGCGCCGGCTGATCAGGGAGCTGGTCCGGGGCGGCACGGTCGAGGAGTTCCTGGACGACGCCCCGGCCGCCGACTCCGCCCTCGCCGATCTCTTCGGCCAGGTGGACACCATCACCGAGGAGAAGCTGCCCGAGCGGGCGGAGCTGATCTCCCTCTTCGAGGGGAACACCGCGGACTTCGTCGACACCGCGCTCGCCGAGGTCTTCCAGGAGCGCGCCGAGGAGCTGATCGACTGGTCCTCCGGAGCCGACACCAAGGGGGGCGCGTACTTCTCGCTCTCCCCCGCCCTCGCGCCCGACCTGCTCCACCGGCTCAAGGCCCTGCCGCCCTCCTACCTCAAGGAGCAGGGCGTCGCCGAGCGGATGCGGCTCACCTTCGACCGCGCCCTCGCGCAGCGCAAGCTGACCGAGGCCCGGGAGAGCAGCAGCACCATCTGGCCGGAGGTCTCCTTCCTCACCGACATCCACCCGGTCGTGGAGTGGCTGACGGACAAGGTGCTGGTCGAGTTCGGCCGCCAGGAGGCCCCGGTCATCACCACCCCGCACGTGGACGGGCCGGTCTTCCTCGTGCAGGGCATCCACTCCAACGCGCTGGGCCGCCCGACCGTCGTGCGCTGGATGGCCGTCTCCGGGCTGACGGCCGACGGCACCGGAGAGCCCCGGGTGCGTCCCATGGCGGAGGCGCTGCGCGACGCGAAGGTGGGCCCGCGGCTGGCCCGCACCGGCGATCCGGGCGCCCTGGACCGGCTCCAGGAGCTGGTCCCGGCTGCCGTCGCCGCCGCCCGCGACCACCTGGAGGCGGGCCGGGCCGCCTGGGCCGAGCAGATCAGCGAGCCGCTGGCCGCCTACCGAGAGCACGTCGCCCGGTGGCGCGCGGACGCCCTGCTGCCGGGCGTCACGGGCCGCCGGGAGCGCGTCGTCGAGGAGACCGCCGACGAACTGGCGCGCCTGCTCGACCAGTTGCAGACCACCGGCCGTCCGCTGCTGCGCGTCCTGGCCGTTCTCGACCGCCCCGGCGATCCGGCCACCGCCGACGCCACCCACCCCTCGCCCCCGGCGGAGCACTGACGTGACGTACGACTCGCTGGTCAACCACGGCGACTACCTCTCGGCCCACTACCTCGCCGAGGTTCTGCCCAAGGACCTCAAGGCCAAGGACGGCCTCCTCGCCCGCTGGGCCGCCGCAGAGGAGGCCGAGCGCCGACGCTACGCGGACGCCGTGGCCGAGGCGGAGCAGGAGGGGCTGGGCCCCGACACCGTGCCCCCGCGCGCCCGCACCCCCCGCGAGGGCCTGCGGGCGCTCCACGGCCCGTACTTCGCAGGACGTGCGGCCCTCGCCCGGGACGCGCAGGTGCTCGCCGAACCCGACGCGCCCGAGCCCGCCGGGTGGCAGAAGCGCGTCACCGAGCTGCACCTGGACACCCTGCGGGCCCTCGGCTACGCCGACGCCCACGAGCAGAGCGTCACCGTCCACCGCGCCGACCACGCGTACACCGTCCAGGTCAGCCACGCCGAACCCGGCCTGCTGGCCGTCTCCTGCGGCTGGACGGCCCAGCCGGACGCCGCGCTCGACCCGGACGGCGCCGGACGCCTCCTCCACCCCGTGGAGCTGGAGGCGTCGGTGACCCTGGACGACGCCAAGGCCCTCACCGACTTCCTCTTCGCCTGCGACAGCCCCCCGCGCTACGTGCTGCTCCTCGTCGGCGGTGTGCTCGTCCTCGCCGACCGCCTCGCCTGGCCCGAGGGCCGCTACCTGGCCGCCGACCTCGACGCCGCCCTCCACCGTCGCGACGACCGCAACGGCGGCGAACTGGACACGCTGGCCGCCCTCTTCGGCGCCGACTCACTGCGGGTGCCCACCGAGGGCGGTACCGCGCCCCTGGCCGGGTTCCTCGACAAGTCCGGCAAGCACGCCGTCGGCGTCTCCACCGAGCTGCGCGAGGGCCTGCGCCTGAGCGTCGAGTGGATCGCCAACGAGGTGCTGGACCGGCTGCGCGAACCGGAGAACGGCGTCACCCCGGCCGAGCTGGACGACCCGGCGCGCCTGGCCAAGGAGCTCAGCCGCGAGGCGCTGCGCTACCTCTACCGCATCCTGTTCCTCCTGTACGCCGAGGCCAGCCCGGCGCTGGGCATCCTGCCCGCCGACGACCCCGACTACGAGCGCGGCTACGGCCTCCAGCGGCTGGGCGACCTCGTCGTGCGCGACCTCGTCGGGGAGCGCTCCCGGCGCGGCTTCCACCTGTACGAGTCGCTGGACCTGCTCTTCGCCAAGGTCGAGAACGGCCACCGCCGCTACGGCAGCGAGGCCGAGGACCTGGCGGCGGAGGCCGCCGCCCGCGAGGCCGTCCGGGCCGAGACCGAGGCGGCCGAGCTCCTCGCCTCCGGCGCGATCACCCGCGCCGAGCACGCCGAGCGCCTGCGCGAGGCCGACCGCGCCCGCCGCGCCGCCGCCCGCAGCACCGGCGCCGGACTGCGCTTCGAGGCCCTGCGCTCCGAGCTCTTCGCGAAGGAGGCCGTCCGCCTCATCTCCGACGACCAGCTGGAGAACCCGGCGTACGAGGGCGGCGAGGGCGAGCGGCGCCGCCCGTTCCTGGACACCCGGCTGCGCAACGCGACGCTGCACAAGGTGCTGCGCCGTCTGATGCTCACCCGGGGCCGGGGGCGGGAGCGCGGCGGCTTCATCTCCTACGCCCAGCTCGGCATCAACCAGCTCGGCGCCGTGTACGAGGGGCTCATGTCCTACACCGGCTTCATCGCCGAGGAGGACCTGTACGAGGTCGCCAAGGGCGGCGACCCCTCGGGCGGCAGCTGGATGATCCCCGCCTCCCGTGTCCAGGACTACCCGGACGAGGTCTTCGTCGTCCGGGAGGACGACGAGACCGGCCGCCGGCTGGGCCGCGTCGTCCACCCCGAGGGCCGGTTCGTCTACCGGCTCGCGGGCCGCGACCGGCAGACCTCCGCGTCGTACTACACGCCCAAGTCCCTGACCGAGGTCACCGTCGAGCTGGCGCTCAAACACCGGCTGGATCAGGGTGGCGGGACCACCCCGGCCCGCGAGTTGCTGGAGTGGAAGATCTGCGAACCGGCCCTCGGGTCGGGGGCCTTCCTCAACGAGGCCGTCGACCAGGTGGCCGCCGAGTACCTGCGCCGCCGCGAACGCGAACTGGGCCGCCGGGTGGACCCGGAGCAGCGGCAGGTCGAGCTCCAGCGGGTCAAGGCGTACATCGCCCTGCACAACGCCTACGGCGTCGACCTCAACGCCACGGCGGTGGAGCTGGCCGAGGTCTCGCTGTGGCTCAACTCCATGCACCCCGGCATGCGGGCGCCCTGGTTCGGCCTCCACCTGCGGCGCGGCAACTCGCTGATCGGCGCGGGCCGCAAGGTCTACGGGGCCGACGTCCTGACGGACGGCCCGTGGCTGGCGAAGAAGTCCCCCCTGCCGCCGCGCGATCTGCCCTTCCGCGACGGCCCGCTGCCCGACGGCGCGGTGCACCAGTTCCTGCTGCCCGCCGTCGGCTGGGGAGCCGTCGCCGGGGAGGCGGAGGCCAAGCGGCTCGCGGAGGACGCGGCCAGGGCGCTCGGGAAATGGCGCCGGGGCGTGCAGAAACCGCCGAAGGGGCCGAAGCCCTTCCAGGAGCGCGGGGAGGAGGACCAGGCAGCCCGGAACAAGCGCTACGAGCGGTGGCGTAAGGCGGCGGAGAAGACCGAACTCGGCCGCGTGCAGGGCGTCGCCCGGCGCGTGGAGTTCCTGTGGAAGCTGGTCGCGACCCGGCTCGAACTCTCCGAACGCAAGATCGCCCGCCGCATCGACGTCTGGGGCGCCGACTGGCTCGACCAGTCGTCGGAGGCGGAGGACAAGCAGAAGGTCCTCGACGACCTGACCCGGCACGGCACGCCGTACTGGCGGCTCAAGACGGTCATGGACGCCTGGTGCGCGCTGTGGTTCTGGCCGCTGGACCGGGTGGGCGAACTCGACGGCACGGACTCGGCGTACGCGGCGGGCGGCACCCTCCTCGACGAGGGCGTGCTGACCGACCTGCTGGCCCCGGAGGCCGTCGCCGAGACAGCGCCCGAGGAGTCCGCACCCGCTCCGGCTGCGGAGACGGCACCGGAGCCGTCCGGCCCGGCGCCGGGCGACCAGATGTGGCAGGCCGGGGGCCTGTTCGACGCCCCGGGCGGCGAACAGGTCGAACTCGGCTGGGAGGCCGCCCCGGACCGGTCGGAGGCGGGCCTGCGCAGCGGCCCGAACCGTCGGACGTCCGGCCGCCGGGCCCGGGTCAAGGACCAGCGCCGCGCCTGCATCCCCCTCGCCACCTTCGGCGACTGGCTGGACTTCCTCGAAGCCGTCCTCGGCACCAACGACCTGCCGGAGGGCTCCTACCTCGCGGGCGTCGAGGACCTCGGCCCGGACGAGGCGCTGGAGGTGCTCAGCGACGTCGAGGACCGCCTGGAGGGCCTCCTCGGCATGGACACCCCCGGACGCCTCCCCTTCCGCTTCCCCTGGCTGAACACCGTCGAGGACATCGCCGGGACGACGGAGAAGGACATCAAGGCCGAGGACGGCCACGGCTTCTTCCACTGGGAGCTGCACTTCGCCCACGTCTTCCGCAGCCCCGCCGGCGGCTTCGACCTCCAGGTCGGCAACCCCCCTTGGGTCCGGCCGGAGTGGGTGGAGAGCCAGGTATTGGCGGAAGTTGATCCCTGGTTCGCGTTGGCTGAAAAGCCCTCGGCAACAGAGCAACAAGAGAAGAAGGAGCTACTGCTAAGCGACGCCGAATCACTCCGGTACTACCTACGTGAACTGGCAGCGATCAGCGGTGTTTCGGAAACTCTAGGATCACCTGCGGTCTATCCCGTGCTGGCGGGAACCCGCCCGGACCTTTATCGGGCCTTCATGAGCCGCGTCTGGAGCAACCTCGGGCAAGAAGGAACGGCAGGACTAATCCATCCGGACACCCACTTCGGAGGGGTGAAGGACGGGCGTCTACGCGATGCTGCCTACCGGCATCTGCGGCTTCATGCGGGGTTTGTGAACGTGGGGAATTGGGCCTTCGAAGCGAGCCGAAACACCGAGTTTGGCGTGCACATCTACGGCCCCCGCCAACAGCATATCCACTTCGAGAACCTCAGTCGCTTGTACGGCGTAGAGCCTCTCGCAGGCTCTCTTCATCATGATGGCCAGGGCGAAGTTCCCGGCATGAGACACGGCGGAACCTGGGATCTGAGGCCGCACCGAGCACGAGTGATCGATATCGACGAATCGGTACTAGAGGATTGGCAGAATCTCACAGGAAACGTGGGCATCCCTCCGACTCAAGCTGCACTACTCCAACCGACAACCACTGCGGAGCAAGGCGCGATCGAAGCGCTATCGAGCGTAGAACTACGAATCGAGCAACATGACCCTAGAATCAGTCAGGGTTATAACGAAACGAACAGCAATAAGGGCGGCTTCATCGCCTGGAACACCTCTCAGCCCGACGCGCTGTCAGGGATCGTACTGCAAGGCCCTCACTTTGGGATCGCCACGCCAATCAGCAAGCAGCCCAAGGTCCCGTGTCGCGGCAACCACGACTGGACGGCGTTCGATCTGACGGCGCTTGCAGCTGACGCCGTACCTCGAACGAACTACGTCCGCCCCGAGACGTGTTCGCTGAGCCGGTACGAGGACGCACAGGACCACTGGCTCGACCGGTCACGGCTCACGGCTGACTGGCAGCCGAGCGCGGAGGAATGGCAGAATCGCGACCGTGTACTGAGCGACGAAGAACGAGCGCTGACCGAGGACGAACAGCGCGATTTGCTGCACCAGCGGCTATGGCTGTTCCAGCCCTACACGCGATTCTACCGCCTGGCCTGGCGCAGAATGATTCCTTTCAACACAGAGCGGAGTCTCTTCGCCGCTCTGATTCCTCCTGGCCCAGCCCACGTGGACGCAGTTCACTCAATGGCCTTGACGAACAACAGAGCAACAGCCTTGAACGTAGGGTTTTGGGCGGCGTTGCCGATTGATTACTTGTTGCGCATCCTAGGACGGGCAGATCTCAGGAACGCCGAGGCCAAGAAGATGCCTTACGCCGACCCGTCCCACCCTCTTGCCAGTGCGCTTCTGCTCCGTACCCTCAGGCTCAACTGCCTCACCGAGGCTTACGCGCCCCTGTGGGCTGAGCTCTACGATCCGACCTGGCCTGGCTACGAAGGCTGGGCCATTGCGTGGCAGGGGCTTTCTCCGCTGGCGGACGGCATCAACGCGACATGGGAGCACACCTCGCCCCTGCGTACCGAGTACGAGCGGCGTGCGGCCCTGGTAGAGATCGACGCTCTGGTTGCCGTGTGGCTGGGAATGAGCGCGGATGAGCTGATCGCTGTCCTCAAGGCCCGCTACGCGATTCTCAGGGACCGCGAGGCAAAGATGTGGTTCGACGCCAAGGGGCGCCAGCTGGCGCAGGACCCGTACGCGCACGGCCACGGGCAGACCAAAGAGGACTTCACCCAGTTCATCGCCTATACCGAGGGACAGCGCTCCCAGCCGCCTGAGGGTTACTCGGCGCCCTTCTACAAGGCCAACCGGGAGGAGGAGATGCGGGAGGCTCACGCGTACTTCTTGCGGCGGCTCCAGGAGGCCATCGACCAGGGCCGGTGGACGCCGCCTTCCGAATGAACGGCCGTGCCCCGCGTCGGATGAGGCCCGGCGCGGGGCACGTGTTCGTGTGCTGGGGTGTCAGCCCTGGCGGGTGAAGGTGATGAAGTGGTCCCAGGCAGCGGGGGTGACGGCGAGTTCGGGGCTCAGCTGGTCCTTGGAGTCCCGGACGTGGATCGCGCCCGCTCCCTTCGCCACCTCGACGCACGCATCCCCTTGCGAACCGCTGTAGCTGCTCTTGAACCAGGCCAGTTCGGACGTGCTCATAGCGTTCCTCGCAATCGCTTCAGCAGGCCCAGGGATTCCTCGGGGGGCATGGCCTGCGAGCGCAGTTTCGCATACCGCTGCTGGAGCAGGCTGATCTCTTTCGCGTCAGCGATCAACCGTCCGTTCTGCTGCCCTTCCGAGTACGCGAACCAGCGATGGTCCGGGGTCTCGGCGAGCATGATCGGTCCGTCCAGGCCCGCGTGGGAGGCCTGCCGCCTCGGCATGATCTGGAACTCCACGTTCCAGTTCCGGTCGATCAACTCCAGCAACCGGTCGAAGAGTTCCCGCGTCACCGCCTCTCCACCCGTCTCCCGTTCCAGGATGGCCTGCTCCACGATGAAGCTGAACGCGGTCGGTGGCTTCCTGGTGACCGCCATGAGGTCCTGTCGGGCCAGTCGTGCCGTGATCCGCTCCTCCAGTTCGTCCGGGTGCGGCACCGGAGGCACGTCCAGGGACACCGCCCGCGCGTACGCCTCGGTCTGCAACAAGCCGGGCAGCAACCGGCATTCGTACGTGTAGAGACTGATGGCCGTCCGCTCCAGGCGGGCCCACTGCCGGAACCAGCTGGCCAGCCCAGCCTGGCGGGAGACGTGCGGCATCGCCCTGCGCAGGGCTCCGGTGTCGCCGAGGACGGGTTCGGCCCGCTCGACGAACTGCCGGTCCGCCATGCGGCGGCCCTGCTCGATCGACGCGACCGTGTGTTTGGAGAAGCGCACCAGATCCGCGAACTCCTCGCGGCTCAGACCCGCGTGCTCCCGCAGCGCCTGCACCACCGCACCGAAGGTGCGCAGACTGTCCGACGGCGTGGGCTCACCCCCGACCCCGCTTCCGTTCCCGCCGCATCCAACCCTCGGCTCATCGCTCTCATCCTCCGCGTTGTCGTGCATCACGCCGGATTCCTCCCGCACACGCCCATCCACCGCACACCCGCTTCTTACGTGACCAATCGTCACCCGCGCCTCGCCACACCGTCCACCCAGCGTGCACGTACGCTGACCCCACGTACGCGGCCAGCGCGGCACCCGCCGTCCGCGCGGCCCGTCCCGGCTCCGCGCGCCGCCCGCGCGGACGGA
Source organism: Streptomyces sp. GSL17-111 (assembly GCF_037911585.1). Taxonomy (NCBI): domain Bacteria; kingdom Bacillati; phylum Actinomycetota; class Actinomycetes; order Kitasatosporales; family Streptomycetaceae; genus Streptomyces; species Streptomyces sp. GSL17-111. The sequence continues at coordinate 1,629,140 of NZ_JBAJNS010000001.1, forward strand.
CGGCGGCGTGGACTTCTCTGACAGGTCGTGGCGCCCGTCTATAGGCTGGCCGGACGTGGCAGCGGCTGGGTGGAAAGGGGCGGTATGGCGGGTCCGGAGGACAGCGGCGGGGAGCGGGCGACCGGGCCGGACGGGGCGCCGGGGGTCGGGCGCTACGCCGTCCCCGAGGACGTCGCCGGGGCGCAGGACGCGCTCGCCCTGTCGTTGGGGCCGCCGTTGGAGATCGGGCACGACGGGCGGCCGACGGGCGTGGAGCTGGAGCTGCCCTCCGACGAGGGCGAGGAGGACGGCGCGCCCTTCAGCGACGCGGACGGCATCTCCGCCCCGTTCCGGCCCGAGGACATCAAGATCCACACCGAGACGACCACCGTCGACCTGCTGCTGTCCCGGCTGCGGGAGGGCATGCTCGACCTGGCACCGGACTTCCAGCGCCGGGCCGGCGTCTGGAGCGACACCCGGCAGAGCCGGCTGATCGAGTCGCTGCTGCTCCGCATCCCGATCTCCGGCTTTCACCTGGCCCAGGACGAGGAGGACACCTGGGCCGTGGTGGACGGCATCCAGCGGCTCACCGCCATCGCCCGGTTCGTGACTCCGGACGTGGTCGGGATGGCGCCGCTGACGCTGCGCGGGCTGGACTACCTGACCGACTTCCACGGCAAGGGGTACGCGGACCTGAGCGGACGGCTGAAGGTCCGGCTCCGGGAGACCCAACTCGTCGTGCACATCATTCAGCAGGGCACCCCCGAAGCGGTGAAGTACAACGTCTTCTCCCGCATCAACACCGGCGGTCTCCCGCTGAAACCGCAGGAGATGCGGCACGCCCTGGTGCCGGGGCCCGTCCGGGCCTACCTCGCCGACCTGGCCGAGCACCCGTCGTTCGGCGAGGCGACCGGCTGGAGCGTGTCCGACGAGCGGATGAACGACCGCGAGATGGTGCTGCGCTTCCTCGCCTTCCGGCTGTCCAACCCCGCCGCCCACGCCCACAAGGACTTCGACCACTTCCTCATCGCCGCGATGCACCACGTCAACGCCCTCACCGAGGAGCGGCGGGAGCTGTATGCCCGGGAGTTCCGGACGGCGCTGGGGTGCGCCACGGAGCTGTTCGGGAAGCAGGCGTTCCGCAAGTGGCACGAGGTGCCGGGCCGTTCGCCGATCAACATGGCGCTGTTCGAGACGGTGACGGTGAATCTCGCCCTGCTGGACGATCACGAGCGCGCCCGGCTGGTAGCGTCCCGGGAGAGGCTGCTCGACCGGTACGTCGAGCTGCTCGGGGACTGGGACTTCGACCGGTCGATCTCCGCCGGTACGGGTGCCCCGCAGAAGGTCCGCACCAGGTTCCAGAACATGGCACGGCTGTTCCGAGGGGTGGCTGAACAGTGATCGACCGGCTGACGCTGGAGAACTTCAAGGGGTTCCGGAGCACGGAGCTGGAGCTGGGGGCGCTGACGATCCTCTCCGGCCTCAACTCCTCCGGCAAGAGCACCGCGTTACAGGCCCTGGCCCTGCTGCGGCAGTCCTACGAGGCCGGAGACCTGGACGCCGCCGTCTTCCTGCCCGAGGCGCGCAGGTCCGGGCTGAGCGGGGCCGTCGGGAACCAGGGCTTCCTGCTCAACGGGGAGCTCGTCGGCCTCGGCACGGGCAAGGACGTGCTGCACGAGGACTTCGCCGGGGACGAGGCCCGGATCGGTCTCGGCGTCACCGAGGGCCCCTACCGGTACCGCTGGACGGTCGCCGCCGAGGCCGAGCAGAACCTGCTGCCGCTGCTGGACGCGGACCTCCCGGCCATCTCGGAGGGCCGCCACCGGCCTGGCGGGCCCGAGGCCACGACGCCCGCGTTCCTCACCGCCCCCTTCCAGTACCTGCACGCCGACCGGATCTCGCCCGCCGAGTTCTACCCGCGCGACCACCACGCGGCCGTCGGGCGCGGCTTCCTCGGCGTGCGCGGCGAACACGCCGTCAACTTCCTGCGCCACCACGCCCGCAGCCCGGTGCCCGCGGGGCCGCTGCACCACCCGAAGGCGGAGTCCGACCTGCTGGTCGACCAGGTCGCCGCGTGGATGGACGTCCTGTGCCCCGGGGTGGACATCAGGACCGAGGCCATCGAGGGTACCGACGCGGTGCTGCTCTCGTACGGGTTCGAGGGGCCGCTGGGCCCGACGCACCGGCGGCGGCCCGCGAACGTCGGCTTCGGCCTCACCTACGTCCTCCCCGTCGTCGTGGCCTGCCTCACCGCCCAGCGGGGGTCGCTCGTGCTCCTGGAGAACCCGGAGGCGCACCTGCACCCCCAGGGCCAGACGCGGATGGCCACGCTGGCGGCAGCCGCCGCCGCGCACGGCGCGCAGGTGCTCGTCGAGACCCACAGCGACCACGTCATCAACGGCGTGCGGCTCGCCGTCAAGCAGCGGCGGCTGGCGCCGTCGCAGGTGGTGTTCCACTACTTCCGGGGCGACGGCACCGGCGTGGAGGTCGTCAGCCCGCGCATCGACGCCGACGGCATGCTCGACCGCTGGCCCCCGGGCTTCTTCGACGAGCTGGAGAACACGCTCGACCAGCTCATCGGCTGAACCCCGCCGGGGAGGCGGACCAGGCACACACCGTCGTGGAGTCGTGGAGGGGAAGACGTGCCGCAGCTGTTCCTGAACGAGAGATCCTGTGAGTCGACGGCGGGCCCGGACCGCGTCAACCGGGCCATGACCGAGCTGGTGAAAGCGGTGGTGGCCGTCGCCCGGGAGGACGGCGCGGGGACCGTCCTGGTCGCACGCGAGCCGGTGACCGCGTTACAGCTCGCCGTGGGCCACCCCATCGGCAAGTGGATCGGCCTGCCGACCAGCAGGGACCTGTGGCGGCGGTTGCTGCTGCTCCAGGCCAAGTGGCCCCACCGGGCGGTCTTCCCCGAGGGCGAGACGTACTCCGACGTCGAGTACCGGCACGACGGCGTGCCCGTGGAAGGGCTCGGCGCGGCCCACCTCACGGGCGGGCTCGGCGTGTCCCTGGCCGTGGAGCCCCACTGGCACGCCGACCGGCTGGCCCTCGTCCGGGAGGAGCTCCTGGACGACGAGGACGGCGGGTCCGAGGTCCGCGACGTCGAGATCCGGCACGCCGCCACCCCGGAGCACGTCGAATCCCACCGGCACTGGCTCCGCAGCGGCACCGACACGGCGCGGCAGGAGGCGCTGGGGGCGCTGCGCTCGGGGGCGGAGCTGTGGGAGCGGCGGGCGGAGCTCTTCCCGCTCCTCCAGTTCCTCCCCCTCGCCCGGCAGAACTTCGCCGAGCTGCCCGAGGTGTGGGTCCGCCCGGTGGGCGAGCGCCTCGGCGAACTGCAGGACGCGGTCAGCGCGTGGGACCCCGTCCGGCAGCCCATCGCCCCGCAGTGGCGGTCCGACGTGCGCACCGAGTTCGAGTCCCGCAGGCGGCTGTGCTGGTTCCCCGACCTCGACGGCGAGCACCGGCTCTTCGACTGGCACTGCGAGTTCCTGCCGAAGCCCGGCCGGATGCACTTCCGGCTGGTGCACGAGGAGCGCACCCTGCGGATCGCCTACGTCGGCCGCAAGCGCGGCGTCTGAGCCGGACCGGGCGCCCGCGGCCCGCCCCGATACCGTAGCCGCGAGACCGGGCGCCCCCGCGCGCCCGGCCCGCAGACCAGCACGAAGGAGGAGCGCGCGTGCGTCCCACACTCGCCGCCGACCAGGTACGGGCCAGCCTGAGCCAGTACCTCGCGACGACGTACGCGCTGGCCGACGAGAGCACGCGCCGCGCCCTGGAGGAGTTCCTCGGGGACGCCGACGACGGCATCTTCCGCGGCCCCTACCTGCGGGTGCGCACCCCCTTCCGGGCCGCCGAGGGAACGGACTGGCAGCGGCACCTGACCTGGTGGCCCCGCCACCTCACCACCCCGCACCGCCACCAGGAGCTGGCCTGGGAGCGGCTGTCCACCCTGCACGGCCCGGCCCGGGCCACCCTGATCACCACGGGCACCGGCTCCGGCAAGACCGAGTCCTTCCTCGTCCCGCTGCTCGACCACTGCCGCCGGGAGCGGGAGGCCGGCCGCGACGGCGTGAAGGCCGTCCTGCTCTACCCGATGAACGCCCTCGCCACCGACCAGGCCCACCGTGTGGGCGAGCTGCTGGACGACCCCGCCGACGCCCGGCTGCGGGACGCGGGCGTCCAGGCCGCGCTCTACGTCGGCGACCGGCCCTCCGAGGAGTTCAAGCGGGCCAACCCCCGGATCGCCGTCGACCGCGACGAGATCCGGCGCGTGCGGCCGGACGTCCTCATCACCAACTACAAGATGCTCGACCTGCTGCTCCAGCGGCCCGAGGACCAGCGGCTGTGGGAGGGCCGGGCACTCGCCTACGTCGTCCTCGACGAGTTCCACACCTACGACGGCGCCCAAGGCACGGACGTCGCCATGCTGCTGCGCCGCCTCGGCTCCGTCACCGGGCTCGCGGCGCCGGGACGTCCGCTCGGGCCGGTCTGCCCCGTCGCCACCTCGGCCACCCTCGGCGGGCACGGCGGCGGGCCCGGCGCCGGGAGCGACGACGGGGAGGACGGCCGGCCCGGCGGCACGGGGATACTGGACGTCGCCGAGCAGGTCTTCGGCGTGCCGTTCCCGCCCGAGGCGGTCATCGGCGAGGACCGGAACTCGACCAGGGACTTCACCCGGGAGACGGACTTCACGCTGCCGTTCCCCGCACCGCAGGAGGTCGCCGAGCTCGGCGACCCCACCCGCGACCCGGCCGCCCTGGACGCTCTGATCAGCGCGTTCACCGGTCTCAGCGGACCGACGCCCGAGGAACTCGGCGGCGTGCTGCGCGGGCACCGGCTCACCGCCGCCGTCCTGGAGATCCTCGACGGCGCGCCCCGGACCCTCGCCGAGATCACCGAGGTGCTGCCCCGCTACGCCTACCACTGGGGCGTGGCCGTCCAGCAGCGGCCCCGGCTCGCGGCCGAGGCGCTCGCCCGCTACGTCGCCCTGCTCTCCCACGCCCGCGACCCCGAGCGCCCCGGACGGCCGCTGCTGTCCGTCGAGATCCACCACTGGGTGCGGTCCGTCTCCCGGGTGCTGCGCGGCGTCAGCGCGGCGCGCGCGGAGTTCCGCTGGGACGACGAACGCGTCACCTCCGCCGGCGCCCTGGCACGCGGCGGCGCGGGCGGCTCCGCCCGCCCCTCCCCCTACGACGGGGAGAAGCCCGTCGTCCCGGCCGACGCGGCGGAACCGGCCGCCGTCCCGGCCGACGACAGCGCCCCGCCGCCCGCCGAGGTCTTCCTGCCCGCCGTCTTCTGCCGCGAGTGCGGACGCTCCGGCTGGGCCGCCTACTCCCCCGAGGTCGACCCCGCCGAACTCGACCTCAACGCCGCGAAGATCCGCCGCGCCTCCGTCGGCCGCGACAAGCGCCGCGTGCGCAACATGATCGCCGCGACGCCGCAGGAGGTGCACGAGGCAGCCTTCGGCGCCGGGCCGCAGCGGCAGCGCGGCGGCCCCGCCGTCATGGTCCTGGAGGGCACCGGCGGACGGCTGCGCCCGCTGTCGCCGGAGTCCGACTTCACCGAGCCCGACGACGGCGAGGACCACCGCCGCCCCCGGCCGCTGCACAACGCCGCCTTCGTCCACGCCGACCTCGACGGCGACCGGGCCGCCGCCCGCGACCAGTGCCCGGCCTGCCGCACCTTCAACTCCATCCGCTACCTCGGCACCGGCCTCGCCGCGCTCGCCTCCGCCGCCATCACCCAGCTCTTCACCGGCGGCGAACTGGACAAGAGCCGCAAGGAGAACAAGACCCTCCTGTTCAACGACTCCGTCCAGGACGCCGCCCACCGCGCCGGATACGTCGCCAGCCGCTCCTACACCTTCTCCTTCCGCGCCCTGCTCGCCAGCCGCATCAGCGAGGACGAACCGACCGCGCTCAGCGATCTCGCCGCCGACCTCATCGCCGACGTCGTGGACAGCCGGGCCGTGCAGGCGGCCGTCATCCCCCCGGACCTCCACCTCGTCCGGGGCGTGGACACGCTGCTCTCCGGCCGCAGCCGGGGCTCCCGCGCCACCTGGGAACTGATCGCCCAGCGGCTGGCGTTCGCCACCGTCATGGAGTTCGGACTGCGGTCACGCCAGGGCCGCACGCTGGAGCTGACCCGCACCGTCGCCGCCGACGTGCCCCTGCCCGACGCCGACGCCGTCGCCGACCTCGTCCGCGAGCTGCTGCTCACCACGCCCGGGGAGATCGCGCTGCCCGACGGATCCGTCCCCGGGCCCGACCGGCACGTCGGCTTCGTCCGCGGCCTCCTGGAGCGGCTCCGCATCCGCGGCGCCGTCCGGCACGCCTGGCTCGACCCCTGGCTCGACCAGGCCGGCGTGCGCCGCTGGGCCATCTGGGGCGGCCGGGCCACCGGCATGCCCGCCTTCCCCCGGGGCACTTCCGCCCCCGCCTTCCTCCTCGGCGCCCCCAAAGCGGGCAGCGAGGACTTCGACGTCCTGACCGGCCGGCTCGGCTGGTACCAGGACTGGGCCATCCGCGCGCTCGGCCTGCGCCGCGAGTCCGCGACCGACTTCCTCGTCCGGCTGCTGCCCGCGCTCGCCGAGGCGGGCGTGCTCTCCGCCCGCACGGCCGCCGACGGAAGCACCCGGATCTACGGCCTCCAGCCCGGCCACATCCAGGTCCGCGCCCTGGCCGACGAGACACTGCCCGACGCCACCGCGCACTGCCCCCGCTGCTTCTGGGAGCAGACCGTCCACCCGGACCTCGCCGACCACTGGCACGGGCAGCCCTGCCCCCGCTACCGCTGCGGCGGACACCTGCGCACCGGCCGGGACCTCGACAGCGGCCTGCGGCAGCGGGACTTCAGCGAGGACTTCTACCGGCGCATGTACCGCGAGGCGGGCGTCTACACCATCAACACGGCCGAACACACCAGCACGCTCAGCCGGGCCCGGCGGGAAGCGGTGGAGAAGGCGTTCCGGGACGGCACCGACGTGCACTACGCCAACCCGCAGGTGCTCTCCTGCACCCCCACCCTCGAACTCGGCATCGACATCGGCGACCTCTCCGCCGTCGTCCTCGCCTCCCTGCCCAAGACCCCGGCCAGCTACGTCCAGCGCGTGGGCCGGGCCGGCCGCGCCACCGGCAACTCCTACCTCCTCACCATGGTCGACCGGAACCCCCGCGACCGCTACTACCTGGAAGACCCCCGGCTCATGATCGCCGGAGACGTCCTGCCGCCCGGCTGTTACCTCTCCGCCGTCGAGATCCTGCGCCGCCAGTACCTCGCCCACCTGCTCGACCTCGCCGCCGCCGGACGGCTGACCGCCGCCGACGGGACGGCGGTACGCCCCCTCCCCCGGCTCGCCACCGAACTGTTCGGCCCCTCCGCCTGGCAGGCCGAGTTCACCGAGGCCGCCCTCGCCGACGGCGCCCGGCTCGGCGGCGCCTTCCTCGGCCTCTTCCCGCCCTACGACGAGGCGCGCGGCACCGGCGTCAGCCCGCAGGCCCGCGAGGCGCTCCTCACCTACGCCACCGCCCCCGGGGACGAGGGGCTGGCCGGGGCGCTTGAGGCCGCCCGAACCCGCTGGGAGGACCGCCGAGCCGAGATGCAGCGCCGGATCGAGGCCATCGACCGGGCCCACGGCCTGCTCGTCTCCGGCGACCCCGACCACGAGCGGCAGGGGCGCGAACTGCGCGCCGAACGCCGGGGCGTGGCCCGCGTGGCCCGGGAGATCAGCCGCACCACCGCCCACGGAGCCCTCGTCGACCTCGGCCTCCTGCCCAACTACAGCCTCATCGACACCGCCACCGAACTGGAGGCCACCCTCACCTGGACCGAGGAGGCCCCCGACGGCACCCGGCGGGTGCAGAGCAAACCCCTGCGCCACAGCCGCCCCGCCCGCCTCGCCCTGACCGACTTCGCCCCCGGCAACCACTACTACGCCCAGGGCTACAAGCACCGGATCACCGGCCTGGACATCGGCAGTCCCGGACGCCCGGCCTGGACCTGGTGGCGGATCTGCCCCGACTGCGGTCACGCCCGCACCCACCGCGCCGAACAGGACGCCTCGGCCTGCCCGCGCTGCCGCTCCGCCGCCATCGGCGACATCGGCTGCCTGCACAAGGTCCTCGTGCCACGCCGGGTCACCTCCCGCGACGACCGCGACGACGCCCGCGTCCGCGACGACACGGACGAACGCGAGCGGCGGCACTACACCATCGTCCCCGCCGTCGACATCGACCCGGACGACGTCGAGGAGGCGTGGAAGCACCGGCGGGCGACGTTCGGCTGGGAGTTCACCCGGCAGGCCCACGTCCGCCACCTCAACGTGGGCGCCACCCGCGTCGACGGCACCGCCGACACGCCGCTGGCCGGACGGCTCGTCCGCCTCAACCCGTTCTGGGTCTGCGACGCCTGCGGCTTCGCCGACCCCGACGGCGGCCCGGCCGCCCTCCACGACGGCGACGCCGGGAAGCTGGACAAGTACCACCGGCCCTGGTGCCCCCGACGCCACGACACCGCGTCCGAACGCGCCGCGCGGCAGGGCGAGAAGGTGCTACTCGCCCACGAACTGCGCACCGACGCGCTTCGCGTCCTCATCCCCGCCGTCACCGCGCACACCCAGGAGCGTCTGGTCTCCTTCAAGGCGCTGCTGCTCGCGGGCATCGCCCGCAGCTACGGCGGCGACCCCGACCACCTCGCGGTCGTCACCGACTCCATGCCCGAGGAGGGCGGCGGCGACCTGCGCCGGCACTTCATCGTGCTCTACGACACCCTCCCCGGCGGCACCGGATACCTGCACCGGCTCGCGGGCCAAGACGGTCTGCGCGAGGTGCTGGAGGGGGCCCGGCACGTCATCGAGTCCTGCGTGTGCGTGGGGCAGGGACGGCCCTCGTGCCACCGGTGCCTGCTGCGCCACGTCGACGACGGGGAGTACGAACTCGTCTCCCGCGAACACGCCCTGGAGATGCTCGGCTCCCTCTTCGGCCGCACCGCCGACGAGTGGGCCGTCCAACCCGTCGCCACCACAAGGGACATCACCCTCGTGCACCAGGTGGAGAGCGAACTCGAAGCCCTCTTCCGCCGGGGGCTGCTCACCTGGGCCGAGCGGACCGACGAGGTCAGCGTCCGCAGCGCCCTGACCGCCGACGGGTCCAGGGACACGACCCTGCGCTTCACCGCACCCGACGGCAGCGTCCGCGGCTGGCAGATGGAGACGCAGCCCCCGCTCGGATTCACCCGGCCCGACGTGGTCTTCCGCAGCACCGACGACGACACGCGGGTGGCCGTCTACCTCGACGGCTACCGCTACCACGCGAGCCCGGAGCACCTGACCGTGGCGGAGGACGCGGCCAAGCGGACCCGGTTGCGCGCCGAGGGCTGGCAGGTATTCCAACTCACCTGGGACGACGTGCGCGCCTGGACGGGAGGAGCCGCCCCGCAGCCCGACCCGGTGTGGAAGCCGTACCAGAACACCGCGCAGAAGACCGCCATGGACATCCACCGCCGCCTGCACGCGGCGGACACCCGCGACCTGTCCCGTTTCGTCTGGACCAACCCCGTCGAGACCCTGATCGGCTACCTCACCGACCCGGACCCCGACGCGTGGCGTCGGCGCACCCAGAGCGCCCTGGCGGGCTTCGCCGCCGTGCGCGCGACCAGCCGGGCCCTGGCCGACGGCGACGAGATCGGGCGCCGGATCGGCGCGGCCCTGCGGGGGCAGCGGTTGGCCGGGGGGCAGGGCCCCGTCCAGGTCATGGCGACCCGGGACGCGTCCGGCTGCCCGCTCACCATCGCCCTCGACCTGCGCGGGGGCCAGGCCGCCGCCGCATGGACCGCGCTGGCCGTGCTCGACGACGACCCCGGCACCGTCAGCGCCGACGAGACGTCCCACCGGCGGCGCTGGCAGGCGTGGCTCTACTGGAGCAACCTGCTCCCGTTCCTCGACACGGGCGAGGGGGAAGGCGTCCAGCTGACCGGCGGCATGCTGCCCGGCTTCGACCCGGCGGAGCTGGCGGTGACCGGCGGCGCGGGCCGCCTCGCCTCGCAGCGCCGGGCGCACGCGCCGGACACCCCGGACGCTCCTGCCCCGCACACCCCCCACGACGCGTCCGAGCCAAAGCCCCCGTCCGCCGTGCGCGACCCCGCCTGGGACGAGGTCGTCGAACTCCTCGTGGACGACCCCGGGCTGCCCCGGCTGGCCGAGGACCTCGCCGACCTCGGCGTCCCCGCGCCCGAGGCCGGATACGAGCTGGGTGCGGACGCCTGGCCCGCCGAACTCGCCTGGCCACAGCACCGCGTCGGCGTCGTCCTCGCCCACCGGCCGGCCACGGACGGCACCCCAGACAAGGACGCCGAACAACGGGACCGGGCCTACCGGGCGGCGGGCTGGCAGGTAGGCACGGCGGTCGAGTGGGACGCCGCCGAACTGGCCGAGCTGCTCAGCGGTGACCGGGCCACCGCGCGGCACGCCGGGAACGACGGCGACGGAGACGACGGGCACGACATGGACAGGGAGAACGGGCGATGACGGTCACCGGCGCACCGAAGGCGGGAGCGACCCTGCGGCTCCTGGAGAAGGCCGACAAGGAGATCGTCAAGCTGGACCGCGCGGTCGTCGGCGCCTTCTACAAGTTCCAGCACGACTTCCGCCGCAACCCCGAGGCAGGCGGCTTCCATCTGAAGCCGCTCCAGGGCCACGAGCGGCTGTGGTCGGCGCGGATCAACCGCGAGTGGCGGGCGCTGATGCTCCGGCTGGGCGGCAACGACTGGCTGCTCGTCTCCGTCAAGCACCGCAACCACGTCTACGAGAACCTCGACCGCTTCGCCTACGGCATCAACCACGTCACCGGCGCCATCGAGTACGTCGACCTCCAGGTCGTCGAGGAGAGCCTGCTGCGCCGCGACCTCGCGGCGCGCCCCGCCTCCGTGCCGCACGCGCCCCCGCGCCCGACCGAACCCCCCACCGACGCACCCCTCTTCGCCGCCTACAGCGACCAGCAGCTGGCGGACCTGGGCGTCGCCGAGGCGCTCATCCCCGTCGTCCGGAAGCTCACCACGGACGACGAGCTGCTCGGCCTCGCCGAGTACGCCCCGCGCCACACCGGGGAGGTCCTGCTGCGGCTACGCGACGGCGTCCCCTACGACGCCGTCATGGAACAGGTCACCGCGCCCGTCGCCGTCGACGAGCCGGGCCGGCACGTCGACACCCACGACTGGCAGGCGGCCGTCGACCGCTCCCAGACCGTGGTGATCACCGACGACGAGTCGTTGCAGAGCATCCTGGACGAGGGCGACTTCGGCCGCTGGAAGATCTTTCTGCACCCCACCCAGGAGCAGCTCGTCCGCCGCCGCTACTCCGGACCGGCGCGCGTCAGCGGCGGGCCGGGCACGGGCAAAACCATCGTGGCACTGCACCGGGTGTGCCACCTCGTGCGCGGGCTCCCACCCGGGCACAACCGGCCCGTGCTGCTCACCACCTTCAACAAGAACCTCGCCGCCGACCTGCGGGCCCGGCTCCTCTCGCTCGGCGGCCCCGATGTGCTGGCCCGGGTCGAGATCGCCCACGTCGACCAGCTCGCCACCCGGATCGTCAGCGAGGCGGAACCCGGCAGCGGAAAGCGGCGGATCGACGACACGGCGGCACTGCGCGAATGGCGCCAACTGCTCGTGGAGGCCGGAGAGACCCGCTGGAGCGCCGAGTTCCTCAGCGACGAGTGGAACCAGGTCATCCTCGGCCAGGCCGTGGCCTCCCGCACCGACTACTTCACGGCCCGCCGTGCCGGTCGCGGCCGCAGCGTCACCCGGGCCGAGCGGGCCGGGATCTGGCAGCTCGCCGAACGCTTCACCCAGCGTCTGGAGACCCAGGGACTGGAGACGCACCGGCAGGTCGCGGAACGGGCCGCGCGCCTGGAGATCGCCCGCAAGGCCAAGATCGACAAGCGCGCCGACGAGCGGGACGCACGAGGCGGCCTGCACAACCTGCACGTCGAGGCCGGCTCCGGCGCCTGGCTGCGCTACCGGTACCGGCACATCGTCGTGGACGAGGCCCAGGACCTCAGCCCCGCCCACTGGAAGATGCTACGAGCCATGGTTCCGGCCGAGGCCGACGACCTGTTCCTCGTCGGGGACACCCACCAGCGCATCTACGACAACCAGGTCACCCTCGGCAGCCTCGGCGTCCACATCCGGGGCCGCTCCTCCCGCCTGACACTCAGCTACCGCACGACCCGCGAGATCCTGAGCGAGGCCATCCGCATCCTGGGTGGCGAGACGTACGACGACCTCGACGGCGGCTCCGACACCCTCGCCGGCTACCGCTCCGTCCTGCACGGGCTCAGCCCCCGTCTGCGCGGAGCCCGGACGTGGGACGAGGAGATGGACCTCGTCGTGGAACAGCTCCGGGCGTGGCACGACGTCCCCCGCGAATCCACGGCGATCTGCGTGCCGACGAACGACATGGTCACCCAGCTCGCCGAACGGCTCGCCAGGAACGGGATCACCCCCACGGAAATCACCCAGGACGGGCCCCGGAACGACGAGGGCGTCCACATCGGGACCATGTACCGCTTCAAGGGACTGGAATACCGCTGCCTGATCATCGCCGGGGTCTCCGAGGGGCTCGTTCCCCGCTCATCCGTGGACGCCTGGGAGCGCACCGACGTTACCCGCCACCGGCGCGAACTCCACCGCGCGCGCTCCCTGCTGTTCGTCGCGGCCACCCGCGCCCGCGACGCCCTCACCCTCACCTGGCACGGCGAACCGAGCCGCTTCCTGACCCCCCTCCTCCCACCCGCACGCCCCTGAGAAGGACCACGGCGGCGGCCGGGAGGAAGCCAGCCTGACCGTGTCACGCTTGGCGAACAGGATCGGCACGTGCACCGCCAACTCCGGTCATCACGTGCTATATCCGTTCTGAGCCGAACGGACGTCGTCCGGGCCACCCGGCTCGAAGGAGCCGGGAGACCCTCGGCCATGCACAGGAGTAGTACGTGATAGCACTCGGATCCACCCTCGCTCTGACGCACGTGCGCAGCTACGTGCCCAAGCGGGGCTCCACCCCCTCAGGCGTACAGGACTCGGGATTCGCCACCGAATGGCACCTGGAAGCCACCGGTCGCCCACGCCTGACCATCCACGACACCCAGTGGGACCACGGTGAGCGGGACGTGGTTCTCCAGCAGCTCCCGCTGTTACCGGAGATGCCCGCCAACCTGGCCAACCTGCACGGCCGGCACCGGGCCGGGATCGTCGAGCTGACTCCCGGGCGCTGGCGGATCACCGCCTTCCTCTCCCTGCCGCAGCCGGGCGGGAGGCCGACGCAGAAGCGCTCTCTGACCACGGCCCAGCTGGCACAGGGCTGCGGAGCGGCCCGCCTGTGCGCACTGCTGGCCCGCCCCGGCGTGTCACTCACCCCGCCCTTCGACGTGGCGGACCCTCAGGACACCGAGCGCTTCCAGCACGCCGTCGTCTTCGAGGAGGACGACCGGGAGACACCCGTCATGACCTATGTGCTGACGCGGCTGATGCCGACACTGCGACACACCGCCTGGGTTCCCGACCACTGACAGGCCGCCCCGACACACGCCGCCCGCGCCCCGCCGTGGGGCGCGGACATGCGGGGAACTCCGCTGGAGCCCGGTGGCGCCCCGTGGTCGGACAGAGCAGGGCGCCGGCCCGCGCGGGTGCCCGCGAACCGACGCCCTGTCTCAGGCGGTCCTCACCTCAGCGGTCAGGGTGTGGTGTAGCCGAGCGTGTAGTCGCCGGTGCCGGAGTAGGCGTGGACCCGGTAGCGGTAGTAACCGGACGTCCCGTCGTAGGCGATCTCCTCGTCCGGCCCACTGGTCGTGGAACGCGCCACCTCGCTCCAGCTGTAGCCACTCCACTTCTGCAGGTAGAGGTCGAAGTCGGTGCCGTCGGGCCCGTCCAGACACGCGGTGTGCCGCCCGGACCCGGTCTGGAACCAGCTGCCGTCGGGCTGAATGTCGCTGCCCCCGCTGCTCAGAGAACCGCTCTTGGTGTTCTCGAACTCGGTGCACGTGCCCGGATCGGGGTCGGGGTCCGTGTCGCCGGGGCGTGTGCCGACGTTGACCGCCGCCCAGGCGTGTGCGACCGCGAGCTGCTCGGGGCTGTCGACGCCGTACAGCTCACCGGCGGCCTGCAGGGTGTGGGTGCGGGCCTGCGCGAACGTCTCGTTCGGCATCATCTTCTCGGCCAGCGCCTTGAACCAGATCTTCTCGGCCTTGCCGATGCCGATGCCGGTCACCGGGTCGTCGTCGTAGGTCGGGCTGTCGTAGGTGACGCCGTTGATGACCTTCTCGCCGCTGCCCTCGGAGAGCAGGTAGAAGAAGTGGTTGGCGATGCCCGAGCTGTGGTGCACGTCCACGTTGCCGGCGCCCGAGTACCAGTAGTCGAGCGAGCTGCCGTCCTTGCTGGGCTCATCCATGTAGCGCAGCGGTGTGCCGTTTCCGCGAATATCGATCTTCTCTCCCACGAGGTAGTCGGCGACGTCCTCGGGGTTGTCGGCGTGGAACTCGACGGCGGCGGCGAAGATGTCGGAAGTGGCCTCGTTCAGCCCGCCGGACTCGTTGCTGTAGATCAGGCCCGCCGTGTTGGAGGTGACGCCGTGTGTCATCTCATGGGCGGCGACGTCGATCGAGGTCAGTGGCTTCTGGTCGTTGGCACCATCGCCGTAGGTCATGCAGAAGCAGGAGTCCTGCCAGAAGGCGTTGGAGTAGGCGTTGCCGTAGTGGACGCGGCTGGAGGCGGCGACACCGTCGCCGCGGATCCCCTCGCGGCCATGCACGTCCAGGTAGTAGTCCCAGGTGAGAGCGGCGCCGTAGTGGGCGTCGACGGCTGCGGTCTGGTTGTTGGTCGGTGAGCCGTTGCCCCAGACGTCGTCGGCGTCGGTGAAGACCTGGTTGCCGTTGTCGGAGTCACGGGTGGTGTGGCCGCCGCGCTGGGTGTCCTCCATGCGGTAGTTGCCGCTGGATCCGCTGGTTCCGATGGTCACCTGCCCGGCGTACATGCTGTTCCCGCTGCCGGTGTGCACGCCCTGGTACTCGTACAGCTTCTCGCCGGTCTTAGCGTCGGTGATGACGTGCAGTTCGTTCGGGGTGCCGTCCTTCTGCGTGCCGCCGACCACGCGCTCCCAGGCGAGTGTGGGGTCCCCTTCGGCGGCCCAGATCACCTTGCGCGGGGCGGTGCTGCCCTTCGCCTCGGCCTTGGCGGGCTTCCGGCTCGCGGGCGCCTTGGTGGTGGGCACCGTGATGGGTGCGTCGGTCGCCTTGTCGACGACCTCGATGGCACCGTCGGGGCCACGGTGCACGATGATCTGGCCGCCGAGGACGGGCAGTCCGGCGTAGGTGCGCTCGTAGCGGGTGTGGGTGGAGCCGTCCCGGTTCTTGACGACGTCCTTCACCTTGAGTTCGATGCGGTCGCCGAGGTCGAGGGCCTGAGCCGTTTCGGCTTCGCGTCTCTCGGCCTGGGCTATCAGCTCGGCGCGCTCGGAGGGGCTGACGTCGGCTATCAGCGCTCCGGGATCGAGTCGACCGTCGTCGGCGGCGGCGCTGACGGTGCCTGCCTGGAGGCCCACGGCCACCACGGCTGCCGTGGCCGCCAGGGCGACGGTGGTGCGGACGCGTCTGCTGCCGCGACGCGGGGAGGTACTACTCACGTGATGGCTCCTCAACTCATGTGGGGGGCTGAGATGGTGCAGCCGTGCAGAGGTGAGGCACGGATGGAGTGGGGCGGCCGTAGCCTCGCCCAGAGAATGGGGGAGGGCCGAAGGCACGGTAAGAGGGAAACCCCTTGCTCGACGAGGCGTCATGTCTCATACACCGCAGGCTTGTTGTTTCGAGGGCTGTGCTGGTCCTGTACCAGCACAGGACCAGCACCCAGCCCATGCGGGTGCGATTCCAGGCGCAGGGTGTACTCGCCGGGTTCTGGAGTCCGCCGGGACCGGGCGTCTCGCCCGTACCGGCGCAGAGCGCGTGCTGGGCCGTGATCACGTGCGGGGTGTGATGGAACGCGGGCGTGCCCATCGCCGAGGTGATCCTCGGTCGGTGTCACGGATGCCGTGGACGGACAGAGGAAGCCGCGAGCCGCAAGATCACTGCCGCACTGGAAGCGGAGGGGGACGGCGGTCAGGGGTGTGTCGGAGGTGTGTCGCGACCGCTGAGAACCCATGAGAACGGGCGGTACTCAGTGAGACTGAGTACCGCCCGTTGTTCTCGGCACCTGCCCTGGTCAAAGCGCTGATGTTGGCTACTGACCTGGCGGTGCCCCCGGCAGGATTCGAACCTGCGCACACGGCTCCGGAGGCCGTTGCTCTATCCCCTGAGCTACGGGGGCGCTGCCGCTGATCGCGGCGACGGGTAGAACCTTACCAGCTTGGAACGGGTGGTCATGAACGGGTTTCGGGCGAGGTCAGGTGGTGGGGTGGGTGGTGTGGAGAAGGGTGCTGAGCTGGGTGCGGGAGCGGATGCCGAGTTTGCGGTAGATGCGGGTCAGGGAGGCCTCGATCGTCTTGACGCTGAGGAACATGCGGGCGGCGACCTCCTGGTTCGTGGCGCCCTGGCCGACGAAGGCGGCGATGCGTTCCTCGCTGACGGTGAGGGTGCGCTCGTCGGACTGGGCGAGGTGGCGGCCGGCCTGGTCGATCCAGGGGCGGGCGTCGTGGCGGGTGAAGAGGGTGAGGGCTGCGGCGACGGCGGAGCGGGCGGGGGCGTAGCGGCGGCGTCGGCGTTCGACGCGGCCGCGCTGGAGGAGGCAGTGGCCCTGTTCGAGGGGCTGGGCGAGGGCCGCGAAGCGGGTGGCGGCGGCGTCCAGGAGGGCCAGGGCGGTGTCGGCGTCGCCGTGGGCGGCGTGGAGGGCGGCTTCGGCGCGGTCGAGTTGGGCGGTGACGCCGGGGCTGCGGGGACCGGCGGCCAGCGTGGCACGGGTGGTGCGGAGGAGGTCTTCGGCGTCGGCGAGCTCGCCCAGGGCGGTGAGGCCGGAGGCCAGGTCGGCGTGCCAGCGGAGGGTGGTGGGGGCGTCCGTGCCCTGGGCGCGTTCGAGGTCCTTCAGGCGGCGGAGGGCGGTGACGCCGCCCCGGGTGTCGCCGGTGCGCAGCCGGGCCTGGCCGAGGACGTGCAGGTGGCGTGCGAGGTGGACGGCGTCGTGCTCCTGTTCGGAGGCGAGGACGCCACGGGCGGCGTAGGCGGCGGCGCGGGCGATGCTGCCGCCGGCGAGTTCGGCGACGGCGGCGCTGTACCAGGCGGGGCCGGGGCTGGAGCCGGTGTGGCGGGTGAGGCGGACGGCTCGGTCCGCGAAGTCGAGGGCTTCGCGGCAGCGCCCGAGGCGCGCGGAGACCTCGGCGAGGGCGGCCAGGACGGCGACGGTCTCCTCACCGGTGCCGTGGCTGACGGGCGCGAGCATGGTGAGGAGCGCTTCGCGGGCCTCGGGCAGCCGGTCGTCGGCGGCGGCGAAGCGGGCGGCGAGGAAGCGGGGCGTCAGGTGCAGCCGTCCGTCGGCGACGGGGTGCGGGAGGCGTCGGGCGTGGTCGAGGTGGGCGCGGGCGTCGCTGCGGCCGGTGCGGTGGGCGACGTCCGCCTTGACGGTCAGGGCCAGGGCCTCGGCTGCGGGGTCGGCGGCGGCGCGGGCGTGCCGGACGGCGCGGTCGGCCTCGGACTCGGCCCGCAGGGGGCGGCCGTCGAGGAGGGCGGCCCAGGCGAGCCGGAGCCGGATCCGGGCGAGGAGGGCGGGGTCGTCGGCGGCGTCGACGAGGGCGGCGGCGAAGGTCTCGTCCCGGCCGGTGAGGTCCTGTCCGGCGAGGTCGACGAGCGCGAGGCGGACGTGGACGCGGGCGGCGGATGGGGCGGCGGCGTGGAGAACGGCGTCGGCGGCGCGGTGGACGACGTGGGGGTGGTGGGCCGCCGCGCCGGTGCGGGCGGCGGCGAGGAGGCGGGCGAGACGGTCGGCGGGGTGGGCGGCGGGGGTGCGCTCGGCGGCCAGGAGGTGGAGTTCGGCGGCGAGGCGGCCGGAGCCCTGGCCCCGGGCGCCTTCGGCGGCGTCGGTGAGGGAGCGGGCGAGGTCGGCGTCGGGGTCGGTGGTGGCGAGCGCGTGGTGCCGGGCGCGGGCGGCGGTGTCGGTGACGACGGCGGCCAGGCTGATGTGGAGGGCGACGCGGTGGGCGGCGCCGGCGCGGGCGGCGATGACGTCGGCGGCGGCGGGCGGGGTGAAGCGGATGACCGGGGCGCCGGTGTCGTCGGTGACGACGAGCCCGGCCGTGGTGGCGCGGGCGATGTGGTCGTGGGCCGCGGGGCGTCCGCTGCGCTGGAGGAGTTCGACGGTGGGCCGGTCGGTGAGGGCGGCGGCGAGGAGGGTGTCCTGGGCCCCGGCGGGGAGCGACGCGAGGCCCGTGCCGATCAGGGTGTGCACCTCGGGCGGCAGGGGGAGGGGGTCACCGCCCCGGGGGACGCGCTCGGCGTAGGCGCGGGCCAGGGCGAGGAGGAGGCGGGGGTTGCCGCCGGAGTCGGCGTGCAACTGGTTGACCAGGCGCAGGGGGAGGCGGAAGGGGTCGAGCAGGTGGGCGGTGTCCTCGGGGCACAGGGGCGGGACGGGTGTCTCGGCGGTGTCCGGGAGCGGTGGCCAGGGGCCCGCTCCGAGGTCGTGGGAGGGGCCGCGGACGGCGAGGAGGGCGCGGGCCGAGTCGTCGCGGTCGAGGGTGTGGCGGAGGCGGTCGAGGGCGGCGGCGTCGAGGCGGTGGGCGTCGTCGACGAGGACGAGGGTGGGGCGCCGGTGTCGGACGGTGGGCCGGTGCTCGGGCGCGGCGGCGGCGCGGTGGTGGACGACGTGCTCGCCGCGTGCGCGGGCGGTGGCGGCGAGGGTGGTGAGCAGGGCGGTCTTGCCGATGCCGGCGGGTCCGGTGAGCAGGACGCCGGTGCCGGCGGCGAGGTGCGTTTCGGCGGTGCGGAGCAGCGTGGAGCGCCCCGGCGGCGTGGGAGCGGGCGGGGCGAGGTCATCGGCCGGCGGTGCGGCGTGGTCGTCGATGGTGTCCCCCGGGCGCGGTCGGACGGTCGCGCCGACCCTAGCGAGGGGCGTTCAACGCTCTCAATGGCTTGCGCATGACAATTCTTGACGACGGCGGACGGCGGCTGCCCGGCCGCGCGGGGGAAGGCGGCCGGGCAGCGGGAGGGGCTACGCACCCGGCCCGTCAGGGGGTGTCGTAGCCGAGGGTGTAGGAGCCGGAGCCGGAGTAGGCGTACACCTGGTAGCGGTAGTAGCCCGACGTTCCGGAGTAGGACAGCGACTCATCGGGACCGGAACTGGTGCTGCGGTCCACCGTCGACCAGGACGAGCCCGACCACTTCTGCAGGTACAGGTCGAAGTCCGCACCGTCCGGGCCGTCCAGGCAGGCCCGGTGCGTCCCCGAACCCGAGCTGTAGTAGTAGCTCCCGTCCGGCTGGTAGTCCGCGTCACCCCGACCCGTCAGACTCCCCGTCCGCGTGGACGCGTAGCCCTCGCAGGCGGAGGTCCCGTTGACCGTCAGGCTGTAGGTGGCGGTCTTCGCGGTGTCCGTCCCGGTGCCCCTGACCGTCACGGTGTAGGTGCCGGACGCCGCCCCGGCGGACGCCGTCAGCGTCAGCTGGGCCGACTCCCCCGACGTCACGGACGACGGGCTGAAGGAGGAGGTCACGCCCTGCGGCAGGCCGGAGGCGGAGAGGGACACCGACTGGGCGGAGCCCCGCGTGGTCTCGGTCGCCACGGTCGCCGTGACGGCCGCGCCCGCGTCCACGGAGCCCGAGGACGGGGAGAGCGCGAGGGAGAAGTCGTTGGCGGACTGCTCGCCCCCGACGGTCCACACGGCGTGGGCGATGGCGTCGGCGTTGCGGTTCAGGGCGCCGTCGTCGATGTTGCCGATGCCGTCGCAGGAGGCGTGGTAGCACGGGTCGTAAGCCTGGCCCGCGGTGCCGCCCCACATCTGCGCCTCGGCGGACGTCTTGCGGCCCTCGGCGCCGGTGAAGGTGCCGCCGGCGGCGATGCCGACCTCGATGAACGGGCCGTAGTCGCTGCGTCCGTTGAAGTCGGTGCCGCGCGTGGGCCAGTTGATGGAGTCGAAGTAGTCCTCCAGGACGGTCTCCAGGTAGGCGGAGCCGTCCGGGCCCGGTCCGGCGCCGACGCCGTCGGAGTTGTCGCCGTCGTAGATGAAGTAGCCGGGGTTGGGCGAGCCGATCATGTCGAAGTTGTAGTAGCCGCTGATCCTCGCCCGCTCGGCGGAGGTGAGGCTGTCGACGTAGCGGCTGGAGCCGATCAGGCCGAGCTCCTCGGCGCCCCACCAGGCGAAGCGCAGGTGCTTCTGCGGCTGGTGGTCGTTGCGGGCGACCTCCAGGGCGACTTCGAGGATGGCGGCCGAGCCCGAGCCGTTGTCGTTGATGCCGGCGCCGGAGCTGACCCCGTCGAGGTGCCCGCCGACCATGAGGACGTCGTCGGGGTCGCCGCCGGGCCAGTCGGCGATGAGGTTGTAGCCGGTGGCGCCGTAGTAGCTGAAGGACTGCACCCGCGTCTGGAAGCCGACGGCGTCGAGCTGGGCCTGTACGTAGTCGACGGACGCCTTGTAGCCGGGGCGGCCGTGGGCGCGGTTGCCGCCGTTGGCGTCGGCTATCCGCTGGAACTCGTTCAGGTGTTCCTTGACGCCTGCGAGCGAGATGTCGGGCGCGGTCGCCGTGACGGCAGTCGTGGGGGACTGCTGCGGCTGTGCGCCGGCGCTTCCGGTGAACGCGAGGCCGGATATGGCGAGGGCCAGGGCCGCGACCGGGGCCGTCAAGCGTCTCAGCATCTCTTCCTCCCTTCGTGTCCCGTCCGGACCCGCAACCGGGCTCGGACGCGGGCCGGGGTGGCCCTGGGGTGAGGGTAGGAACGGCGGGCTACGCCGGAATCAGGGAGAACCCTTGTCGTGTGCGTCGGAGTTGGGACGGAGTCGGGGCGGACTGCGAAAAGTCGGCGTCCCGGGTCTTGACGCGCTTGCTGACGGGCAGTCTCATAAAAGGATCGCCGATGTGACCGCCGGTAACGCATCACCGTGCCCAGATCCCGCAGCGAGGTGCATCCATGTCCACAGCCTCCGACCTCGGTACCGACCGCACACTGCTGCGCGACGCACTCGGCCGCCTCAAGGACCGCGAGGAGGTCGCGGAACGGCTCCTGGAGGCGTCCCGCAAGCACTCGTTCGACCCGGACCGGGAGCTGGACTGGGACGCGCCCTTCGAGGAGGGCAAGTGGTTCTGGCCGCCGGAGCTGGTCTCCCTCTACGACACCCCGCTGTGGCGGCGGATGCCGGAGGAGCAGCGCATGGACCTGGCCCGGCTGGAGGCCGCGTCGCTGGCGTCGCTGGGCATCTGGTTCGAGATCATCCTCATGCAGCTCCTCGTGCGGCACATCTACGACAAGCCGCTCACCAGCAGCCACGTGCGGTACGCGCTGACGGAGATCGCCGACGAGTGCCGGCACTCGATGATGTTCGGCCGCCTCATCACCCGGGGCGGGTCGGAGCCGTACCCGGTGAGCCGTACGAACCACAACATGGCGCGGGTGCTCAAGACGGTCTCCACGACGCCCGGTTCGTTCGCCTGCACGCTGCTGGGCGAGGAGATCCTGGACTGGATGCAGCGGCTGACCTTCCCGGACGAGCGGGTGCAGCCGCTGGTGCGCGGGGTGACGCGCATCCACGTCGTCGAGGAGGCGCGGCACGTGCGGTACGCGCGGGAGGAGCTGCGCCGCCAGATGGTGACGGCGCCGCGCTGGCAGCAGACGCTCACCCGGCTCAGCTCCGGCGAGGCGGCCCGCGTCTTCTCGGTCGCGTTCGTCAACCCGCAGGTCTACACGGACGCCGGGCTGGACCGGCGGGAGGCGGTGGCGCAGGTGCGGGCGAGCGCGCACCGCCGGGAGGTCATGCAGGCGGGTGCCAAGCGGCTGACGGACTTCCTGGACGAGATCGGGGTGCTGCGCGGCGCGGGCCGTCGGCTGTGGGTGAGCTCGGGCCTGCTGGCCGCGTGACGCCCCCCGGGCTCCCGGCGGACCCCTCCCGCCCTCGCCGGGGTCGCCGGGGCGCCCCCCGGATACCCTGCTGAGCATGACTGCCCCCGCATACCGCCGACTGAGCGTGGACCAGCGGCGGGCCCAGCTCATCTCCACGGCGCTCGGCCTCTTCGCGCAGCGCCCGCCCGAGGAGATCACCCTGGACGACGTGGCCGCGGCGGCGGGGGTGTCCCGGCCCCTGGTCTACCGCTACTTCCCCGGCGGGAAGCAGCAGCTGTACGAGGCGGCGCTGCGCAACGCGGCGGACGCGCTGGAGAGCTGCTTCGACGAGCCGCACACCGGCCCGCTCACCGAACGCCTGCTGCGGGTGCTGGACCGGTACCTGGCCTTCGTCGAGCAGCACGACGCCGGGTTCACCGCGCTCCTGGCGGGCGGCAGCGTCGCGGAGACGACGCGCACGAGCGCGATCGTGGACGAGGTCCGCCGGACGGCCGCCGACGTCATCCTCGGCCATCTGGAGATCGCGGAGCCGCGCACGCCGCTGCGGATGGCGGTGCGCACGTGGATCTCGGCCGTGGAGGCGGCGTCCCTGATCTGGCTGGACGAGGGGAAGGAACCGCCGCGCGAGGAGCTGCGGGACCTGCTGGTGGACCAGTTCGTCGGGCAGCTGATGGTCGCCGCGAGCCGGGACGAGCAGGTGGCGGGCGTGGTCGAGATGGCCGTGGCGCGGGAGCGGCCGGAGGGCCCGGTGGGTGAGCTGTTCCGCCGGCTGGTACCCGTGATGGGCGTCGGCGCGGCACTCCTGTGAGACTGGCCGCGTGAGAAGCGAGAGGACGACGTTCGTGGGCGGGCCGCTGGACGGCCGGGTGCTGGACGTCCTGCTGGGCCCGACCGGACGGCCGCCGAAGTGGTACGAGGTCCCGGTGCCGGACGCGGCGGGCGGTGCCCCGACCGTCCACGCCTACCGGCTGGAGGCGGCAGGCTCGGGTCGGCTGGGCCTGCCGCGCGGCTGGCGGTACGTGTACGAGCCGGAGGGACGGCCCCCGCGCGCCTGGCCCTTCCGCCGACGGGCCTGAGGACGGCGTCCGCACGGAGCGCGGGCCCCGTGGGGGTGATTCCGGGTGGGCCGGTTGCCCTACTCGACGGCGACAATATGACGATCTGACCTCCGTATCGCCTTGGCTGGACGCGGAGGTGATGTCGTGTCAGCCGAACCCCGACGGCGTTCCCAGTGGCGCTCCCGGCGGCGTCCACGGGACCGGGTCGCCGGGCTGTGCGCCACGACGGCCGCGGTCCTGGCCCTCACCGCACCGCTCGGCCCGCTGACGTCCCCCGCGACCGCCGGACCCGCCCCGCTGGACGCACCCGGGGACCGGCCCGACCGGCCGCGCGACGACCCGGGCGGCGCACGGGAGGACGGGCCGGAACGCGGGCCGGAGGGCGGGCGCGATACCGCACCGCCGGACCCGGTGTGGCAGGGGCCGCTGACCGGACCGCCCCGGCACCCGGACGAACCGCCGCGCCGCACCCCCCGCGCCCCCGACGGCCCCGGCACCCTCGGCACTCCCGCCCCCACGGCTCAGGACGGCAGGCCGCCCGCCGACGCGGCCCCCGGACGCGCCCCCGCCGCCCCGGAACCGCAGCGCGCCCCCGCCGCCCCGCCGCGCTCCGTCGGGGAGCTGCTCAGCGAGCTGCGCACCCTCTACCGGGACGCCTCGTCGGCGACCGACGACTACAACGCCGCCGAGGAGGCCCTGCGCGAACACCGCGCGACCGTGGACCGGCTGAACCGGCGGCTCGGGGACGTCCGCGCGGAGCTGGCCGCCGAACGCCGGGCGGCCGGTCGCATGGCCCGCGAGCAGTACCAGGGCGGCTCCCCCGGTCTCGCCCCGTACCTGCGGCTGCTGCTGGTCGACGACGATCCGCAGGAGGTCTTCCACCGGGGTCACCTGGTGGGCGAGGCCGCCAAGAGCCAGGCCGGCGTGGTGCGTCGGGTGGTGGCGGCCGAGCAGCGGCTGGAGCGCGCCGCCGAGCGGGCCCGCGAGGCTCTGGCACGGCGCCGGGAGCTCGCCGAGGAGGAGGCCGAGCACCGCGACGCCGTCCGCGACCGGCTCGACGAGATCGCCGGACTGCTCGCCTCGGTGAGCGACGCCCAGCTCGCCGCCGTCCGGGAGCTGGAGCGCTCGCAGACGGCGACGGCGCAGCGGGCCCTGCTGGACGACGGGAAGGTCGGCGGCACCCCCGCCACGCCCACCACCCCCACGGCGGCCGGGGCCGAGGCCGTGCGCTCCGCCCTGGCGCAGGTGGGCAAGCCCTACCGGTGGGGGGCCGAGGGCCCGGAGTCGTTCGACTGCTCGGGCCTGACGTCGTGGGCCTGGGCCCGCGCGGACCGCGTCGTCCCGCGCACCAGCCAGGAGCAGTGGCGACGGCTGCCCCGCGTCGACCTGGCCGACCTGCGGCCGGGCGACCTGGTGGTCTACTTCCCCGAGGCCACGCACGTCGCCCTCTACCTCGGTGACGGGCAGGTGGTGCAGGCGCCGAGGCCGGGGGCGACGGTGAAGGTCTCCCCGCTGGCCGCCAACCCGCTGCTCGGCGCCGTCCGCCCGGACGCGGACGGGCGGCCGCTGGCCGACTACACCCCGCCGCCGCTCCCGCCGGGCGCGCGCGAGGGCGCCGACACGGGGTACGGCTCGACGCAGGCCCCCGCGCCGGACCCGGGCGTCCCGCCCGGCACCCCGGCGCCGACGCCCCGTCCGACGCCGTGACGCCGGGCGTCAGCCGGTGACGGAGGCCAGGTACGCCTCGGTCTTCGCGGGGTCGTAGAACCACTCCTCGAAATCGGCCGGGTTGTTGAAGCCGTTGGCGAACCGGTCGGCGACGGGCTGGAGTTCGCCCGCCGCACCCAGCATGTTCACCACGTGCTCGGGGGGCGGGGCGAGCATGGCGTTCGTCCACTTGGTGACGTGCCGCGCGGTCTCCCAGTAGCGGTCGAACGTGGCCTGCATCCACGCCTCGTCGAAGGGCCGGTCGCCGTTCTCGAGGATGGCGGCCAGGTAGGCGGCGGCGCACTTGGACGCCGAGTTGGAGCCCTGGCCCGTGATCGGGTCGTTGGCGACGACGACGTCGGCCACGCCCAGCACCGCACCGCCGCCGGGCAGCCGGCCGACGGGCTTGCGCACGGTCGGGGCGTAGCGTCCGGCGAGCGTGCCGCCCGCGTCCGTCAGCTCGACCTTCGTCGCGCGCGCGTACTCCCAGGGCAGGAACTTCTCCATCAGTTCCAGCGTCGTCGCCAGGTGTTCCGCCGGGTCCTTGATGTCCTGGAAGACGTCGAGCGGGCCGCCGGGGACACCTTCCCAGAAGAGGGTGTCGCAGCGCCCGGACGTCGTCAGGCAGGGTATGACGAACAACTCGCCGACACCGGGGACGAGGTTGCAGCGCACGCCCTCGGTGTCGGGGTGCTCGGGACGGGGGCCGAGCCCGTGCACGTAGGCGACGGCCAGGGCGCGCTGCGGGGCGTCGTAGGGGGAGCGTTCGGCGTCCCGGGCGAACATGGAGACCAGTTCGCCCTTGCCCGCCGCGACGAGTACCAGGTCGTAGGTCCGGGCGAAGAAGTCCAGGTCGGAGACGGCCGCGCCGTGGATGACGAGTTGGCCGCCGCGCTGGGCGAACGTCTCCAGCCAGCCGGCCATCTTCAGCCGCTGGTCGACCGACTGGGCGTAGTGGTCCAGGTGGCCGAGCCAGTCGATGGCCTGGGAGCCGTCGGGGGCGGCGACGGAGACGCCGAGCCCCTGGACGCGGGGCGCCTGGCTCTCCCAGAAGTTGATCTGCGTGTCGCGCTCGTGCTGGAGGGCCTGGTCGAACATGCACTGGGTGGACATGACCCGGCCGCCCCGGATCTCGTCCGCCGTCCGGTTCGACATGACGGTGACGTCGTACCCTTGCGCCTGCAGGCCCAGCGCGAGCTGGAGACCGGCCTGCCCGGCACCCACGATGAGTATTCTGCGCATGTCGAACCTCTCCTTGTAACGGTGACGCGGCCTCGCGCCCCGGACGGGGCCGGTGGTGCCGGTGGACGTGTGGGGGGCTGCGGAGCGGGCCCTCAGACGGGGGTGAGCGCGACCGCGTGGCCGACGAGGGCCATCAGGGCGTCGACGACGCTGTCGGTGCGCCGCGCGTCGATGACGACGACGGGCACCTGGTCGGGGACGGACAGCGCCTCGCGCACGTCCTCGACGTCGTAGCGCTGCGTCCCCTCGAAGTGGTTGACGGCCACGACATAGGGGATGCCGCAGCTCTCGAAGTAGTCGAGGGCCGGGAAGCAGTCGTCCAGCCGACGGGTGTCGGCCATGACCACCGCGCCGATGGCGCCCCGGACGAGGTCGTCCCACATGAACCAGAACCGCTGCTGGCCGGGGGTGCCGAACAGGTACAGCACCAGGTCGGCGTCGAGGGTGATGCGCCCGAAGTCCATGGCGACGGTGGTCGTCGTCTTCTCGGGGGTGGCGGCGAGGTCGTCGGTCGCCTCGCTGGCCTGCGTCATCACCGCCTCGGTGGTGAGCGGCTCGATCTCGGAGACCGCGCCGACGAAGGTCGTCTTGCCCACGCCGAAACCACCGGCGACGACGATCTTCGTCGCGATCGGCGCCCGCGAGGTGTCGCTCTGCCAGTCGTGGAGCGTCTCCGCCGGCTGCACGGGGGCCAGGGGCGCGGGACCGGCCAGGACGTCCGGCCCGGCGGTCGAGGGCCGCTCCGGCGCCGTGGTCGTCGCGGCGGGCGCGTTCGGTGCGGATGGTGCGTTCGGTGCGGTGTCAGAGTCGGCGTAGTCCACCCAACACCCTTTCCAGTAGTGCGCGGTCGGGACGTCCGGCGCTCTCGCGGCCGGTTCCGTAAACACGGATGCGGCCCTGGTCCGCCAGGTCGCTCAGCAGGACCCGCACCACCCCCAGGGGCATGCTCAGCAGGGCGGCGATCTCCGCGACCGTGCGCATGCGGCGGCACAGCTCGATGATCGCGCGCATCTCCGGCATCACCCGGTCGCGCAGGCCCTCGCGGCTCAGGCCGGGGAGTTCGCGCAGCGGCTCGGGCGCCTCGATGGCGGCGACGTACGTCTCGACCAGCAGGACGTGGCCGAAGCGCGTGCGGCCGCCGGTGAGCGAGTAGGGGCGGACCCGGGCGGGTTTGCGGTCGGCGCCCCGCACGGGCAGGGCGGGGTGCGCGGTCACTGGTCCAGCTCCATCGTCTTGCGCAACTCGGTGCGGAGTTCGGGGGTGAGGACGTGCCCGGCCCGGCCCACGAACAGCGCCATGTGGTAGCCGATGACGTTCATGTCGCAGTCGGGGGTCGCGTACACGCCGAGCAGGGAGCCGTCGCTGATGGACATGACGAACAGCGCACCGCCCTCCATGGCGACCATGGTCTGCGTGACCCCGCCGCCGTCCATCAGACCGGCCGCCCCCGTGGTGAGCGAGCCCAGACCGGACACGATCGTGGCCAGGTCCGCGCTCGATCCTCTGGGCCCCGCGACGACCTGCGCGCCGTCCGGCCCGGCGCCGGACTGCGTGGGATCGGAGGACAGCAGGAGCAGTCCGTCGGAGGAGACCACGGCGACCGAACGGATGCCGGGGACCTCCTCGACCAGATTGGCCAGCAACCAGCGCAGGTTGTCGGCTTCGCTGCGGCGTGTGTCCGCGGTGGTGGACGCGTTCACTGACGTGCCTCCTCGGTGCCACCCATGTCGTCCGCCGCCGGCCGGTCGTCGGACGGGTTCGGCCCGGCGGCCGGTTCCCCTCCGGTCCGGTCGGCGGACGGTTCGTCGGCGGCGATCCGCGCCGCCGCCTCGCGCAGGCCCTGGCGGGCCCCGCTCTGGAAGCCGCCGAGCCGCTTGCGCAGCTCGTCGGCGGTCACCCCGCTGCGGTCCGGGCCGCCAGTGGCACCGGACCGGGGGGCGGGACTGGTGAGGTGCGGGGTGCGCTTGGGCAACCCCTTGTCGGTGAGCCGACGCCCGGCGGGCTGCTCACCGCTCTCCTCGCGGGACGGCTGCGACTCGTCGACGGCGCGGGCGTGCTCGTCCGGCTCGGCGGGCTGCGCGGGCAGCCGCACCGCGGCGGACGGCGGCGCGGACGCGATGGGGTCGGCGGCGTGCTCAGGGTCGGCGGGGCCGGCGGCGTCCGCAGGGCCGGCGGCGTCCGCGACGGGCTCGTCCTGCCCGGGGGCCGCCTCGTGCTGCTCGGCGGCGGGGGCGGGCGGTTCGGCGTCCGGAGCGGAGTCGGCGTCGGGGTGCTCCGGAGCGGGATCGGGCAGCCGTCGGGCGGCGAGCCGGCGTCCGGGGCGCGGGGGCAGCGTGTTGGAGTTGGCCTCCGCCACCGAGCCCGGCATCCCGGTCGTCGTCTCCACCGCCGGCGCGGCGCCCGGAACGCCGGGCGCGGGGCGGTCGGGCAGGAGGGCGCGCGGCAGCACGGCCACGGCGGTGATGCCGCCCTGGCGCTGGGGCCGCAACTGCACCCGGATCCCGTGTCGGGCCGCGAGTCGGGCGACGACGTAGAGCCCGAGGCCGAGGCCCCCGGCCCCGTGCCCGTCCGGCTCGGGCGGACGACGGTCCCCCGGCTCCCCCAGCCGCTCGTTCAGCTCCACCAGACGGTCGGCGGCCATGCCGATGCCCTCGTCCTGGACGGAGAGCATGACCTCGCCGTTCTCCAGCAACCAGCCGGAGAGCTCGACCCGGGCGTCCGGCGGCGAGAACGCGGTGGCGTTGTCGAGGAGTTCGGCGACGAGGTGGCTGACGTCGTCCGCGGCGAACCCGGATACCTGGGCGTGCGGCGGCAGGGAGGTCAGCTCGACGCGCTCGTAGCGCTCGATCTCGCTGACCGAGGCCCGCAGGACGTCCAGCAGGGGGACGGGCTGCGGCTGGTGTCCGGCCGCGTGCTCGGAGCCGGCGAGCAGCAGGAGGTTCTCGCCGTGCCGCCGCATCCGCGTGGCCATGTGGTCCAGCGTGAAGAGGGTCTTCAGGCGCTCCGGCTCGTGCTCCTTCTCCTCCATGGACTCGATGAGTGCGAGCTGGCGCTCGACCAGGCCGAGGCTGCGCAGCGCGAGCTGGACGAAGGTGCCGTGCACGGCGCCGTCCCGGCCGGTCAGCTCGGCCCGCAGGGTCTCCTCTGCGGCCCGCAGGGCGTCCCGTTCGTCCCGCAGGGCCTCCTGCTCGGCCCGCAGGGCCTCCTTCTCGGACCGCAGCCGTGTGCACTCGGCGCCCAGGCGGTCCCGCTCGGCATCGCCCCCGGCCGTCGTCTCCTCGGCGGTGCGGGCCCGTTCGGTCAGCCCGGCCGCCGCGTCACGCAGGGTGTTGACGGCGCGCACGACGTCGGCGAACTCGTCGTTGCGGCCGGTGTACCGCACCGGTTCCTCGGCGACCGGATCGGCGGCCACCCGCATGCTGCCCCGGCGCACGGCGGCGAGCGGTCGGGCCATGGACCGGGCGGTGCTGATGCTCACGCCCGCCGCCAGCAGCACCGCCGCGCCGAGCAGGGCGATGCGGAGCTGGAGCGCGGTGACGTCGTCGTCCCGGAGCTGTTCGAGCCGGGCCACCTCGGCGCCGGCCAGGGCGGAGTGGACGCCCCGCATCCGGTCGATGCGGGTGGTGAGGGCGGAGGCGACGCGCTCCGGGCTGACGTCCAGCTCCTCGTCGGTCAGCTCGGGGCGGTCGGCGAGTTCGTCGAGGTAGGCCTCGGCCGTGGTGACGTCGGTGCCGTTGACGGTGCTGCCGAACGTCTCCCGGGTGCGGTCCGGGGCCAGCCGCTCGAAGTCGGCGAGGGCGCTCTGCTCGCGGACGCGGGCCGCCTGGGCGGCCGAGGCGAGGCGGCTGTCGCCGTCCTGCTCGGTGAGGACGCCCAGCAGCAGGCCCCGGGTGGCCGACGCCTGGGCGACGGCCCGTCCGAGGTGGGGCAGGGCGGCGGCGGTGTCGTCACCGGCACGGGCGGGCAGCTCCCGGGCGGCGGCCTCGGCCACGCCCCCGAGGGCGAGCACGATGTCGGTGTAGCCCGAGTGGGCCGCCTGCGCGTCCTTCGCCCCGCCGTCGGCGGCCTCGGCCTCCTGCCGCAGCTCGGGCAGACGGTCCAGCAGGGCCCGCACGTCGCTGGGGAGTTGTGCGCGCAGCTCGGCGACCTTCCGGTCCACCCGGGAGCGGGACGCCTCGTCGGTCTCCTCGTCCCCGGCCGAGACGGCACCGGAGTGGCGGACGCTGTGGTTGACGGTGGACGCGGCCCCGGACGTCCCGGTTCCCGTCGCGCCGGAGGTACCGGTGTCGCCGGGGGTGCCCGTGCCACCGACGGTGCCCGGGTCGGGGACGCCCGTACCGCCGGACTGAGCGGCGTCGGGGACGCCGGTGCCGCCCGTCGCGGCGCCGGGTACACCCGGGTCGGGTACGCCCGGGTCCGGTGCCACCGCGCCGGGGACGTCGGCCTCGGGGACGTCCGGTGCGCTGTCGGCGCCGCGTTCGGCCAGCGCCCGGACGGTGTCGTCCCGCTCGTCGGCCACGGCGTGGGCGAGGGAGACCGCCCGGCGGGCCGTCTCGGCCCGGTCGACGAGCTCCTGCGCCTCCGCCACCTCGGACGTTCCGGTGACGATGCTGGGGACGCCGGCCGCCGCGACGGCGATCGTGCACAGGGCCACCGAGGCGAGCAGCCGGTTACGGACCCGGGCGCGGCGGCCGGGTGCCTCCTGGGGGGCGTCCTGCCGCTGACGGCGGCCGCCTCGAAGTCGCTGCATCCCCACCCGTGCTCGCATTCTCCTTACCGCCGTCCCGGGGCGGCCCGGTAGGCGACTCCTACGGCGCGGCAGGGCGAACGGATCGACGCCACACCGCACAACGGCATACGACCCTGCACGGGTCGTTCGGGCGCGGGTGGGACTTCCTCTTCCCGGCCACTCGAAAAAGTGAACCTCACCCGCGAGTTGCGGAACAACTCCGACCATTGTCGCCGTCATGGGCCACCGGCACACCAGGCTTGGAACCTTCGGCGGAGCGTGGAAGGATGCGCGCCCGCAGCGGCGCGGACCGCGCGATTCCGGCCGAATTGCGCGAAGTTCGGGGACCGGGTCCGGTCCGGACCCACCCGGTCGCGGGTCGGGGCCACCGCAGCGGGCCGCAGGGCCGGCGCTTCGGCACACTGAACGCATGCGCGTAGAGATGTCCACGCTCCCCGGCTCGGCCGAAGTCCCCAACCAGGACCACGTTTCGGCGGCGCTCCCCGCCTCGGGCACGGGCGGCGCCCTGGTCGTCCTGGACGGGGTGACTCCCCCCGCAGGGGACGACGGATGCCGCCACGGAGTGCCGTGGTACACCGCTCGACTGGCGGCCGGATTGCTCGAACTGTCCGGTTCGCGACGGGACATGACGCTGACCCAGTGCCTCGCGCGAGCAGTGGTCCATACCTCCGACGGACATCGCTCAACCTGTGACCTTTCTCACCCCAGGACGCCGCAGGCAACCGTCGTCGTGGTGCGCTGGGACGACGAGACCGTCGAACACCTCGTGCTCTCCGACTCCGTCCTGCTCCTCGCCTCCCCGACGGGCACGGTGACGCCGGTCCTGGACCAGCGGCTGGATCCGGTGCGCGCGGCGGCGAGCGGGCTGCCCCGCGCCGAGCGGGCCGCCCGCATCGAGGCGCGGCGCAACGTCGCGGGTGGCTTCTTCACCGCCGCCGCGGACCCCTCCGTCGCCGAGCGGGCCGTCACGGGGACGACGCCCCGCGACCGGGTCAGCTCGCTGGCCGCGCTGACGGACGGCGCCACGCGCTGGACGGAGACGTTCGACCTCGGCGACTGGGCGGCCCTGCACACCGCGCTGTGTGAGCAGGGGCCCACGGCGGTGCTGCGCCGGGTGCGGGCGGCCGAGGCGGCCGACCCGGAGGGCGTCGACCATCCCCGGGGCAAGGCACGCGACGACGCGACGGCCGCCCTGGTGGTCTTCTGACCGCGCCTCCCCGGCCCCCGACGCCGCACCGGGGGATCAGGCGTGCGGCTCCTGCGGAGCGTTCAGCCGGTGCAGGAGACGGGCCAGCTCGGCGATGTCCGCACGCTCCCACCCGGCGAGCCGGCGCAGGTACCGCTCGCGCCGCACCCCGCGCACCCGGGCGAAACTGCGCCGCCCCTCGGGCGTCAGCTCGACCAGGAAGGCCCGGCCGTCGGCCGGGTCGGGGCTGCGGGCGAGCAGCCCCAGCCGCTCCAGGGCGGTGAGCTGACGGCTCATGGTCCCCTTGCCGACGCCGAAGTAGGCGGCGAGCGCGGTGGCGCGCTGCGCTCCCGTCTCGTCGAGTCGCAGCATGATCCCGTAGGCCGCCGGTTCCAGGTCGGGGTGGAGCTCGCGGGCCATCTCCCCCGAGGAGGCGCGCGCCCGGCGCAGGAGCACCGACAGTTCGCGTTCGAGGTCGAGCACCTCGGGGGCGGACCCCTCGTCGTCCACGTCAGCTTCCCTTCACCCACCGCTGCCGACCGGCGGGCGTCCCGTCCCGCGCGGTGCCGGAGGCCGTCCCGCCGCCGTCGCGTCCGGAGCCTTCCCGGCGGCGCCGGAGGCCAGTATTTCGCAGCCGGGCGCGCCCGCACGCCGCCAGGGGTGGGCGGCTCGCCCCGGCCGGGGCCGACGCGGCCGGGGTCGGTGGGGCCGGGGTCGGTGGGGCCGGGCTCAGGCGGGGTGGGGGTGGGCGGCGGAGCCCTGGCGCTGGTAGCGGCGCAGGGGCAGCCAGAGCGCGATGCCGGTCAGCAGGGCCAGCAGGTGGCTCCAGTCCGTCACCGGGTCCTTGAGGGTGACGAGGTCGGACACGACCAGCGTGGCGAGGGCGCCCAGCAGGAGCCAGCGCGCCCACACCACGCGCAGCACACCCGCGAGCGCGCCGGCGCAGGCCAGCACACCGCAGCTGATGCCGTAGTCCAGCCGGCTCAGCGAGGACTCCGGCAGGTGGTCGAGGGCGACGGCCGCCGCGACGGTGAGCTGGGTCGCGAGCGTCGCGAGGACGTGCCCGGCGACGAACACCGCCGCCGTGCGCCAGCCCCCGACCCGGCGCTCCAGGCCGGTCAGCGCGAAGACGAAGCCGAAGGCGACGGGGGCCAGCAGCGGCCCGTTGTAGAACATCGCGCTCGCCACGAGGACGAAGAGCGGCTCCTTGGACAGGTTCTGCACGTCCGTGCTGGAGCCGGCCAGCCAGCGCCCGACGACCTCCGGATCACCGAACTCCGTCAGCAGGGTGGTCGCGACCAGGAGCAGCAGGTAGCAGAACGTGAACGGAGTGCCCTTGGGGTCGGGCAGCAGCCGGGCCAGGTGGCGGTGCGGCGGCAGGTGGGGCGGCTGGGGCGGTGTGCCCCGCCCCGACT
Organism: Streptomyces sp. GSL17-111; assembly: GCF_037911585.1. NCBI lineage: Bacteria > Bacillati > Actinomycetota > Actinomycetes > Kitasatosporales > Streptomycetaceae > Streptomyces > Streptomyces sp. GSL17-111. Next base: position 1,662,491 of record NZ_JBAJNS010000001.1, read on the forward strand.
CCGCACGACCGGAGCGGGCGCCCCGCCGGGCGTCCGCCGCGCCGCGCGCTTGCGTGCTCCCCTCGCCGCGCGGCCGGTCCTCGCCGGACCGCGCCCGGGACGTCCCGCCGGCCGTGCCGGTGTCGCGCTCGGTGGGCCGGGTGCGTGCCGTTCGTGCTGTGGTCCGCATCGACGGGCTCCCTTCCGTGCGCGGGCACGTTCGCTGGCGTCGGGGCCGCCGCTCGCGTCCCGGTCCTCGGTCAATGTCAGTGGTCGACGCCACACCTGTCAACCGGCCGTAAGGGCATGTCATCGTACGCCGGACCCGGGGTGGACCCCGCCCGGAACAGGCCCGGCATGGCCCGGCGGCCCGCACCCCCTCTACGCTGCTGCCACACACCTCGGGGACGGCACAGGCAGGCGGGGCAGATGGAGCACACGAACACGGCGCAGTCCCAGGGCGGCGCGGGCGCGGCGGCCACCCCCGGCGCGCAGCGGCGCATCCTGGTCGTCGAGGACGATCCGACGATCGTCGAGGCGATCGCCGCGCGGCTGCGCGCGGAGGGTTTCGCCGTGCAGACCGCCGCCGACGGACCGGCCGCGGTGTCGACCGCCGAGAGCTGGAACCCGGAGCTGCTGGTCCTGGACGTCATGCTCCCCGGCTACGACGGGCTGGAGGTGTGCCGCCGCGTGCAGGCGCGGCGCCCGGTGCCGGTACTCATGCTGACCGCCCGCGACGACGAGACGGACATGCTCGTGGGCCTCGGCGTCGGCGCGGACGACTACATGACGAAACCGTTCTCCATGCGGGAGCTGGCCGCCCGCGTGCACGTCCTGCTGCGCCGCGTGGAGCGGGCGACGCAGGCGGCGGCCGTCCCCCCGGCGGGCTCGCTGCGCCTGGGCGAGCTGGAGATCGACCACGCACAGCGGCGTGTGCGGGTCACCGGCCAGGACGTGCACCTGACCCCCACCGAGTTCGACCTCCTGGTGTGCCTGGCCAACTCGCCGCGCGCGGTCCTCTCCCGCGAGCAGCTCCTGGCGGAGGTGTGGGACTGGTCCGACGCCTCGGGCACCCGCACCGTCGACAGCCACATCAAGGCGCTGCGCCGCAAGATCGGTGCCGAGCGCATCCGGACCGTGCACGGCGTCGGCTACGCGCTGGAGTCCCCCGCGCCGGCCGGCGACGGCGCCTGACCGCCGGGTGAGCGGCTACCGGCCGACGGCCGGCCCCTCCGGATGCCGGGCCCGGGCCGAGCGGCCGTCCCTCAAGGCCAGGACCTGGGCCGCACTGCGCCACGTGGACCCGTTCCGGTCCGTGAAGGGCGCGCTCGGCTGGCTGGTCAGCGTCTCGGTCGGCATCACGACGTTCCTCATCGTGGTCGCGCTCAACGTGGCGATCGAGCTGCGCGTCATCGTCATCCTCGCGGTGATCGCCTCGCTGCTGATCACGCAGTTCGTCGCGCAGCGCCTCGCGGCCCCGCTCGACGAGCTGACGGACGCGGCGCGCGCGATGGCCCGGGGCGACTACGCCCGCCGCGTCCAGTTCGACCGGCGGGACGAGCTGGGGGAGCTGGGTGCCACCTTCAACGTGATGGCGGCCGATCTGGAGGCGGCGGACCGGCACCGCAAGGAGCTCGTGGCGAACGTGTCGCACGAGCTGCGCACCCCCATCGCGGCCCTGCGCGCGGTGCTGGAGAACGTCGTGGACGGCGTGTCGCGGCCCGACCCGGAGACGATGATGACGGCCCTGCGGCAGACCGAGCGGCTCGGTGGCCTGGTCGAGCAGCTGCTCGACCTCTCCCGGCTCGACCACGGCGTCCTGCCGCTGCAGGCGCGACGCTTCGAGGTGTGGCCTTACCTGGCGAACGTGCTGAAGGAGGCCAACATGAGCAAGCGCCAGGGCCACGCGCGCACGGACGTGCACCTGCACCTGGACGTCTCCCCGCCGGAGCTGACCGCGCACGCGGACTCCGAGCGGCTGCACCAGGTGGTCACCAACCTCATCGACAACGCCGTCAAGCACAGCCCGGCGCACGGCCGCGTCACCGTCTCGGCCCGGCCCGGGCGGCAGCCGCAGGGGCTGGAGCTGGAGGTGCAGGACGAGGGACCGGGCATCCCCGAGCCGGACCGGGAGCGGGTCTTCGAGCGGTTCGGGCGGTCGGCGAGCGCCGACTCGGGGGACGGCGGCACCGGGCTCGGCCTGGCCATCGCCCGCTGGGCGGTGAACCTGCACGGGGGCCGGATCAGGGTCGCGGAGTCCCCCCGGGGCTGCCGCATGGTCGTCACTCTTCCGGGTCTCGGTCGGCTGCCGGAGTGACGTAGGCTCGGCGACGGCGCCGTCCGTCGGTGTCGGGGAGACGTCTCTTCGGCCACCCGGGTGTGAAACCCGCGTGAACCGGTAACGCCTTCGAAAGGCTGTGGCACTCGGTGGCCGCAGTCGTGGGCCGACGTACCCGGAGCAGGCAAAACCCAGTGTCTTTCCCACCTCCGCGCGCCCTGAAACACCGCTCCAGATGTGACGTGCGCGACGACTGGCCGGTCCGGACTGCACCGAACGGCATCGGGGGCGTAGCCTTAATTCCCGCTGTCCACCACCATGTGAAGCGGAAGAGGGCGGTTGCCGCCGTGTCGTCACAGTCCCCGAAGACCTCGAGCATCTCGACCGACCAGGACGGGCAAGGAAAGAGCCCCGTCACCGGTTTCGGTCACAACGAGTGGCTCGTCGACGAGATCTACCAGCAGTACCTCCAGGACCCGAACTCGGTAGACCGGGCCTGGTGGGATTTCTTCGCCGACTACAAGCCGGGCCAGACGACGAGCGCGGAGCCGCAGGCTCCCGCAGCCGCCGCCCCCGCGCAGGCCGGGGCCGCCCCGGCCGCCGGGGAGAAGCCCGCCGGGCAGCCGCAGACCGCGGCGGCTCCGCAGCCGCAGGCCGCGGCCCGGCCGGCCCAGCAGGCCCCGCAGCGCGCGCCGGAGCCGGCCGCCCCGAAGGCACCGGCCGAGCAGCCGAAGGCCGCCACGCCCCGGCCCGCGCCGAAGGACGAGCAGCCGAAGGCACAGGCCGCCACGCCCAAGGAGCAGCCGAAGAGCGCCCCGGCCGCCGAGGAGCCGAGCGCCGGCCCCGAGTACGTGACGCTGCGCGGCCCCGGTGCCGCCGTCGCGAAGAACATGAACGCCTCGCTGGAGCTGCCGACGGCCACCTCCGTCCGCGCGGTCCCGGTGAAGCTGCTCTTCGACAACCGCATCGTCATCAACAACCACCTCAAGCGCGCCCGTGGCGGCAAGGTCTCCTTCACGCACCTCATCGGCTACGCCATGGTGCAGGCGCTGAAGGCGATGCCCTCGATGAACCACTCGTTCACCGAGAAGGACGGCAAGCCCACGCTGGTCAAGCCCGACCACGTGAACCTCGGCCTGGCCATCGACCTGGTGAAGCCGAACGGTGACCGCCAGCTCGTCGTCGCCGCGATCAAGAAGGCCGAGACCCTCACCTTCTTCGAGTTCTGGCAGGCCTACGAGGACATCGTCCGGCGCGCCCGCAACGGCAAGCTGACGATGGACGACTTCTCCGGCGTCACCGCGTCGCTGACCAACCCCGGCGGCATCGGCACCGTCCACTCCGTGCCGCGTCTGATGCCCGGGCAGGGCCTCATCGTCGGCGTCGGCGCGATGGAGTACCCGGCGGAGTTCCAGGGCACCTCCCAGGACACCCTGAACAAGCTGGGCATCTCCAAGGTCATGACGCTGACCTCGACCTACGACCACCGCGTCATCCAGGGCGCGGCGTCCGGCGAGTTCCTGCGCCAGATGCACCAGCTGCTGCTGGGGCAGAACGACTTCTACGACGAGATCTTCGAGTCCCTGCGCATCCCGTACGAGCCGGTGCGCTGGAACCAGGACATCGACGTCTCCCACGACGACGAGGTCACCAAGGCCGCCCGCGTCTTCGACCTGATCCACTCCTACCGGGTGCGCGGCCACGTCATGGCCGACACCGACCCGCTGGAGTACAAGCAGCGCAAGCACCCCGACCTGGACATCGCCTCGCACGGCCTCACCCTGTGGGACCTGGAGCGCGAGTTCGCCGTCGGCGGTTTCGCCGGCAAGTCGATGCTGAAGCTGCGCGAGATCCTCGGCGTGCTGCGCGACTCGTACTGCCGCACCACCGGCATCGAGTACATGCACATCCAGGACCCGAAGCAGCGCAGGTGGATCCAGGACCGCGTCGAGCGCCCGTTCTCCACCCCGGAGCGCGAGGAGCAGCTGCGCATCCTGCGCCGTCTGAACGCCGCCGAGGCGTTCGAGACGTTCCTCCAGACGAAGTACGTCGGCCAGAAGCGGTTCTCGCTGGAGGGTGGCGAGTCCGTCATCCCGCTGCTCGACGCCGTCATCGACTCGGCGGCCGAGTCCCGGCTGGACGAGGTCGTCGTCGGCATGCCGCACCGGGGTCGGCTGAACGTGCTGGCCAACATCGTCGGCAAGTCGTACGCGCAGATCTTCCGCGAGTTCGAGGGCAACCTCGACCCGAAGTCCATGCACGGCTCCGGCGACGTCAAGTACCACCTGGGCGCCGAGGGCACCTTCACCGGCCTGGACGGCGAGGAGATCAAGGTCTCGCTGACGGCCAACCCCTCCCACCTGGAGGCGGTGGACCCGGTCGTCGAGGGTGTCGTCCGCGCCAAGCAGGACATCATCGGCAAGGGCGGCACGGACTTCACCGTCCTGCCCGTCCAGCTGCACGGCGACGCGGCCTTCGCGGGCCAGGGCGTCGTGGCCGAGACGCTGAACATGTCGCAGCTGCGCGGCTACCGCACCGGCGGCACCGTGCACATCGTGATCAACAACCAGGTCGGCTTCACGGCGGCGCCCGAGGCGGCCCGCTCGTCGATGTACTGCACCGACGTGGCGCGCATGATCGAGGCCCCGATCTTCCACGTCAACGGCGACGACCCGGAGGCCGTCGTCCGCGTGGGGCGGCTGGCGTTCGAGTTCCGGCAGGCGTTCAACAAGGACGTCGTCATCGACCTCGTCTGCTACCGCCGCCGGGGCCACAACGAGACGGACAACCCGTCCTTCACCCAGCCGCGCATGTACAACCTGATCGACAAGAAGCGCTCGGTGCGCAAGCTCTACACCGAGTCGCTGATCGGCCGGGGCGACATCACCATGGAGGAGGCGGAGCAGGCGCTCCAGGACTTCCAGGGGCAGCTGGAGAAGGTGTTCACGGAGGTCCGCGAGGCCGCCGTGACGCCGGGCCAGGCGGAGTCGGCCCCGCCGAAGCCGGAGTTCCCGGTCGCGCTGGACACGGCGGTCAGCCAGGAGGTCGTCAAGCGGATCGCCGAGTCCCAGGTCAACATCCCCGACCGGATCTCCGTGCACCCGAGGCTGCTGCCGCAGCTCCAGCGCCGCGCGGCCATGGTCGAGGACGGCACCATCGACTGGGGCATGGGCGAGACGCTCGCCATCGGCTCGCTGCTGATGGAGGGCACCCCGGTCCGGCTCGCCGGCCAGGACTCGCGACGCGGCACGTTCGGCCAGCGCCACGCGGTGCTGATCGACCAGAACACCGGCGACGACTACACCCCGCTGCTGTACCTGGCGCAGGACCAGGCCCGCTACAACGTCTACGACTCGCTCCTCAGCGAGTTCGCGGCGATGGGCTTCGAGTACGGCTACTCGCTGGCCCGCCCCGAGGCGCTGGTGATGTGGGAGGCCCAGTTCGGTGACTTCGTCAACGGCGCGCAGACGATCGTGGACGAGTTCATCTCCTCGGCCGAGCAGAAGTGGGGTCAGACCTCCGGTGTGACGCTCCTGCTGCCGCACGGCTACGAGGGCCAGGGCCCGGACCACTCCTCGGCCCGCATCGAGCGGTTCCTCCAGCTGTGCGCGCAGAACAGCATGACCGTCGCGATGCCGACACTGCCGTCGAACTACTTCCACCTGCTGCGCTGGCAGGTGCACAACCCGCACCACAAGCCGCTGGTCGTCTTCACGCCGAAGTCGATGCTCCGGCTGAAGGCGGCGGCCTCCCGCACGGAGGAGTTCGTCACCGGCGGCTTCCGCCCGGTCATCGGCGACACGCTGGTGGACTCCGGCGAGGTGAGTGCCGAGGCCATCCGCAAGGTCGTCTTCTGCTCCGGCAAGGTCTACTACGACCTGGACGCCGAGCGCAGGAAGCGCGGTGCGACGGACACGGCGCTCATCCGGATCGAGCGGCTGTACCCGCTGCCGGCCAAGGAGATCCAGGACGCCCTGGCGCCCTTCACCAAGGCCCAGAAGTACGTGTGGGCCCAGGAGGAGCCGGCCAACCAGGGGGCGTGGCCGTTCATCGCGCTGAACCTGGTGGACCACCTGGACCTGATCATCGGCGCGGCGCCGGACAACGCGGACCGGCTGCGCCGGGTCTCGCGTCCGTCCTCGTCCTCGCCGGCGGTCGGTTCGCCGAAGCGGCACGCGCAGGAGCAGGCGGAGCTGGTCGCGGAGGTCTTCGACCTCTGACGCCCGCGCCGTCCCGACCGGACGACCGCGTCATCCCTGGGGCCGGGCCTCTCGTCGAGAGGCCCGGCCCCAGGGCGTCGCGGGCTCCGGGTCAGCCCATCGCGGCCTCGAAGTCCCAGTAGGGGCGGACGCGGCGCTGCGCGGAGAGCGTGTGCGGGTGCTGGGCCCCCAGCGTGCGGGTGAGGCGCTGGAGCGCATCCTCCTCCTGCTTGTCCGCCTCGGTCCGTTCGCGCAGGGACCGCAGGTCGGCCGCGAGTGCCGTCTGCGCGGACAGCGTCAGCGGGTGGTCCTCGCCCAGCGCGTGCCGGGTCCGGCGCAGGGTGTCGCGGCTCAGCTCGGCCGCGTCCTCCAGCCGGTCGTTGAAGTTCCGGCCCCGGGCGGCGTTGAGGGCGCAGCCGAGCACCCAGGGGTGGTCGTAGCCGAGGGTGGCGGCGAGCCCGGCGTAGGCGGACTCGAAGACGGCCATCGCTTCGGCGCGTTCACCGGCGGCCTGGAGGACGAGCCCCGCGTTGGACAGCATGCCGGTCGTGATGGGGTGCGCCGGTCCCAGCACGCTGCGGAAGACGGCGGAGGCCTGGTCCAGGTGGTCGCGGGCCTTGCCGAGGTCCCCGTGCTCGCGCAGGTAGTTCGCGTAGTCCGTCCGGAAGACGGCCGTCTGATGGTGGGCGCTGCCGTTGACCTGCTCGAACTGTTCGAGCAGGCTCGCCATGACCCGCCCGACTTCCTGGTGGGGGCTGCCGGCCCGGCGTTCGCACAGCACGAGGTTGTAGCGGGCCCACAACGTCTGCGGGTGCTGCCCGCCGAGGACCTGGACGTGCAGCCGCATGCCCAGTTCCTGGCGAGCGAGGGCTTCGCGGTAGCGGCCCATCAGCCGCAGGTCGCGGGCGCAGGCGGTCCCGGAGTAGAGGGTCGCCGCGTGCCGGGTGCGCAGCAGGGACTCGCGCATCCGTAGCGTCTCGACGTCCATCTCGTACGCCTCGGCGTACCGGCCGAGCATGCGCAGGGCGAGCGCTACGTTGTGCCGGTTGGTCAGCGTGGTGTAGTCGTCGGGCCCGCGCAGCAGCAGGGCCTTCTCCAGCACCTCACGCTGGAGCTGGAGGGATTCCTGGTACTGGCCGAGGTAGTGCAGGTCCTGGGCGTAGGAGTTGCTGGCGGTCAGCAGGGCGTGCTGATCGGGCTCCTCGACGGCGCGGAGCCGTTCGAGCATGCTGCGGTCCAGTTCGTAGGCGGTGCGGAAGTGGCCGCTGTTGCGCAGGATGTTGCCCTGCTGGGTGGTGAGTTCCAGCATGGCCCGCGCGTCAGGGGTGAGGAAATCGGACCACTCCTGCCTGATGCGTTCGGCGAGTTGGCGTCCGAGGACGTACTCCCCGGCACGCAGGCAGTAGCGCAGGCAGTTCAGCACGGTGCTCTGGACACGCGGGTTGGTACTGGTCAGGGCTCCGGACGGCTCCAGGTGCGGCAGCAGTTCGGCGTAGCGCGGCCAGTGCGCCGCCTCAAGCGGCTGCCCGGGGTCGGCCTCGGCCAGCAGTCGGCGCACGACCCGGCGGTAGGTCTCGCGGTCCTCGGCGGTGGTGAGCCGGCTGGCGACATCGTGGACGAGCCGGTGCATGTGGATCGTCTCGTGGCGCGGACTCGGCTCTCCGGCGCTGGACGCGGCAGCTGCGGAGCGGGTGTCGCGGGTGATGACGGAGTAGTTGACCAGCGCGTCCAGCGCCCTGGTCCAGCCGGCCGGGTCCTGGCCGATCCACGCCAGGTTCTCGGGCAGCTCCCCCGCCGGGATGCCGTGCACGAGACCGATCGGGACGCGGCCGGGGGCGAAGCACGTGGCGAGGGTCAGCAGTTCGACAGCCTGCGGCTGTGCGGCCCGCAGTCGGTTGATCATGATGGACCAGGAGGTGAGCGACGCGTCGGAATACCCCTCGAACTCCGCGCGGCCGGGCATCGGGTTGACGCTGTCCCGCACCAACCTGAGGTACTCGGTGACGGACATGTGCGACTCGCCGAGCAGGGCCGCCGCCTGGGCCAGCGGCAGCGGCACGTCGCGGTGCTCCAAGGAGACGCGTTCGGCGTCGGCCGCGGTGATGTGCGGGGCCCGCCGCATCAGGTAGGAGATCGACTCGTACCGCCGGAAGCCGGGTACCTCGACCACGTCGACCACGCGGCCCCAGTCGCGGTTACGCGAGGTGACCAGGACGTGGCCCGTCTGGCCGGGCGGCAGCAGCAGTTCGGCTCCGTCGAGGTCGTCCCATCCGTCAAAGACGAGGAGCCAGCGCCCGTACGGTTCACCGCGACGCAGCGCCTCCCGCACCACGCGGATGCGCTCACCGGTCTCGGAGCCGGTGCGCAGGCCGAGCTCGGGGGCGAGCTCGCCGTACCGCTCGCGCAGGGTGCCGCGTTGGTCGGAGGGCACCCACCAGACAATGTCGTAGTCGGGGGTGAAGCGGTGCGCGTACTCGGCGGCCAGCTGCGTCTTGCCGATGCCGGGCATGCCGACCAGCGCACAGGCCGACACGCCCTGGTCAACGTCCGTGAGCCGCTGCTGCAGCTCCATCAGCAGGTCGTCCCGGCCCGTGAAGCGCGGGTTGCGCAACGGCACCTCGCCCCAGACGACGGGCGGATCGTTGGGGTAGCGCGACTCGACTCCGCCGAGCGTGCGCTCCGGCGCGTTCGTGGACAGCCCGAGCCGGGTCAGCAGGCGCCACTCGGCCTCCTCCGCGCCGACGGCCCACAGGTCCACGGGCTGCAGGACGGTCGTGGCCGGCAGCAGCGTGCGGTTGGTCAGGTTGACGGCGGCGAACCGGTCGGAGTGCTCCCGCAGATAGCCCCGGAGGACATCGTTCCACTCACCCTCCCGGCGCGGGCCCAGTTGGAAGAACCAGTCACTCAGCACCAGGATCACCCGGCTGCCGGAGAGCAGCAGGTCCGCGAAGGCCGTCTCCAGCGGTTCCTCGCGCGGCGGGTTCCAGCGGTGCAGGGTGGTCGTGTGGCGGTAGGTTTCCAGCCGCCGCGCGATCCACGTGGCCCAGGGCCGGTTGTAGCCGGGGAAGGCGATGACGAAGTGCTCGCTGCGGTACTCGTCCACACCGCTCCTTGCCGACTGCCGCTGTGCGGCCATGCGCACGTCTCCCTCGTTGCGTAGGACCGCGCCATCCCCGTCGACTGACGCGAGAGAACATCACTCTACGTCACGAGAACGTGGCTCTCAGGTCAACCACGGGTCAAGCCGGGCCGATTCCCCAGACTCCGGTGGTACTCACTCATGCCTTTGGTGAACTCACGTCCAGCGTATGTGAGTTCAGCGGAATTTAGGAGGATGGGCAGCGCCTCCCCGACCTGCTCCCAGCAGCGTTCGTGGCGCTCGCGAGCGGTACGGCGGAAGCGCTCGGGGGCACCGGCGCCACGGGCTAGGCGGGCCCACAGGTCGGCGAGCGCCAGGTGCGCGTACGTCCCGTGCAGCACGCCGCGCAGCGGGCGGGGGTCGGTGCGCCAGCCGACCGTGTGCAGCCTCCGGCCCGGGTCAGGGGACGTGGTGGCCCCCGGGGGCCCGCCCCCGTCGTCGAGCAGGGGGACCAGGTCGTGGACGAGGTCCAGTTTCGTGTGGTGCGTCTCGTGCACCACCACGGCGGCCAGCTCGGCCGGGGAGCCCGGCCACGTGGTGAGCAGGGCGCCCGGCATCGCCCGGGCCGTCGCACTCAGCGCCTCCCCGTGGACGGCGGGGCCGCCGCCGCAGGGCGTCGCGCTGAGCGGCACCACGGCGCGCAGCAGGGCCGTCGCCTCGGCCGCCCGGACGGGATCGGCGGTCAGCAGGAGGGCGAGAGCCGCACGCCACCGGGCCGCCCACGGGTGTGCCGCCGACTCCGGCCGCTCCGCCGCGGGCCGGGGCGTGCCCGTGGGGAGTCCGACCCCGCCGGGCGGGACACGGAAGGGGTCGACGTCCTCCAGCCGCACCCCCGACGCGGGGAACCGGGCGGGCTGCCGCCAGCCCGGCCCGGCCCCGCGGAGGACCGGCCCTCCGCCTGGGCCGGGCACGCGCAGCAGTCCGACGCCGGCGGGCCGGCCCACCGGCGCCAGCCACGCACCGCCGCGCCACGCGTCCACCCGCACCCGCGAGGCGGGCGTGTGCAGCACCCCCACGCCGGGGAGCGCCAGCACCCCGGCCTCCGTTGCCAGGTCGGCCGTGAACGGGGTGCCGGTGCGCAGGGCGACCGCCGACGCGGTGGCCCCGAAGGCGGTCAGCGCCCGCTCCAGACCGGCGCCGTCCGCCGCCCGGAGCGCGGCCACCAGCCGGGCGCCCACCGTCGGGTAGCCGAGTGCGGCGCGGGCCGCCCGGGGACGGCGGGCCTCCGCGCGGGCGAGCAGGTCCCAGTGGGCCTCGAACGCACGGCGTGCCTCGGGGCCGACCGCGTCGGGGGGCCGCCGCAGCCGGGTGTGGAGGGCCTTGAGGAGCACCAGCCGACGGTCGTCCACGGCTCGGCGCAGCAGGGCCAGGTCGCCGGGCACGGGCCGGGTGGCCGCCAGGCGGGCGAGCGCCGGGCCCGGCAGGCGGGTCGGACTCGTCGCGCTGGTCGCCGCCACGGGCGCCTCCTCGGGATGCGCCTCCGGCGGCCGGGCCGGCGCGGAGGAAACTGGCCGGAAATCACCCTTCCTGGTCCGGCCCTCCCCCGCACCAGATCTCGGCGAGCACCTCCGGGTCGCTGAGTATGGCGTCGACCCGGGCCGAGAGATGGGGTTCCGTCAGGTCCGCCAAGGCCGCGAGGGCGACTCCACCGAGGTCCGGAAGGGGGCGGGCCCCGGGCGCCCGGCCTGACGGCGCCGCCTGCACGTCCTTGGTCACCCTGCGCTCTCCTCCCCGCTGCCACCCACCGAACGCGCCCCGAACGGCTGCACGGTTCTTCCCACCGCGCCGGATACGGAAACCCGTTCGGGTGCGCTTCGGTCACCGGCCGTCGAGTCCGGCCAGGCGCTGCCGGGTCGCCTCCACCTCCTCCCATGGCACCGGGTCGAGGTGGGCGACGAGCCGCCGCCACTCGAGCGACGCCTCGCGGTAGGCGTCCAGCGCGGCACCGGAGCGGCCCTCGGCCTCCCGCAGCTCCCCCCGCGCGTGCAGGGCGCGGGCGACGGCCACCGACGGACGGTCCTCCGCCGCCGCGCGGGCCTCGGCGAGCGAGGCGTCGAGGGAGGCCGCCGCGTCCGCCCGGCCCCGCGCCGACGCCGCACCCTCGTCCGCCGCCTGCACGCGGCCGAGCTCCAGCCAGGCGGCGGACCGCAGTTCGGCGTCGACGCCACGGCGCGCGGCCTCGGTGAGCAGGTGCAGGGCCTCGTAGCGGTCCGGTGGGAAGCCGTCCCTGCGGTAGCGCACGAGCAGGGCCCGGGCGAGGAGCAGCTGGAGGCGGGAGAAGAGCGGGGAGCGGCCCGGCACGGTGGCGAACGCCTCGCGCAGGACGCCTTCGGCGCGCGCCACCGTCTCCGGGGCCGCCGTGGGGGCGTCGGCGCGGGCGAGCAGGTCGGCGCCCCACTCGGCGAGCACCTCGCACCGGCGCATGCTGTCGCGCGGTGCGCGGTCCGCGATCAGGTCGTAGGCGGCGTCGGTCTCCTCGGCGCGCCCGGCGTCCGCCAGGGAGCGGGCCCGGATGAGCAGCAGTCGTTCTCTGAGGGCCGGGTTCTCCTCGTGCCGGCCGGTCAGCTCGTCAGCGCGGCTCACGGTCTCCAGTGCCTCCTCGGTGCGGCCGTGCAGCCGCAGGGCCGCGGCGAAGTCCAGCAGAGCTCCGGCCCGCAGCTCGGCGGGCACCTCCGCGGCCTGTGACTGCTCGCAGGCCGCGCGCAGTTCGGCCACCGAGTCGGCGACCAGCCGCGCCCTGGCCCGGGGTACCGGTTCGGCCTCGGCGCGGGCCAGCAGCGCCCGTCCCAGCCGCAGATGCCGCGTGCGGCGCTCTTCAGGAGGCAGCGTTTCCGGATCGAGGCCACTCAACACCTCCACCGCCGAGTCGAGTTGCGGAAGGCTTCCGGTGGTCTGCCAGGTGTCGTGGTGGACGGCGGCCAGCTCCAGGACGGCCTGCGTCCGCCGGGCGTGGCCCGGCCCGGACCGGCGCACGGCCTCGCGCAGCCACGACGCGGCCTCCTCCAGCAGCGCCCGGCGCGCGGCAGTGTCCCGCCGGACGGCGGGCGTGCCCGCCAGCGCGAGCAGGGCCCGGCCGAGGGCGAGCCGGGCACGGACCCCGTCGGCGTCCGCCACGGCGTCGGCCTCGGCGCCGTCCAGGGCCTGGGTGGCGTGGTGCCGGGCCTGGGCCAGCAGCGCCGGGTCGCGCTGCCGCCGCCACTCGCGCAGCAGCGACTCCGCCTTGCCGAGGGAGCCCGCGCCGTCCTCCGTGGCGGGTGCGGGCTGGAACCAGCGCACCACCCGTGCGGGCACCTCGGCGAAGAGTGACGTCTGCGAGGTGACGCCGCCGTCGTCGTCCTCCTCTCCGGCGGACGCCCCCTCGTGACCGGTCGGGCTGGTCGGGCCGGTCGGGCCGCCCACCGCACCGCCCGCCGCGCCCGAGGTGAGCCGGGCGACCGCCCACGCGGGGAAGTTCCGGGCGCCCCTGCCGAAGTGCCGGGCGACGAGCTGCGAGCAGTGGTGCAGCACGTTGGCCGCCGCGTCCTGCCCGAGCGACTCCAGCAGCATCTCGCGCACGCCCCGCGCGAAGCGGTAGTGCGGCCCGGCGCCGATGCCGTGCGCCGGGCCCTCGACGGGCCCGGGCACCTGCCACAGCAGCCCGCCGAGCAGTACCTCGGCCAGCTCCATCGGTCCGGTGCCCGGAAGCAGCGCGCGCTGCACCAGCTGCATGACGGGCAGGGTCGTGGGGGCGGCGGCGAGGTGCGCGGCGAGCCTGCGGGCGCCCGGTGAGGCGCTCGCCGTGAACGCACGCAGCACCTCCTCCGGGCTCCGCGCCGCCTGCCGGTGGGGTCCGGGGGCCGGAGCGGGCGGGTGGTCGGGCCGTAACCAGGCGGCGGCGCCGCGCACCGCGACGTCCCCCGCACCGGACAGCAGCCGCGCCCAGGCGCCCAGCGCCACCGCCGTGGGCGAGAGCACCGGCACCGGCCGCGCGCCGGGGGCGGGGTGCGCGCCGGGCCCGTAGCCGTCGGGCCGGAAGCCGGGCGGGCCACCGGCGGGCTCGCGCAGCAGCCGGCCGGGGACGGCGGGCAGGGCCGTGCGCGGCCACAGCCGCGGGGGCAGCGGTTGCACGACGGCGACCGGCGCCGTCCCCGCCCAGCCGTGCAGCATGCGCTGGGCCGCGCCGCTGCGCCACAGCGGGCCCACGCCGTCGCTCACGACGAGGGTCAGCCGGCGGCCCGTCGGGTCGCGGAACTGGCCGGGGGCGCGCAGCCGGGGCGCGCCCCCGGCGGCCGACGTGCCGATGGCCGCGCCGCCGTCCGGGCCGGTGTGCAGGTAGTGGACCTGTACGTCCCGGAAGACGCCGATCTGTTCGCAGACCTGCCGCAGCTCCTCGAACATGCGCTCCCACACGACCATGGAGGGGGACGTGTCGAGGAGGAGCTGCATGTCGGTTCCCCAGCGTTCGACCGGGCGGAAGACGGGCCGCAGGACGCCGGCCCGGGCGCTGAGGTCGGCCGTGGCGTCCTCGTCGAGACGATAGCGGCCGGAACCGGTCGGCGGCCGGTAGCCGCGCAGGGGGTGCAGGGCGCGCTGCAGGTCGAGGAGGCCGGGGAGGGCGGCGGCCGCGGGGGCACGGACGGGGAAGGCCGTCGGCGCGGGCCCGCCGTCACCCGGGCCCGGGGCGGGGGCGTCCGTCCCGGAGCCGCCGTGGACGTCGGGGCCGGGGGTGAACAGGGGCACGGGCGGCACCGCCCGGGAGCCGCCCTGCCCGTCGGGGCCGTTCCGCCCGCCGGAGTCGTCCCGCCCGCCGGAGTCGTCCCGCCCGCCGGAGTCGTCCGGCGGGCCCGGGTGGCCGGAGGGGGACGCGGGTGCGTCGGCGTCGGACGGCGCGGGCCGGGCCGGTGCCGGACGCCGGGCGTCACCGGGCTCTCCGGCGTCCCCTCCGGAAGCCGCCCGGCCGGCCAGCCACAGGGCGTCGGCGAGGTCCTCGGCCGTCGGGTCGAGACCGGCCGCCCGCAGCCGGGCCAGCAGGTCGCGCAGCGGCCCCTCCGACGCCTTCACCGTTCACCTCGGCCGGTCGAGCGGCTGCATGAGGATCTCGGCGAGGCGGTCCCGGGTCACCCGCTCGGCCTGCGGGGTGTGCTGGGTGAGGTAGAGGGCGTTCAGCAGTTGGTCCGCGGCGATGACCGAGCCGGGGTCGCGGCTGAGGAACCGCTCGATGAGATCCTCCCCCGCCGTGACCGCGTCGCCGCCGAGGTGGGCGGTGACCATGGCGACGAGCTGCTCCTCACCGGGCGGCGCCAGCTCCAGCTGGATGCAGCGGCGCAGCAGGGCGGGCGGGAAGTCCCGTTCCCCGTTGGACGTCAGGACGATGAACGGGAACGTCGTGCAGCGCACCCGGCCGCCCGTCACCGGCACCCGTACCCCGTCGTCGGTCAGGACCTCCGCCGTGGGCTCCCGGTCGGCGACGCGTTCCAGCTCGGGGATGGTGAACTCGCCCTCCTCCAGGGCGTTGAGCAGGTCGTTGGGGAGGTCGAGATCGCTCTTGTCGAGTTCGTCGACGAGCAGCACGCGGGGGCGTTCCGCGGGCAGCAGGGCCGTGCCGAGCGGGCCGAGACGGATGTAGGAGCCGATGGACGGTGGCCCGTGACCGGCCGCACCGCCCGCCGCGCGCTCCAGCTGGACGTCCTGCAGCCGCCCGATGGCGTCGTAGCGGTACAGACCGTCCTGCAGGGTCGTGCGGCTGACGATCGGCCAGCGCAGCACCCGGCCCAGCCCCAGCTCGTGGGCGACGGCGTGCGCCAGCGTCGACTTCCCCGTCCCCGGGTTGCCGGTCACGATGAGGGGGCGGCGCAGGTAGAGCGCCGCGTTGACAGCCTCCACCTCCTCCGGCCGGGGGTGGTGGTTCTCCACCAGGCGACGGCGCACACCGAGGCGGCGGGCCGCGCTCGGGTCCGTCTCCTGCCCGGCGTCCTCGCCGGCGTGTTCCCCGGCGTGTTCTCCGGCGTGTTCCGGCGGCCGTCCGGCGGCGAAGTCCCGCCAGGGCGGCGGCGGGGGCAGCCGTCGGACCCCGTCGTGCGGCAGCCCCGCACCCCGGTAGATGCGCCAGTCATTCACGGACGGCCTCCTCACGGGCTCGGTGGTCGACGGTACTCCTCGCGGCCGGGGCTGCGGAGCCCTCCGGCCGTCCGGAGCACGGCACTTGACGCGTGCTCGACCGGTGGTTCACCAGGGCACCTCCGGGGTCGGGTACGGCTCGTGGACCGGGCCGGTGCCGCCCGTCCGCGGGTCGGGCGGGTCGAAGAGCAGGGCGATCGACCGGCCCCACGCCGTCTCCGGTTCGAGCCGGTCGGGGTCGCCGGTGCGGATGCGCAGGCTGCGCAGCGGGCCGTGCAGCCGCTCGGCCGTACGGACCTCGGCCACGAACTCCTCGGCCTGCCGGTGGAAATCGGCGCAATCGGTGTGCCCGGTGGCCTGTGAGCGCCAGATGACGACGGGGTGCCCGGCGGCGAGTGCGGCGTCCAGCGCCTGCGCGCCGTCGCCCTGCCCGACCCCGCCGCAGAAGATCGGGACGCTCGCCGGGTCCGCGTTGGAGAGCCGGTCGTAGGCGGCCAGCCAGCTCTCGCCGCGCGGCCCGGCGTCGTGGCCGTCCCCCGGCACGCCCGCCCGGAGCGGTACCGCCGCCAACGGCCCGTCCTGCGCGGCCGTCCAGCGCCGCTGCCACTCCGGGGTGGGCTCGACGGTCGTGCGCAGCAGGTCCCGGACGGCGACGACCCGCCGCTGCCCGAGCGGCAGGCCGTGCGGGTTGGTCCCCTCCGGGGTGCGGCGCGGCGCCAGCTCCCAGGTGTCGAAGGGCGTGTCGAACAGGTCGCGCGGCACCACGAACTCCACGGCGGCGAGCTGCCCGCCGACGTCGCACTGGTTCAGCGCCGCCGCCAGCGGGGCGCGCAGGGCGGTGCGCAGCTCCCGCCTGCGGTGCCCGGTGTCGTCGCCGTCGAAGCCCCGCACGCCCCCGGCGTCGTCCCCGCCCTGCGGGTCGAAGACGAGCTTGACCTCCCACGGGTAGCGGTCCCCGTAGCCGCACGGGTGGATCACCACCCG
Organism: Streptomyces sp. GSL17-111; assembly: GCF_037911585.1. Taxonomy (NCBI): domain Bacteria; kingdom Bacillati; phylum Actinomycetota; class Actinomycetes; order Kitasatosporales; family Streptomycetaceae; genus Streptomyces; species Streptomyces sp. GSL17-111. The sequence goes on from NZ_JBAJNS010000001.1 coordinate 1,679,166, forward strand.
GACGGCGGCGCGCGGCCGGGGCCGCTTGACGGTGCCCGGGCCGTCGCCGTCCAGGATCTCCTGCACCTCCTGGCGGATGTCGATGAGCGGTTCGGCGGCCGTGCGCACCCAGGCGCCCAGCTCCCGCAGCGGGCCCACGTCGTCCTCGTGGCCGCGCGCCCGGACGAGGCTCGCGACCTCCGCCGCGTACAGCACGACGCCCATCAGCTCCCGTGCCTCGTCCCGCCCGTAGAGCAGCCCGACGCCCTCCCGCCAGGTGCGCGGCGCCGGCTCGTCCACGCTTGGCCGGTAGCGGCCCTGGAGGGTGCGCCGGCGCACGCCGTCCACCAGCGAGGCCACCTCCCCGGACGTCGCGGGCGGCGTCAACGCGGCCAGCCTGCCGAGCAGATGGGCGCGCAGTGCCGGGTCGAAACGACGGAGCCGGTCGCCCAGGAGCTCCAGCTGGGCGTCCGTCCAGGAGGAGTCGGAACCGAGGGTGCGCTGCCGGGCCAGGTGGTGGGCGTCGTGGGCCGCGAGGACCTGCGTCAGCAGCGCGTCGCCACCGGGCAGCTCGCGCAGCGCGTGCAGCGCGGTGACGGGGACGGCGACCCCCGCGGTGGGGTCGCCCTCGTCCCGTGCCTTGCACACGCCGATGACCTCGCCCCGGACCCGGTCCACCAGCGGGCCGCCGGACGTGCCCGCGACGGGCCGTTCACCGCGCAGGAGGAGCAGCGGCCCGTCCAGCCCGCTGACCTGCCCCACCGCGGGCCGGTAGGCGCGGGTGCCGGTCGTCAGGGACCAGCCGTGCAGGGAGATCCGGCTGCCCTCGAACGACGAGCGGTCGCTGAGCCACACGCACGCGACGTCGAGCGCCTCCGGGACGTGGACGAGCGCGAGGTCGGGGGCGGGCCACCCCCGGAAGACCTCGCCGTGGCGCGGCACGGGGTGGGCGAGGCGCACGGTGCCGGTGGTCCGGCCGCCCGCCCAGGTGACACCGACGGCGTCCGTGGTACCCCACACCTCGCCACCTCCTTCGGCCAGGACATGTGCGCAGGTCAGAACCCAGGTGGGGGCGATGAAGAAGCCCGTTCCCCAGAACGCGTCGCTGGCCCCGTCATACCCCTCTCCGGGGGCGGCGATGCGCACGGCCGCACTGCGTACCAGCGCGTCCAGGGGGCTCACGGAGCGGACGGCGCGGAGGCGGCGGCGTCCCCCGGTCCGGGCGGCGTCCCGCCGGAGCCGTCGCCCTCGCCCCGGCGCGGGCCGCGCTCGGACCACGTCAGCGTCACGTTGATCGATGCGGTGCCCTGGGCGTTGGCCAGAAGGCTCACCAACCGCCCCTCCTGGGCCGCCAGTTCCAGGCCGAACTCGACGGTCACCTCGTCCGGTGCGGCGGTGGCCATGCCCATGCGCACGGAGCGCACGACACCGCGCACGGTGTCGGAGAGGCCCGAGGCGAGCTCCGCGACGCGGCCGGAGAGCGCGGAGTCCCGGTAGCCGCCCGGCGGACGCAGCTCCTGCGCCTCGCTGATCCGGGCCCACACGACGGTCCCGTCGTCCAGTCGCAGCTGGCTGATGCCCTCACCCACGCGCCAACACCCCGTTCGCACACAGTCGTTGAACCCCCGGTCCGAGCAGCAGGCTATCGGCGCGACCGGGCGGACGCGAGGGGCGAAGGGCGGACGCGGCGGGGCCGGGACCAGCGGGCCGGACGGGCGGGCGGGGCGCGTGCGGGCCCGGCATATCCTGCGGGCAGACACCCGAACGGCGACGGAGAGCACGTTGTACTTCACCGACCGAGGCATCGAGGAGCTGGAGAACCGGCGCGGCGAGGAGGAGGTGACCCTCGCGTGGCTGGCCGAACAGCTTCGGACGTTCGTCGACCTCAACCCCGACTTCGAGGTCCCCGTGGAACGCCTCGCCACGTGGCTGGCCCGTCTCGACGACGAGGACGACGAGTGACGCCGGGCCGACCTCGGACGCGATAGATCGCGTCCCGCCTGCGGCGGACATCCCTCGCGTGAGCCCCGGGCAGGCAGCCCTTGACGTGCGGCGAACGCGATGTATCGTGAGTAGCGCAAACGCGATATGTTGCGTGCCGTCCAGCCCGAACGGGGAGGACCTTCCTGTGTCCAGCCGAAGCGAGCGGTGGGTCGAGAGCCCACAACAGCTCACCCTCACCGAGCCCGTCCACCGGGCGCAGATCCGCGTCGTCGGCGGCACCGTGAACGTCGTCGGCCTGGAGCCCAGCGCCACCCCCCGGCTGGAGATCTCGGCCCTGGACGGCCCGCCGCTGCGCGTCGTCCAGGAGGGCGGCAGCCTGACCGTCGCCTACGAGGACGTGCCGTGGCAGGGGTTCCTCAAGCTGCTGGACGGCGAGGGGCGGCGGCGCAGCGCCGACGTCACCCTGGCCGTCCCCGCGTCCGCCGACGTGCGGGTGGCCGTCGTCGGTGCCGACGCCGTGGTGTCACGCATCACCGGCCGGACCGAGATCCGCGGCATCTCCGGCGGCACGACACTCGTCGGGCTACGCGGCCCCGCCCACGCGCACACGGTCTCCGGTGGCGTCGAGGCCCAGGGCCTGGCGGGCGACCTCACGTTCCACTCGGTCTCCGGCACCCTCACGGTGATCGACGGCGGAGCGGGCGCCCTCAGGGCGGACACCGTCACCGGTGACCTCATCGTGGACGTGAGCGACACACACGGCGCGGCGTTCCCCGAAGCCCCCGGGGAGCCCAGGGACCACGAGCGGGGCTCCGTGCCCGGCGCGCTGTGTCTCACCAGCGTCTCCGGGGAGATCGCGATACGCCTCCCCCAGCGTCCCGACGCCGTGGTCGAGGCCCACACGGGCGGCGGCTCCCTCTCCTGCGGGTTTGACGACCTCCGGGTCAGCGGCCAATGGGGCGCCAAACGCCTCACCGGCACCCTCGGTTCCGGACGCGGCAGCGTGAAGGCCACGACCGTCTCCGGTCGTATCGCGCTCCTGCGCAGGAGCCCCTCCCCCACCGACGCCCCCTCCTTCGCGAAGGACGCCTGACATGCCCCCCGTCTTCGCCCACGGCCGGCTCCGCCTGTACCTGCTGAAGCTCCTGGAGGAGGCCCCCCGGCACGGCTACGAGGTGATCAGGCTGCTGGAGGAGCGCTTCCGCGGCCTGTACGCCCCGTCCGCCGGCACCGTCTACCCCCGCCTGGCGAAGTTGGAGGCCGAGGGGCTGGTCAGCCACACCACCGAGGGCGGGCGGAAGGTCTACCGGCTCACCCAGGACGGCCGCGCCGAGCTGGCGGGCCGTCGCGGCGAGCTGACCGACCTGGAGCGGGAGCTCCACGACTCCCTGGCGGCCCTGGCCGGGGAGATCCGGGAGGACGTCCGCGGCTCGGCGGACGACCTGCGCCGCGAGATGAGGGAGGCCGCCGAGCGCACGCGTGCCCCGGGCGAGGACGAGCCGGACGCCTGGTGGCAGACGGCCACCCGGGAGTGGAAGGAGGAGGCCCGCCGGGCCAAGGCGGAGAGCCGCAAGGCCCGCAAGGAGAGTCGCGCCGCCCAGGAGGAGGCCCGGCAGGCACATCAGGACGCCCAGCGGGCGGCGCAGGAGGAAGTCCGCCGGATCGCCCGCGAAGTGCAGGACCGCGTCTCCTCCCACACCCAGACCGGGGACTGGCAGGGGGCGGTCCGGGAGGGCATGGCGCAGCTGGCGCGGGAGATGAGCCGGCTCGGGCGCTTCACGGGCAACACCCCGCCGTGGCACTCCCCGTCGAGCGGACCGCAGGAGGGCGAGGCGGGCGGACCTCCGGCGGGCGGCGGCCCGGCAGCACCCCCCGCGCCGGAGTGGGCGGCTGAGGGGAACGAGCCGGAGGCGGACCCGGCACGCAGTCTGGAACGCCTGCTGGACCGCTTCCGGGACGAGGTACGCGACGCCGCGCGGGACCACGGCGTCACCGAGGAACAGCTCCGGGAGGCACGCCGCCACCTGTCCACCGCCGCCGCCCACATCGGCGTCATACTCCGGGGCCCCCGCTGAGCCGAAGGGCTCGGTTCGGATCGGACGGTGGATCAGACCAGGGCCTTCTCGAAGAAGTGGTCCGCGTAGGGCCCGTCGTGGTAGGCCGGGATCTCCCGGAAACCGCGCGCCGTGTACAGCGCCCGGGCCTCGACGAGGTCGGCTCGGGTGTCCAGGCGCAGGAGCACCGCTCCCAGTTCCCGCGCGGCCTCTTCCGCGGCCGCGAGCAGCAGGGCACCGCCTCCGGTGCCCCGCCGCTCCGGCCGTACGAAGACGCGGGTCAGTTCTCCGGTGCCGGGCTCCAGCAGCCGCACGCCCGCGCAGCCGACGACGTCCCCGGCGTACCGCCCGAGCAGAAAGCGTCCGTGCGGCGGCGCCAGCCCGTCGCTGGGCTCCTCGGCCATCGCCGTGCGGATCTCCTCCGCCGTCGCGGGCCGGCCGTGGTACCGGCCCACGATGTCGGTGTAGTAGGCGAGCAGTGCCGCGCGGGCCTCGGCGCCGTCCACCGGCGCCGGGGCGACCGTCCAGCGCCTGGTGCCGTTCACACCGTCAGCACGATCTTGCCGAAGAGGTCCCCGGCGGCCATCTTCTCGAAGCCCTCACGCGCGCGGTCCAGCGGCAGCGTGGAGTCGATGACCGGACGCAGGCCCTTGGCCGCGCAGAAGTCCAGCAGCCCGGCCAGCTCCTCCTTGGTGCCCATGGTCGAGCCCATGACCTTCAGTTCCAGGAAGAAGATGCGGTTCAGCTCGGCGGCCTTCGGGTGGTAGCCGCTGGTCGCCCCGGAGATGACCAGCGCACCACCGGCCTTGAGGGACTTCACGGAGTGCGACCACGTCGCGGCGCCGACGGTCTCCATGACGGCGTCCACCCGGTGCGGCAGCCGCGCCCCCGGCTCGAACACGGCCTCGGCGCCCAGTTCCAGCGCCTTCGCGCGCTTGGCCTCGTCCCGGCTGGTGGCGAAGACGCGCAGCCCCGCCGCCGCACCCAGCGCGATGGCGGCCGTCGCCACACCGCCCCCGGCCCCCTGGACGAGGACGCTGTCCCCCGGCCGGACACCGGCCTTGGTGAACAGCATGCGGTAGGCCGTCAGCCACGCCGTCGGCAGGCAGGCTGCTTCCTCGAAGGAGAGCTGTGCGGGCTTGGGCAGGACGTTCCACTGCGGCACGGCCACCCGCTCGGCGAAGGTGCCCTGGTACTTCTCGGTGAGGATGGTGCGCGGCTCGCGTGGGCCGACACCGTGGCCCGTCAGGCCGATCACCGGGTAGACGACCACCTCGTTGCCGTCCGCGTCGATCCCGGCGGCGTCGCAGCCGAGAATCATCGGGAGCGCCTCCTCGCCCAGGCCGACGCCGCGCAGCGACCACAGGTCGTGGTGGTTCAGCGAGGCGGCCTTGACGTCGACGGTCGTCCAGCCGGGCGGCACGTCGGGCTCGGGGCGTTCCCCCAGCTCCAGGCCGGTCAGAGGCTGCTCGGGGTCCATGCGGGCGGCATACGCGGCAAACATGATCCTCAAGCTACGCGGCCCGGCGCCCGGGCGGAATGGGGTGCCGCTGTGACACGCGCCGCGCACACGTGAGGGCGGTGCGGACCCGGCCGGGTCCGCACCGCCCTCGGTGCGCCGTGTGGTTACAGGACCTTCGAGAGGAAGGCCTGCGTGCGCTCGTGCTGCGGGTTGGTGAGGACATCCCGCGGGTTCCCGGACTCGACGACGACGCCGTCGTCCATGAACACGATGGAGTCGCCGACCTCGCGGGCGAAGCCCATCTCGTGGGTCACGACGATCATCGTCATGCCGTCCTCGGCGAGGCCGCGCATGACGTCCAGCACCTCGCCGACCAGCTCCGGGTCGAGCGCCGAGGTGGGCTCGTCGAAGAGCATCAGCTTGGGCTCCATGGCGAGCGCCCGCGCGATGGCGACGCGCTGCTGCTGGCCGCCGGAGAGCTGGGCCGGGTAGTTCCTCATCCGGTCGGCGAGGCCCACCCGTTCCAGCAGCCGCTCCGCCCGTTCCCGGGCCACGGCCCTGGACTCGCCCTTGACCTGGACGGGTGCCTCCATGACGTTCTGCAGCGCCGTCATGTGCGGGAAGAGGTTGAAGCGCTGGAACACCATGCCGATGTCCTTGCGCTGCTCGGCCACCTCACGTTCCCGTAGCTCGTAGAGTCGGTCGCCCTTCTGCCGGTAGCCGACGAGCCGCCCGTCGACGTACAGCCGGCCGGCGTTGATCTTCTCCAGGTGGTTGATGCACCGCAGGAAGGTCGACTTGCCCGAGCCGGACGGGCCGACGAGGCAGAACACCTCCTGTGCCGCCACCTCCAGATCGATGCCCTTGAGCACCTCGGTGTGGCCGAAGGACTTGTGCACCTGCTCGGCCTTCACCATGGGCAGGACGGGCTGCACGGCGTCCTCCTCGGTGCCGGTCGCCCCGGTACCGGTCCCGGCGGTGCCGGTTGCTTCTTTCTCGCTCATACGGTGGTGCCTCCCACCTTGCTCGGCGTGCGGAAGGCGGTCAGCTGGCCCCGGATGCGCTGCAGCGGGGTGGGCGGCAGGGCGCGGTCGGCGCCCTTGGAGTAGTGCCGCTCCAGGTAGTACTGGCCGACGTTGAAGATGGTCGTCAGGCCCAGGTACCAGACGGAGACGACGAGGTACATCTCCATCACGCTGTAGTCCGTGGTCCCCACGTTCTTGGCGACGTAGAACAGCTCCCCGTAGCCGATGGCGAACGCCAGCGACGAGGTCTTGAGCATGTTGATGTACTCGTTGCCCGTCGGCGGGATGATGACGCGCATCGCCTGGGGCAGCACGATCCGGCGCATCGTCTTGGAGCCGCTCATGCCGAGGGCGTGCGCGGCCTCCGTCTGACCGTGGTCGACGGACTGGATTCCGGCACGGCTGATCTCCGCCATGTACGCGGCCTCGTTGAGTCCGAGGGCGAGCAGGGCGGCGACGAACGGCGTCATGACGTCGTTCATCTCGTTCTTGTAGAGCGGTCCCAGGTCGACGTACGTGAAGACCGCCGACAGGTTGAACCAGAGCAGCAGCTGGACGATCACCGGGGTGCCGCGGAAGAACCAGATGTACGCGTAGGAGACCGCGGACAGCACCGGGTTCGAGGACAGCCGCATGACGGCCAGCAGCGTTCCCAGCACCACGCCGATGAGCATCGCGTAGACGCTGATCTTCAGCGTCTCCCACGCGGGCCAGAAGAACGTGCCGTCCGTCAGACGTTCGCCGACGACGCCCCAGGCGATGTCGCCGTTGACGAAGGCGAGGGCGATCGCGGCGAGGGCGGCGAGGACGAGGGCGGCCCCGACCCACCGGCCCCAGTGGCGCACGGGGATGGCCTTGATGGCGGCCGGGGGGAGGTCGGCGGTGGCCGTCTCCTCCGTCGGGAGCGTGTCGGTCTTGGTCAGCCGGGTCTCGCCGACCTGTGCGTCGCGCCCGGCGGCCGCGGAGGCCCGGTCGGCCTCCTGCGGCTCGCCCGGCGTGTCAGGTGCTTCGTTCACGGGAGTGTTGCCTCAATCAGGTGCAGGGAATGGCCCGGGGCGGTGCGGTCCGCCCTCACTTGCCCGCGTTGACGGTGGCCTTCTCCAGCGCGCCTTCCTCGGCGCCCCACTCCTTCAGCACCTCCGCGTACTCACCGTTGTCCATGATCGCCTGGAGGGCCTGCTGGACGGCGTCGCGCAGCTCGGTGTTCTGCTTGTTGACGGCGATGCCGTAGGGGGCCGCGTCGATCTGCTCGCCGACGACCTCGAAGCGGTCGCCGCCGCCGGCGGTCTTCTCGGTGTAGATGGCCACCGGGTAGTCGGTGATGACGGCCTGGACGCGGCCGTTCTGGAGCTGGGTGACGGAGTCGGTGTCCTTGTCGGCGATGAACGGCTCGATCTTGTCGTCACCGCACTTCTCGATCTGCGCCTCCAGCAGCGCTTCGTTGGCCGTGCCGCGCTGGGCGGCGACCCCGAGGCCGCAGAGGTCGTCGAGGGTCTCGATCTTCTCCGGGTTGCCCTTCTCGACGAGCAGCGCCGAACCGGCCTGGAAGTAGTCGACGAAGTCGACCCCGCCCTCGGCGTCCTCGGCCGCGCCGTCCTGGCGCTCCTTGGTGTCGGTCATCGCCGACATGACGATGTCGTAGCGCTTGGAGTCGTTCAGGCCGATGATCAGCTGGTCGAAGGCGGCGTCCTGGAACTTCAGCTCGACGCCGAGCTGCTTGCTCATGGCCTCGGCGAGATCGGGGTCGATGCCCTTGATCTCCTCGCCCTCGATGAACTCGATGGGCGGGTAGGCGATGTCCGAGCCGACGTTGATGACACCGGCGTCCTGGATGTCCTTGGGCAGCTGGTCGAAGAGCGGGGCCTCGGAGGAGGTGGTCTCCTTCTTGCCCTCGTCGCCGCTGTCCGCATTGTCGGTCTGGTCGCCGCAGCCGGTCAGTATCAGGGCCCCCGTGACCGCGATGGCTCCGGCCGCGGCGAGACGACGGCGCGCGGACGGACGGCGGGTGATGCGTGCGGTCATGGTGAGGTCCTCCTGCGAGGGGTGAGGGGGCGTTCAGCGGGCAGCGGCTCACGCCTTCGTGGGACGCGACCCTGCGTAATGGGAGGAATCTTGCCATCCGGACACGCCTCGGAAGAGGGGAGCGATATCAAAATCGGATAACGGAGATCGGTGACCGAACACCGTTTGGTCGGTTTCGGCACCCCGGAGGGCCCCTACCGACCGGATTGAGAGCTTCCTCACGCAACCGCGACCAGATTGCGAGGAAAGCCCCCTTCCCCCCTCACGCACCGCCCGATTGGGTCGTGTTCGCCGGATAAGTCCTCGATGATCGATCACCTTCCGTGGTCGTGACCCCCCGGGATTGGGAAAGGCGACTCGTGGCGCTCATCGTCATCCGGTACAAAGGGCTGCTACACCCCTCACCCGGGGACCAGGGCGCGTGTGCGGCGCGCCCGGCGTCCATAACCTCCCCCCTGAACGGTGGCGACCGCCCGACGGGAACGTGGACGTGGTTCCGCCCGCGCCTCAACCAGGCAGCGGTACCCTCGGCAATGAATTGGAATAAGGGGTCAAAGTGGCAGCGGAGATCGTCAATCCGCAGGAAGAGCTGGCCGAAGACGCGATCGACCCGGCCTTCGCACTGCACCGCGGCGGCAAGATGGCGGTGCGGGCGACCGTGCCCGTGCGGGACACGGCCGACCTGTCGCTGGCCTACACGCCCGGCGTCGCCAAGGTCTGCACGGCCATCGCGGAGCAGCCGGAGCTCGTGGACGACTACACCTGGAAGTCGCAGGTGGTCGCGGTCGTGACGGACGGCAGCGCCGTCCTCGGGCTCGGCGACATCGGGCCTGAGGCGTCCCTGCCCGTCATGGAGGGCAAGGCCATCCTGTTCAAGCAGTTCGGCGGCGTGGACGCGGTGCCGATCGCGCTGGACACCAAGGACGCGGACGAGATCGTGGAGACGGTCGTCCGGCTGGCCCCCTCCTTCGGTGGCGTCAACCTGGAGGACATCTCGGCCCCGCGCTGCTTCGAGATCGAGGAGCGGCTCAAGGAGCGGCTGAACATCCCCGTCTTCCACGACGACCAGCACGGGACCGCCATCGTGACGCTGGCCGCCCTGCGCAACGCGGCCCGGCTCACCGGGCGCGCACTGGGAGACCTGCGGGCCGTGATCTCCGGCGCGGGCGCGGCCGGCGTGGCCATCGCCAAGATCCTCATTGAGGCGGGCATCGGCGACGTCACCGTCTGTGACCGCAAGGGCATCGTCTCGGCGGCCCGCGACGACCTCAACGCCGTCAAGCGGGAGCTGGCCGGCTTCACCAACAAGGCCGGGCGCTCGGGGTCGCTGGAGGACGCCATGGCGGGCGCGGACGTCTTCATCGGCGTCAGCGGCGGCACGGTCCCCGAGCCGGCGGTCGCGACGATGGCCGAGGGCGCGTTCGTCTTCGCCATGGCCAACCCGAACCCGGAGATCCACCCGGACGTCGCGCGCAAGTACGCGGCCGTCGTGGCCACCGGGCGCAGCGACTACCCGAACCAGATCAACAACGTGCTCGCCTTCCCCGGTGTCTTCGCCGGTGCGCTCCAGGTGCGGGCGACGAGCATCACCGAGGGCATGAAACTGGCCGCGGCCGAGGCCCTGGCGGCTGTCGTGGCCGACGAGCTGAGCGCCGAGAAGGTCATCCCCTCGCCGTTCGACGAGCGGGTGGGCCCGGCGGTCACCGCCGCCGTCGCGGCGGCCGCCCGTGCGGAGGGCGTCGCCCGGCGCTAGTGACAGGACGGCGGGGGCGGTACGGGTGGACCCCGTGCCGCCCCCGCCGTCCTGTCCGCACGCCACCCGTGCCGCGCCTACTTCAGCCCGAGGACCATCGCGTCGCTCGGCGAGGCCCACACCGTCCTGGCCTCGGCGAAGCCGCCGTCGAGGAGGGCGCGTGCGTGCCAGGCCGGGGACTGCAGCTGTCCGTCCGCGTGGTCGTCGGCGGGCGCTCCGAAGATGCGGTCGCGCTCGGCGACGGCCCCGGCGAGCGCCGGGTCCTCGGCGGCGGCCCGCCACCAGTCGGTCCAGTCCTGGGCGCCGGCCGCCTTCTCCGTGGCCCGACGGGCCTTGTCGTGGCGTTGGGTCGCCTCGTTGATCCTCGGCGTGCGCTCGTCGGGCATGTGGTCGGCGTTGAGGAGGACGCCCCCGTCGCGCACGAGCCCGGCGAGCCGGCCGTAGAGCGCCGCCAGCTCCTCCGTCCGCAGCCAGTGCAGCGCGGTCGCCGTCAGGACGGCGTCGAACCGCTGGTGCGGCAGCTTCCCGACCCAGTCGGGGTCGCGCAGATCGGCGCTGACGAAGCGGACCCGGCTCTCGTCGGCGAAGTGGCCGCGCGCGATGGTCAGCAGGGCCGGGTCGAGGTCGACGCCCACGCTTCGCGCGTTCGGGAACCGCGCGAGGAGCCGATCGGAGATACTGCCCGTACCGCAGGCCAGGTCGAGCACCAGCGGCTCGGGCCCGACGAGCGCCTCCACGGTGTCGAGCATCGTCCGGAAGCGCTCCTCGCGGTCAGGGAGGTACCACTGCTGCTGTCGGTCCCAGGAGTGCTGCCAGGCCTGCCAGTCGGTGTGTGCGGCGGTGTCCGTCATCGCTTCCCCTCCGTGAGTAATAGGCTGGCTCGGGGGCCAGCCCTTACATCCCATCCTGTGCGCCACCCTAGACCTGAGCCGTAAGGATCACAAGTGGAACTGACCTATTACGCGGACTTCGCCGTGCGGCTCGTCAACACCGAGCAGCCGCTGCGTGGCGAGGACTCGCTCACCTCGGTCGACGCGGTGCGGGAGCTGTTCGGAGCAGGCCGGCAGACGGCCCGGCGCACCGCCGAGGCCGATGTCGCCAGACTGCGCACCGTGCGGACACGGCTGCGCGCCGTCTTCACCGCCGCCGCGGAGAACGACGAGGTCCGCGCGGTGAACCTGCTGAACGCGCTGCTCATGGAGTACCCCTGCAGCCCCCAGGTCGCCGGGCACGAGTACCGCGACGAGGAGGGCAACCCCAAGTGGCACATGCACCTCGCGGAGAACGCCGCCAGCGCGGGCGCCGGTTACACCGCCATGGCCGCCATCGGTCTCGCCTTCAGCCTCACCGACCTCGGCGTCGACCGCCTCGGCGTCTGCCAGGCCGATCCCTGCCGCAACGCCTACCTCGACACCTCCACCAACCGCTCCCGGCGCTACTGCTCCGACCGCTGCGCGACCCGGGCCAACGTCGCCGCCTACCGGGCCCGCAAGCGTCTGGAGAGCGGACGCACGGCCGACAGGGCCCAGCCCGTCACCGAGGCCACGGAGCGCTGAACCTCGCGCGGCGGCCGCAGCCGCACGGAGGCGCGCGCCACGACGAGTTCGTCGGGCACCGCCCCGAACTCCCGGCTGTCGTTGCGCACGTAGGGGTTGTCGCCCCGCACCCACCAGCCGCCCTCGCGGCGGCCCACGATCCGCTTGACGATGAGCAGGTCGTGCTGGAACGGATGCCGCAGGACGACGACGTGTCCCGGTCGCACCGGGACGCCGTACCGCAGCACCAGCCGGTCCCCCGGCCGCAGGGTCGGCACCATCGACGGGTTGAACACCTCCGCCAGCCCGATCCGTCCCAGCACCAGCCCGTCCTCCGTCCGGTCCATCCTCCGAAAGCCGCACGCCGCCCCTCGGACTTTCGCCCTAATCCAGCGGGCCCCCGCGCGAAAAGCCTTCCCTCAGGGAGTAATCTCGCACCTGAGAAGACGATCACGAGGAGGCCCAGCTCTTATGCTTTCCCGCCTGTTCGCGCCGAAGGTGGAGGTCAGCGCCCACTGCGACCTTCCTTGCGGTGTCTACGACCCGGCCCAGGCCCGCATCGAGGCCGAGTCGGTGAAGGCCGTCCAGGAGAAGTACCAGGCCAACGAGGACCCGCACTTCCGCGCCCGCGCCACCGACATCAAGGAACAGCGCGCGGAGCTCGCCAAGCACCACGTCTCGGTGCTGTGGAGCGACTACTTCAAGCCGCCGCACTTCGAGAAGTACCCGGAGCTGCACCAGCTGGTGAACGACACCCTCAAGGCTCTCTCGGCCGCCAAGGGGTCCACCGACCCGGCCACCGGCCAGAAGGCCCTGGACTACATCGCCCAGATCGACAAGATCTTCTGGGAGACCAAGAAGGCCTGAGCCCGTCTCATGCCGGGCAGGCCACGGCCTGCTCGGGCCGCCGGTTAGTCCCTCGCACCCGGCTCGCACCCGCCGTCGCGGCGGCTCGCGGGCCGGGTGCGGCGTTCTCAGGCGACGGGGGCGGCGGGCTTCGCCGGGAGCAGCCGGGGCACGACGCGGACGTAGGCGACCATGCCGACCACCTCGACCAACGTCTGTGTGACCACGACGACGGCCGCGACGGCGAGCTCGTCGGGCAGGGCGAGAGCGAGGGGCAGGACGACCAGGGAGTTGCGGGTGGCGCCGGAGAAGACGACCGCGCGCCCGGCCGGGGCGTCCAGGCGGAAGAGGCGGGCCACGGCCTTTCCGGCGAACGCCATGACGACCAGGAAGACGACGTAGAACGGGACGACGGCCGCGACGTCGCCGAAGCCGTCGTCGAGCCCCGGCACCTGGGAGGCGACCACGACGAGCAGGGTGGCCGCCATCAGCGGCACCATCGTGGTGGTCGCCGCGTCGGCGACCGCCCGTCCGGCCGGACGGCGCGCGGCCCACGCCTGGAGGGCCCACGCGAGGAGCAGCGGTATGACGATCAGCGTCAGGAACGTCTCCAGGAACGGCGCGGCCTCGACGACGTCGGCCAGCCCGGCGCCCAGGAACAGGTACAGGAACACCGGCAGCAGTGCCATCTGTGCGACGAGGAGCAGCGGGGTGGCGGCCAGCAGCCTGCGGTGCGAGCCACCGGCCAGCCCGCAGAAGACGATGACGTAATCCACGCACGGGCACAGCAGCACCAGCAGGACGCCGAGCCGGACGGCCTGGTCGGCGGGGAGGAACGGGAACATCGCGGCGACCGCGAGCGGCACCACCGCGAAGTTCACCAGGAGCGCGGCGGACAGGAACCGGCCGTCGCGCAGCGAGCGGGCCAGGTCGGCCGCCGGGACCTGGAGGAAGGTGACGAAGAGCAGCGCACCGAGCACCGGGCCGATCGCGTGCTCCAGGCCCGGCCCGGCAGCGGGCACCGTCCGGCCGAGCAGGGCTCCGGCCGCGAGCGCGGCCACGTAGACCGCGACCTGGTGGTGCTCCATGCGGCCGACGAGTCCCCGCGGCCCCTGCTGCGACACCCGCGCCGCTCCCTCCGTGCGTTCCGGAACCGCCCGGCGGCGGCCCCGCCCATCCTCACAGACCCTCCGGCGCGGTACGCACGTCACGCACCGTGCGTACCGAAGCGCTGACGTGGAGTTATTGACGGATTTCTAGCTCGCCGAGAGGCGCTACGGGCGGTCTCCGGGTGAAGTGGCTGGTTATCGTCGTCCGGTGAGCACGTGTGGGAAGCCCGCGGGCGACGGTGTGCCGTGGCCCTGGTGAAGAGGAACCGGCCGATGCTGCGGCATCCGGCCCAGGTGGTCGTGGCCGGATTCGCGACGGCCATCGCGGCCGGGACCGGCCTGCTGATGCTGCCGGCCGCCAAGGTGGGCCCGGGTGGGGCCGACGCCATGGAGGCGCTGTTCACGGCGACCTCCGCGGTCTGCGTCACCGGACTCGTCGTCGTCGACACCCCCTCGTACTGGTCGGGGTTCGGGCAGGCGGTCATTCTGGGGCTGATCCAGGTCGGCGGCTTCGGCATCATGACCTTCGCCTCCGTCCTGGTGATGCTGGTCTCCCACCGGCTCGGGCTGCGGGCCCGCCTCAGGGCCGCGTCGGAGACCAAGGCGCTCGGGCTGGGTGAGATCCGCTCGGTGGTCGTCGGTGTGGTGAAGGCCTCCCTGCTCATCGAGGCGGTGATCGCGCTCGTCCTGACCCTCCGGTTCGGGCTGGGCTATGACACGCCCTGGCCCGAGGCGCTGTGGCTGGGGGTCTTCCACTCCGTCTCGGCCTTCAACAACGCGGGGTTCGCCCTCTACTCGGACAGCCTGATGGGGTTCGTGACGGACCCGTGGATCTGTCTGCCCATCGCCTCGGCCGTCATCGCGGGCGGTCTGGGTTTCCCCGTCCTCTTCGAGCTGCGGCGACGCTGGCGCCGGCCCCGTAGCTGGTCCCTGCACACGAAGATCGTGCTGGCGGCCAGCTCGGCGTTCCTCTTCGGCGGCGCGCTGTTCATCACCGCGCTGGAGTGGGGCAATCCGGGAACGCTGGGCCCCCTGAGCGTTCCCGGCAAGCTCCTGGCGGGGTTCTTCCAGGGCGTCATGCCCCGCACGGCGGGCTTCAACAGCGTCGACACGGCGGAGATGAATCCGGCCACGTGGCTGGGCATGGACGTGCTCATGTTCGTGGGCGGCGCGAGCGCCGGGACGGCGGGCGGCATCAAGGTGACGACGTTCGCCGTGCTGTTCTTCGTCATCTACGCCGAGGTGCGCGGCGAGGCGTCGGTGAACATCTTCCACCGACGTCTGCACGGCGACGTCCAGCGGCAGGCGCTGACGGTGGTCCTGCTGTCCGTGGCGGCCGTCGTGGGCTCGACGGTGGTGTTCCTGGTCTTCACCGACTTCAGCCTCGACCAGTCCCTCTTCGAGGTGACGTCCGCCTTCGCGACGGTCGGTCTGTCCACGGGCATCACGGCGGACCTGCCCGCGCCCGAACAGCTCCTGCTCGTCGTCCTGATGTTCATCGGCCGACTCGGCCCCATCACCGTGGCGTCCGCCCTGGCCCTGCGCCAGCGCGCCCGCCTCTACGACTTCCCCGAGGAGCGACCCGTCATTGGCTAGGAAACGCAGCGCCACAAGCCGCCGGAAGGCGGAGGGCGATTCCGTCGTCGTCATCGGTCTGGGGCGCTTCGGCCGCTCGCTGGCCCTGGAACTGGTCGACGAGCAGACCGAGGTGCTCGGGATCGACGAGGACCTGGAGGTGGTGCAGTCCCTCTCCGGGGTGCTGACCCACACGGTGCGCGCCGACTCCACCAAGGAGGATGTGCTGCGCCAGCTCGGGGTGCACGAGTTCGACCGCGCCGTGGTGGCGATCGGCACCGACATCGAGGCGAGCATCCTCACCGCGTCACTGCTGATCTCCTTCGGTGTCCAGGACGTCTGGGCGAAGGCCATCAGCGAGGCGCACGGCCGCATCCTCACCCAGCTCGGGGTCCACCACGTCGTCTACCCCGAGCACGACATGGGGCGGCGGGTCGCCCACCTCGTCCGTGGCCGGATGCTCGACTACATCGAGTTCGAGGACGACTTCGCCATGGTCAAGACGCGGCCACCCGCCGACATCGTCGGCCTCCGCCTGGCCGACAGCGGGGTCCGCTCCCGCTTCGGGGTCACCGTCGTCGCGGTCAAGCGTCCCGGGGAGGGGTTCACCTACGCGACGGCGGACACCGTCCTCGACGCGGACGACACGATCATCGTCGCCGGTCGCACCCGGCAGAGCGAGCGCTTCAGCGACCTGCGCTGAGCGAGTGCGCGCCCGTCGTCGACGCCGGTGACCGGGGACGTTTCACGGCTGCCCGAAAAGCCGGTCGGCCCCGCCGGGCCGCTTCTACGCTGCGGTGGTGTGCCGGAGGACGCCACGGCACGGCGCCCGGCCAGGGGGTGACGCGGGGGAACCCCTCGGGCCGGGCGCACCGCGTCACAGGGAGCCGGTGAACAGCAGCCGGTTCGGGGAGCCGGGGCCGATGTTCCCGACCTGGTCCGGGGTCGCGGTCCGCGTCAGGAGACGGGCGAGAGCGGCGGCGGACGTGCCCCCGCTCTCCTGCTGGTGAAGGGCGGCCACCCCGGCGACGTGCGGGGCGGCCATCGACGTGCCGTTCAGCGCGACGCTGCCACCGCCGAGCTGGGCGGAGACGATGTCCACGCCGGGGGCGTAGAGGTCCACGCAGGAGCCGTGGTTGCTGAACTGCGCCTCGTCGTCGTCGCGTCGGGTCGCGCCCACGGTGACGGCCGAGTCGGCGCCGGCCGGGGAGACGGAGCAGGCGTTCCGGTCGGAGTTCCCGGCCGCCACCACCGGCAGCACCCCGGCCCGGGCCAGGTTGTCGACGGCGGCGTTGGTGGCGTAGGAGTAGCCGCCGCCCAGGGAGGCGTTGAGGACGGCCGGCTTCTCGGCGTTGCGCGCCGTCCAGTCCAGCCCGGCGATGATGCCGCCGGTGCTGCCCAGGCCCTCGCAGTTCAGCACCCGCACACTGACCAGCGAGACGTTGCGGGCGACGCCGTAGGTGCCGCCGCCCACCGTCCCGGCGACGTGGGTGCCGTGGCCGTTGCAGTCGGCGCCGTCGCGGCCGTCCCCGACGGCGTCGAACCCGGCCTCGGCGCGGCCGCCGAACTCGCTGTGGTCGTAGTCGATGCCGGTGTCCATCACGTAGGCGGTGACGCCCGAGCCGTCGCTGCCCACGCTGTAGCCGCCGTCGAGGGGGAGCTCGCGCTGGTCGATCCGATCCAGCCCCCAGGGGGCCGCGGGGGCCGCCGGCCGGGGCAGCGGAAGCGGGTCGTTCAGCTGCACGCGGGCGTCCTGCTCCACGGCGGCGACGCCCGGCGCCCGGCGGACGGCCGTCACCTGCGCGTCGGTGAGCGGGGCGGCGAACCCCAGGACGGCGGCCTGGTAGACGAAGCTCGGCTCGGCCCCGACACCCCGCGCGATCCGGGCGGGGTCGAAGCCGGCGTCGAGGGTGACGAGGTACTGGCCGGGGATCGGGTCGGCGCTGTGGAAGAGCGGCGCGAGCACCGTGCGCTCGGGCTCGGGCGCGCCACCGTCGGGAGCGGCGGCGACGAGGGGCGCGGGCAGCAGGGCCGCGGCGGTCGCCAGGGCCAGACGACGCGTCAGGGAACGGAACATCAGCGGTGCCTCTCAGACGGGGTCGGCGCGCGGCCCCCGGCACGCCCGCGGTCCGCATGACGTGTGCGACGGCCGTCGCCAGGACCATCGTCAGCGCCACGCCGTGGGCTTGAGCCCTCTCACCCGTCCGGTGGTCACCCGGCCGGGGCCTCGGCCTCCGGCTCCCCCGCCAGGAGCGGGCTCCCGTGGCGCAGCAGCCACCGGTGGTAGGCGTCGCAGCCCCGCGCGATCTCCGCGTACGCGTCGCGCAGGGCGGCGAAGACCTCGTCCAGGTCGGTTCCGGGGACCGGGGACGGGCGGGAGACGAGCAGCAGGCGCACGGTGAGCGGGTCACCGGCGAGCGGGCGGACCACCAGGCCCGGCCGGCCGGCCGAGGTGGGCTGGCAGGGCATGACGACCTCGCCCGCGGCGGCGAGGACGCCCGCGGTGTTGTAGTCGCCGAGGACGACCTTGGGGTTCAGCCCGGCGGCGGCGAAGACGCGGCGCAGGCCGTCCCATTCGCCGTCGGCGGTCGGGTCGACCATCCAGCTGTCCTGCGCGACGTCCGCGAGCTCGATCTGAGCCCGGTGTGCGGCCGGGTGGGAGGCGGGGACGGCCACGAACTGCGGTTCCCGTTCGACGAGGACGCGCTGCTCCAGGCCGGCCGGCAGGTGCAGGGGGCAGCCGGCGACCTCGTGGACGAAGGCCGCGTCGAGCTGTCCGGCGGCGACCATGCGCAGGAGGAGGTTGGCCGAGACCTCGAAGTGGACGGTGGTGTCGACACCGGGGTAGCGGGCGTGCAGTCGACGCAGCCAGCCGACGACGGTGCTGCTGCCCGTGCCGCCGGTGCTGCCGACCCGCAGGCGTGCCTCGTCGGTCCGCAGCACGGCCTCGCGGGCCTCGGTGATGAGCGCGGCCATCTCGGCGACGATGGGCCGGGCGCGGCTGAGGACGGTGCGTCCTAAGGGAGTGGGGCGGCTGCCGGTGCGCTCCCGGACGAACAGCCGACCGCCCAGCGCGTTCTCGATGCGCCGCAGCTGTGTCGTCAACGAGGGTTGGGTCATGCTGAGTCGGCGTGCCGCCGCACGGACGCTGCCCGCGTCGGCGATGGCACACAGGGCTCGCAGGTGCCTGACTTCCAACTCCACGCCCGGAGAATAGCGGCGGGCCGCGCGGCGTCACCAGGGGTGTGACCGCGCTGGTCGGACGGGCACGGCGGGGGTGATAGCCCCGTCCTATCGCCTGCTGGCATCCTTCCCCCGCCTCGCCGTGGCCCGGACACTCGCCTGGACCGCGATTCATCCGGGCACCGACCGGCCGCAACCCCCCACTCCACGGCGGCCGGTCGGTGCCGGGACGAGGAAGGGACCCCCCATGAAGTACCCGAAGCACGTCTTCTCCGCTGCCGTGGGCCTGGCCATGGCGGCGGGCCTCGCCGCCGTGCCGGCCACGACCACCGCGGCGGCCCCCGCCACCCCGGAAGGCGCGACGCAGGCCGAACGCGCCTTCACCACCGCCGCCTTCACCGGCCCCAGGACCCCGAGTGCGGCCGTCTCCGACCAGGAGGCGACGCGGGCGTTCTTCGAGGCCGTGCGGGCCTCGGCGATGGAGAAGTACGCGGAGAACCCCGGCGCCCAGGCCGTGACGGTGACCTACGACGCCAGCCAGGCGCCGAGCTTCCGCACCGAGATCTCCCGTTCCACCCAGATATGGAACTCCTCCGTGAGCAGCGTGCAGCTGCGTGAGGGGTCGGGCGCGGACTTCCGCTACTACGAGGGCAACAGCTCACGCGGCTCGTACGCCTACACCGACGGGCGGGGGAACGGGTACATCTTCCTCGACTACCAGCAGAACCAGGTCTACGACTCCACCCGCGTGACCTCGCACGAGACCGGTCACGTGCTCGGCCTCCCGGACAACTACTCCGGCCCGTGCAGCGAGTTGATGTCCGGCGGCGGGCCCGGTCCGTCGTGCACCAACGCGTACCCGAACCGCAACGAGATCAACCGGGTCAACTCCCTGTGGAGCTACGGCCTCTCCGCCTTCGACAAGGAGCTCTCGGCCAAGTGAGCCCGGTGGTCGGGGCGCGTGCTCACCCCCGGCCACCGAGGGGCCGACCCGAACGGCCCCGGTCCGTGGTGCCCGTCCGACCGAGGGGGTCGGGCGGGCACCGCGCTGTCGGCGTCGGCTGACATGCTGGGGGTCCGGGATCGAAGAACGAGGGAACGAGGGGGACACCGTGCTGCCGCCCGCCACCGACTCCATGTGCCTGCTGGCCGCCGCCGTGATCGTGCACGACGCGCGGCACGACCGGGTGCTGCTCCTGCGGCGCGGGCCCCGTGCCAAGTTCGCGCGCGGCCGGCTGGACCTGCCGGTGGGGAAGGCCGAGCCGGGCGAGCCCGTCACCGTCTCGGCGGCCCGCGAGCTGCGTGAGGAGACGGGCCTGGTGGTGGCCCCCGAGGAGCTGGAACTCGTCCACGTCGTGCACGGCGCGCGCGGGGCGGAGGCGCCCGGCGGCTACCTGACGGTCGTCTTCGGAGCGCGGACGTGGTCCGGGGAGCTGGTCAACGCCGAGCCGGAGAAGCACTCCTGGGTCGGCTGGGTCCCCGTGGACGAGATCCCCGCGGACGCGGTGGCTCCCACCCCGGAGGCGGTCGCGCGCTACCGGGCCGGGCAGCACCGGGTGCTGCTCACCGGCTGGGAGCCAGCCGCCACAGCGAGGTGATCTCCGCCGAGCGCGCCGCGTGCAGGGGGTCGTCGGGATCGGTCGCCCGGGGGTGCGTGGGGCGCGCGTCCAGCCGGTCGACGACGGTGAGTCCGGCGGCGTCGACGAGGCCGAGGAGCTCGTCGCGGCCGCGCAGTCCGAGGCGTTCGGCGAGGTCGGAGAGGATCAGCCAGCCCTCGCCGCCGGGGGCCAGTGCGCCCGGCAACCCGGCGAGGAACCCGCGCAGCATCCGGCTGCCGGGGTCGTAGACGGCGCGCTCGACGGCCGAGGTGGGCTTCGCCGGCAGCCACGGCGGGTTGCACACGACGAGCGGAGCCCGGCCGGGCGGGAAGAGATCCGCCTCGACGACGTCGATCCGGTCGGCCAGGCCGAGCCGTTCGGCGTTGTCCCGGGCGCAGGCGAGAGCGCGCGGGTCCTGGTCGGTGCCGACGACCCGGGCCACGCCGCGCCGGGCCAGTACCGCCGCGAGCACGCCGGTGCCGGTGCCGATGTCGTGAGCGATGCCGCGGTCGGCGGGCAGCGGGGCACGGGCCACGAGGTCGACGTACTCGCCGCGCACCGGGGAGAAGACGCCGTAGTGGGGGTGGACGCGGTCGCCGCCGAGCGCGGCCACCGGTACACCCCTGCGCCGCCACTCGTGGGCGCCGATCACTCCGAGCAGTTCCCGCAGGGAGACGGCGAAGGGGGCGTCGTCGCCGTCGGCCCCCGCCGGGCCGTACGCCTCGGTGCAGGCCGCCCGGACGTCGGGGGCGCGGCGCAGCGGCACCACGTAGCCCGGGTCCACCGGGACGAGCAGCATCCCGAGGACGCGGGCCCGTCGGCCCTGCTCCTGCCGGTGGCGGTGGAAGGCGTCGTACGGGTCCCGCGCCGCCGCCGGTGCCCTGCGGTTGCGGCGCGGGCCACGGTCGACGCGCCGGGCGAGGGCGGTCAGGAGCTGCCGGGCGCCCTGGTAGTCGCCCCGCCACAGCACGGCCGTGCCCTCGCAGGCGAGCCGGTAGACGTCGGCGGCGCGCAGCGCGTCGTCACCCTCCAGCACGCGCCGGGGCGCCGGTGCCGCCGACTCGGAGCGCCAGCGCAGCGCGGGGCGCGCGGAATCGAGGGGGAGGACGTCCATGGACCGACTCTAGCCGGGGGGCGTGCGGCGTGTGCATCTGCACGGCTTCTCCACGCGTGCGCGGTATGACAAAAGGTAAGGGATCAACTACCAAGGGTAAAACCCCCTCATGGCGACTCCCATCACAGCGAACGCCATGCTCGCCGCGCTGCGCCGGGAAGGGTGCGACGTCGTCGAGGTGGGCAACTGGCGTACTCACAACCGCAACCACGTCGGTGCGTGGGGGCCGGTGAACGGCGTGATGATCCACCACACCGTCACCAACGGCACCAAGCGCACCGTCAACCTCTGCCGCTACGGCTACTCGGGCCTCCCCGGCCCGCTGTGCCACGGCGTGATCACCAAGGACGGCCGGGTCCACCTCGTCGGTCACGGCCGGTCGAACCACGCGGGGCTCGGCGACGACGACGTGCTGCGCGCGGTCATCGCCGAGCGCCGCACCCCCGCGCCGAACGAGCGCAACACCGACGGCAACACCCGCTTCTACGGCTTCGAGTGCGAGAACTGGGGCAACGGGCGCGATCCCTGGCCCGCCGCACAACTCGACGCCATCGCCCGTGCCTCGGCCGCCGTGTGCCGGCACCACGGGTGGAACGAGTGGTCGGTCATCGGGCACCTGGAGTGGACGAACCAGAAGATCGATCCGCGGGGCTTCTCCATGGACTGGATGCGCGATCGCATCCGCGAGCGGCTGCGATGACAATCGTGAGGTGACCGCCCCCGACGACCGCACGCCCCCGCCGGCCCCGGCCGCCGCGCACCCGCCCGCCGTGGGTCGGCCGGAGGTCCCCGAGCCGCTGCGCGCCGCGCTGCCGTCGCCGCTGACGGAGGCCCCGGACGACCGCTTCATCCGGCGCGGGCTGCGCCTGCTGCTCAAGCGGGACGACCTGCTGCACCCGGCGCTTCCGGGCAACAAGTGGCGCAAACTCGTCCCCAACCTGATGGCCGCCCGGCGTGACGGGCACAGCACGCTGCTGACGTACGGCGGTGCCTATTCCGGGCACCTGCGCGCCACGGCGGCGGCCGGACGGCTCCTGGGCCTGGCCACCGTCGGCGTCGTGCGGGGCGAGGAGCTGGCCGACCGTCCACGCAACGCCTCCCTGGCGCGCTGCGTCGCGGACGGCATGCGGCTCCACTTCGTCACCCGGGCCGACTACCGTCGCCGGGCCGATCCGGCGTACGCGGCCGAGCTGTGCGCGCTGCTCGGCCTGCCGGGCGGCGTACACGTCGTGCCGGAGGGCGGGAGCAACGCGCACGCCGTGCGGGGCTGCGCCGCACTGGGCAGGGAGCTGGCCGGGCACGCGGACGTCGCCGCCGTCGCCTGCGGGACGGGGGGCACGCTCGCGGGCCTGGCGGCGGCCGGCCCACCGGCGATCGGCGTGCCGGTGCTGCGGGGCGGGTTCCTGGAGGCCGAGGTCACGCGGCTGCAGCGCGAGGCGTTCGGCGGTCCCCGGGGCACGTGGCGGCTGGAGGAGCGCTTCCACTGCGGCGGATACGCGCGCGGCACCCCGGAGCTGGAGCGGTTCGCCGCCGACTTCGAGGACCGCCACGGGATGCCCCTGGAGCGGGTGTACGTCGCCAAGCTCCTGCTCGGGATCACCACCCTGGCCGAGGAGGGGGCCTTCGCCCCGGGCACACGGGTCGCTGTCGTCGTCACCGGCTAGTGTCTGCCTCATGATCCGTGCCGCGACGCCCGCCGACGTTCCCGTCATCCTGGAGATGATCCGTGAGCTCGCCGCGTACGAGCGCGCGACCGAGCACGCCCACGCGACCGAGGAGCAGCTCCACGAGGCCCTGTTCGGAGCGCATCCCGCGGTGTACGCCCTCATCGCTGAGACGGCCGAGACGACCGGGGCCGACGGGAGCACCAGGACGGCCGAGGGCGCTCCGGTCGGCTTCGCCCTGTGGTTCCGCAACTTCTCGACCTGGACGGGCACCCACGGGGTCTACCTGGAGGACCTGTACGTGCGCCCGGCGGCCCGGGGGGCCGGGCACGGAAGGGCGCTGCTGGCCGAGCTGGCACGGATCTGCGTGGAGCGGGGCTACCGGCGCTTCGAGTGGTGGGTGCTCGACTGGAACCGGCCCTCGATCGACTTCTACCGGTCGCTCGGTGCCGAGCCGATGGACGAGTGGACGGTGTTCCGCATGAGCGGCGAGCCCCTGCGGGCCCTGGCGGCCCGGGCGGAGGAGCCCGCCCCCCGCGCGGGGGGCGGGCCGGTAACGGGGGCCCGTGCGGAGGCACGGAGCAACGCAGCGTAATCTTCTTGGAATTGATACCGCCACACCTCTAGCCACGGACAGTGCCCATGTGTTTACGATGGGTGACGTCCCTGGTGCGGGGCGGCGCGCGGCCGTCCGTGGGACAGCATGCCACGGATCGCGATAGCGTCGCAGGCGGACCATCTGCTTCGCGCCGGCCCGGCCCCCTGGTCGCCCGGGAGGCCGGCGGAAGTTCGGGGCAGGCCAACCAGTTTGTGCCACCTTGGAGGTGAGGGTGTCCCAGATCGTAGGTGCGGACAAGGACTTCGTCGAGGTCCGGCTGCCCGCGGCGGGTGCCTATCTGTCGGTGCTGCGCACGGCCACCGCCGGTCTCGCGGCCCGCTTGGACTTCACCCTCGACGAGATCGAGGACCTGCGCATCGCCGTGGACGAGGCGTGCGCGATCCTCCTCCAGCAAGCGGTCGCGGGGTCCGTCCTCAGCTGCGTCTTCACTCTGGTGGGAGACTCACTGAGAGTGACGGTCTCGGCGCCCACGACGGACGGTCGCGCGCCCGAGCGCGACACCTTCGCCTGGACGGTGCTCTCGGCACTGGCTGGCGAAGTGGACTCGGCCGTGGCCGAGGACCGCACGGTCAGCATCAGCCTGCACAAGAAGCGCGGCGCCGGCCCCGGGGCATCGTGACCGATGCCGAAGGGCCGGCCCGGGAC
This sequence comes from Streptomyces sp. GSL17-111, assembly GCF_037911585.1. Taxonomy (NCBI): domain Bacteria; kingdom Bacillati; phylum Actinomycetota; class Actinomycetes; order Kitasatosporales; family Streptomycetaceae; genus Streptomyces; species Streptomyces sp. GSL17-111. The sequence goes on from NZ_JBAJNS010000001.1 coordinate 1,703,293, forward strand.
GAGGGGGCCGGTATGAACGACCTGGAGCACAATGCGCCGGTCGGCCGCCACGACATGGCGGCGGATACGGCGATCCCGGAGCAACAGGCCCGGCCACATCCGGCCGACCTCGGCCGGCTTCCGGAGCGGGCGCAGCGGACGGAGGCCATGGACGAGCAGCCGGAGGAGCACGCCGCGGACGTCCGGCCGGGCGGCCACGGTGCCGCCGACCACGGCACCGCCGGGCAGGGCGGCGCGGCCCGCCAGCAGGCCGCGCAGGACCGCCACGGGGCCCGGGAGCTCTTCGTCCGGCTGCGCGGTCTGCCGGAGGACTCCCCCGAGCGGGCGGAGCTGCGCAACCGCCTCGTCCGCATGCACCTGCCGCTGGTCGAGCACCTGGCGCGCCGCTTCCGCAACCGGGGCGAGCCGCTGGACGACCTGACCCAGGTCGCGACGATCGGCCTGATCAAGTCCGTGGACCGGTTCGACCCGGAGCGGGGTGTGGAGTTCTCCACCTACGCCACCCCCACCGTCGTCGGCGAGATCAAGCGGCACTTCCGGGACAAGGGCTGGGCCGTGCGCGTCCCGAGGCGGCTGCAGGAGCTCCGGCTCTCCCTGTCCTCGGCGACGGCCGAGCTCTCCCAGCAGCACGGCCGCGCGCCGACCGTGCACGAACTCGCGCAGCGCCTGTCGATCTCCGAGGAGGACGTGCTGGAGGGGCTGGAGTCGGCCAACGCCTACAGCACCCTCTCCCTCGACGTGCCGGACACCGACGACGAGTCCCCGGCCGTCGCGGACACCCTGGGCGCCGAGGACGACGCGCTGGAGGGCGTGGAGTACCGGGAGTCGCTGAAACCCCTGCTGGAACAGCTCCCGCCCCGGGAGAAGAAGATCCTTCTGCTGCGGTTCTTCGGCAACATGACGCAGTCGCAGATCGCCCAGGAGGTCGGCATCTCGCAGATGCACGTGTCCCGCCTGCTGGCGCGGACGCTGGCCCAGCTGCGGGACAAGCTCCTCGTGGAGGAGTGAGGCCCGGCCCACCCCCGCCCACCATGTGACGGGTCAGCCGCCCCGCACGGCCCCGACGCCGAGGGCGGCGGCCGCCCTCGGGTGGAACAGGCAGACCAGCCCGGCCGCGGCCGTGGCCGCGACGGCGAGCCCGGCCGGCACCCACAACCCCGAGGCCGAGGCCATCTGCCAGCCGACCGGCAGGGCGATCAGCTGGGTGAAGACGGCCGGCCCCCGGCTCCAGCGGCGCAGCAGCCAAAGGCCCCGCGCCGTGGCCAGCGGCAGCACGGCGAGGGCGAGCACGGTGACGGCACCGGTGACCGCCTGCAGGAGGCCGTCCGTGCGGTCCCCGGTCAGGGGGAGGACGAGCATGGCGATGCCCACACCGAGGACGGCGAGCCCCTCCAGCGCGACCAGTCCGGCGGCGACGGCGAGCCGCGTGGGCCGCTCGGCGGCCTTCTGCCCGTCCGGCGCGCCACTTCCGGGCACCGGCTCCCCGGTGGCGGCACGCGGGGCACGGCGCCCCCCGGCGGGCGTCTGACGCTTGTCTGCTGTGCTCACACCCGCCAGCGTAACGGCCCGCCGTTCCGGGACGCGGGGAAGCGCGGGCCGCTGCGGGTGGGCGGGAACGGCAGGGCGTATGGGCGGGAACAGCAGGGCGGGTGGGCGGGAGCAGGGAGCATTCACTCCTACTCGGTAACCTGCACCCCATGCGCGCACTTCTCGTGGTCAACCCCAAGGCAACCACCACCAGTGCGCGGACGCGGGACGTACTGGTGCACGCGCTGGCCAGCGACCTCAAGCTGGAGGTGGCGACCACCGAGCACCGGGGGCACGCCCGCGAGCTGGCCCGGCAGGCGGTCGAGGGCGGGGAGACCGAGCTGGTGATCGCCCTCGGCGGCGACGGCACGGTGAACGAGGTCGTGAACGGGCTCCTCTGCCACCACGGCCCGGACCCGGAGGGGTTGCCCCGGCTGGCCGTCGTCCCCGGTGGGTCGACGAACGTCTTCGCCCGGGCCCTGGGGCTGCCGAACGACGCCGTGGAGGCGACGGGGGCCCTGCTGGGTGCCCTGGAGAGCGGCAGCGGCAGGACGGTGGGGCTGGGTCTCGCGGCCGGGACACCGGACACGGACGACGCCGGGGTGCCGCCGCGCTGGTTCACGTTCTGCGCGGGCTTCGGCTTCGACGCCGGGGTCGTCGGCCGCGTCGAGCAGCAGCGGGAGCGGGGGAAGCGCTCGACGCACGCCCTCTACATGCGGCAGGTGCTGCGGCAGTTCGTCGGCGATCCGCATCGCCGCAGGGGCACGATCACCCTCGACCGGCCGGACGGGGAACCGGTGGCAGGTTTGGTGGCGTCCATAGTGTGCAACACGGCTCCTTGGACGTTCCTGGGGAACCGGCCGGTGTACGCGGCCCCCGAGGCGTCGTTCGACACGGCACTTGACGTGCTCGGACTCACCCGGCTGTCGCCGGTGGCGGTGACCCGTTACGGCACCCAGCTGCTGACGTCCTCGCCGGAGCGGGGCCCGCGCGGCAAGCACGCTGTGTCACTGCACGACGTGTCGGCCTTCACCTTGCATTCGCAGGTGCCGCTGCCGTTTCAGATGGACGGTGACCACCTGGGACTGCGAACGAGCATCAGCTTCACAGGTGTTCGGCGTGCACTGCGTGTGATTGCATAAGTGGAAGGGCCGAAAGTCCTTCCACTCGAACGTTTAGGCCAGCCTCCACCCACTAGAAGTACGGCTGTGAGGCAAGCGACACCAAGGAATCAAAAAAAACTTGCCGGAAGGGGTTGTATCCACCGCCGAGGTTTGCGAATCTCTTCATGGCGATCGGGACAGCGCCTCCGGCAGCCCCCGAGTCAGCCCGAACCCCCTCTTCAAAGCCGATGCGACCAGCGTCACATCTACTGGTCGACCCTTCCTTTGTCGGGGGATTCGTGAAAGCGTTCACATTCACAAGCCACGTACCAACGCGTAGGAGATGGAGCAGCCATGGACTGGCGTCACAACGCCGTTTGCCGCGAGGAAGACCCCGAGCTCTTCTTCCCCATCGGCAACACCGGTCCTGCGCTGCTGCAGATCGAGGAAGCCAAGGCCGTCTGCCGCCGCTGCCCCGTTCAGGAGCAGTGCCTGCAGTGGGCCCTGGAGTCCGGTCAGGACTCCGGCGTCTGGGGTGGCCTCAGCGAGGACGAGCGTCGCGCGATGAAGCGCCGCGCCGCCCGCAACCGCGCGCGTAAGGCGACCGCCTGACGACGCCCGGCCTGGCCACCCGCTGCCCCGAGCCGCAGCACGCAGTGCCGGCGACACACCGCTAGCATCCGCACGTCAGCCCGAGCCCCGGCTCCGACCCCACGGTCGGACCCGGGGCTCGATGCTGTGTCCGGGCCCGCCCCGCCCCTCCGGGCCGCCTGCGCCCGGGTGCCGGGTCAGCGCTGGTCGGTCGTGACCGGGAGGTCGAAGACGACGCGCGTGCCGCGCCCGGCGGCCGGGACCATCTCGAACGTGCCGCCCAACTCGCCCTCCACGAGGGTCCGGACGATCTGCAGGCCGAGGTTCCCCGAGGTGCGGACGTCGAACCCGTCCGGGAGCCCCCGGCCGTCGTCCAGCACCGTCACCAGCAGCCGCGCGTCCTCGCCCCCGGACGGCCCGGGGCCGCGCACCGCGCCCACCTCCAGCGTCCCCTGCTCGCCCGACCCGTAGCCGTGCTCCAGGGCGTTCTGCAGCACCTCGGTCAGCACCATGGACAGCGGAGTGGCGACCTCGGCGGGGAGGATGCCGAAGCGGCCCGTGCGGCGTCCCGTGACCTTGCCGGGGGCGATCTCCGCCACCATCGCGAGGACGCGGTCGGCGATCTCGTCGAAGTCGACGCGCTCGTCCAGGTTCTGCGACAGCGTCTCGTGGACGATGGCGATGGAGCCCACCCGGCGCACGGCCTCCTCCAGGGCCTCCCGCGCGCTGCTGTCCCCGGTGGCCCCGATCCGCCGCGCCTGGAGGCGCAGGAGCGCGGCCACCGTCTGCAGGTTGTTCTTCACCCGGTGGTGGATCTCACGGATCGTGGCGTCCTTGGTGATCAGCTCGCGCTCCCGGCGGCGCAGCTCCGTGACGTCGCGCAGGAGGACGAGGGAGCCGATCCGGGTGCCCTTCGGCTTGAGCGGGATCGCGCGCAGCTGCACCACGCACTCGTCGCCCTCGATCTCGGCCTCCCGCGGCGCCCAGCCGCTGGCCAGCTTCACCAGGGACTCGTCCACCGGGCCCTTGGCCGGGGCCAGCTCGGCCGTCGTCTCGCCGAGCTGGAGGCCGACGAGGTCGGCGGCGAGGCCGAGCCGATGGTAGGCGGAGAGGGCGTTGGGGCTCGCGTACTGGACGAACCCGTCGGCGTCCAGCCGGATCAGGCCGTCCCCCACGCGTGGGGAGGCGTCCATCTCGACCTGCTGGCCGGGGAAGGGGAACTCCCCCGCCGCGATCATCTGTGCCAGGTCCGAGGCGCTCTGCAGGTAGGTCAGCTCCAGCCGGCTCGGGGTCCGGACGGTCAGCAGGTTGGTGTTGCGGGCGATGACGCCGAGGACGCGGCCCTCGCGGCGTACGGGGATGGACTCGACGCGGACCGGCACCTCCTCGCGCCACTCCGGGTCGCCCTCCCGGACGATGCGGCCCTCGTCCAGCGCCGAGTCCAGCAGCGGCCGGCGGCCGCGCGGCACGAGGTGGCCGACCATGTCGTCCTGGTAGGAGGTGGGCCCGGTGTTCGGGCGCATCTGCGCGACGGACACGTACCGGGTGCCGTCCCGGGTGGGCACCCACAGGACGAGGTCCGCGAAGGAGAGGTCGGACAGCAGCTGCCACTCGGAGACGAGCAGGTGCAGCCATTCGAGGTCGGACTCACCGAGCGCGGTGTGCTGGCGTACGAGGTCATTCATGGAGGGCACGCTGCGAGCCTAGCGGGCGGGCCGGGAAGCACTTCGGGCCGCGGCGCCTGGGTGAGACCCTCAACTCACCCGGCACCGCAGCCCGGAGCGACCTGAGACCCGGGCGCGGTCAGGGCAGAGAGCACCGCGGATCTCGTTCCACCCTCCTGTGCGGGGAGGGCAGAGGCTTTCGCCGTTACCACCATTGTGGACTAGACCACTGAGCCTGTCCATGGTCCGGGGCGACCCGCGCGGCTCCGGCGTCGCCGATTCTCGCGCAGGTGTGGTCTCAGTGGGTCTCGGTGACCTTCGCCAGGGCCCTGGGTGCGTCCGGGTCCTGGCCACGCGCGATGGTCACCTCGTAGGCCAGCATCTGGAGGGGCAGGATCTCCAGAATCGGCTGCAGCTCCTCGCGCACCCCGTCCACCGGCAGGACGAAGCCCGCCGAGGCGGCGTCCACCTGCGGCTTGGGGCCGACGACGACGAGGTCCGCGCCACGGTCGCGCAGCCGGTCCAGGACGGGCTGCAACGCCTCCCCGCCCTTGCCGTCGGTCACGATGGCGATGACGGGCGAGACGTTGTCGACCATGGCCAGCGGCCCGTGCAGCAGGTCCGCGCCGGAGTAGGACAGGGCGGGGATGTAGCTGGTCTCCATCAGCTTCAGCGCCGCCTCCTTCGCCGTCGGGTACCCGAACCCGCGCGAGGTCAGGACCATGCGCTCGGCGAAGCGGTACCGGCCCGCCAGGTCCTTGACCTCCGCACGGCGATCGAGGATCTGCTCGGCCAGCTCCGGCAGCGCGGCGGCGGCCCCGGCGCCGTCACCGCCGCGCAGGCCCTCGACGAAGAGGTACAGCGCCAGCAACTCGGCGGTGTAGGTCTTGGTCGCGGGGAGGGCCTTCTCCTCACCGGCCAGCACGTCGATGTGGAACTCGCTGATCTCCGCCAGCGGCGACGCGGCGTTGTTCGTGACGGCCAGGGTGATCGCGCCGGCGTCCCGGGCCGCCCGGGTGGAGGCGACGAGGTCGGGGGAACCGCCGGACTGGCTGACGGTGATGACCAGGCAGTCCGTGAGGTCCGGCCGGGCGCCGTACGCCGTCGTCGTGGACATGGAGGTGAGCCCGCAGGGCTTGCCCAGCAGGACCTCCAGGAGGTACTTGGCGTAGAGCGCCGCGTTGTCCGACGTGCCGCGTGCGGTGAGGAGCACGAAGCGCGGCTCGCGCGCGGCGATCTGCTCGGCGACCGCACGGATCCTCGGCGCGCCTTCGGTCAGGATGCGGCGCAGAACGGCGGGCTGTTCGGCCATTTCACCGGCCATGATCCGACCGGTCGTGGCGGTCATGCGGGGTGCCTCCAGTTGGCGTGGTGCGGTTGTTCCGGATTCAGCCGTCGGTCCGGCGGCCGGCGACGACCTCGGCGGCGGCGCGGGCACAGACGCGGGCCGCGCCGTGCGTCGCGATGTGCGGGGCGCCCACGGGCGGGGCCTGCGGGAGTCCCATCTCGACCACGACGGTGTCCGGACGGGCGGCGAGCAGGGCGTCGAGCGCGGCGGCCATCCAGGAGTGCCGGTGGGCGTCGCGGACCACGGCGACGATCCTACGGTCCCCCGCCTCGGCCAGCACCTCTCCGGCCAGCGCGGGAACGCCCAGCGCCTCGGCCTCCGCCTGGCTCCAGGAGCCGGTGCCGGTGCCCGGCAGCAGCCGGGTCAGCTCGGCGGCCAGCCCCCACGGCGTCTCGTCACCCACCGCGATGTTCGCGACGGGGGTGCACGCGGCGACGTAGACGGGCTCCTCGCAGGGCACGAACGGCGTCGGCCCCTGCGTCACCCGTACCGCGCGGCGGGCGGCGGTGAGGCCCACCTCGGTGTCCTCAGGGGTGGGCTCCGGCAGCGGACGGGCGGCGGCGCGGCGCGTCCATTCGGCCAGGTCGCGCACGCGGGCGGCGGCGTCGGCGAGGCGTTCCGCGGGCAGCTCGCCCTCCTGCACGGCGCGCACGACGGCGTCGCGCAGGCGCAGCACGATCTCCTCGTCGGCCAGGTTGCCGCCGACGCAGATGGCGTCGGCCCCGGCGGCGAGCGCGAGGACGGTGCCGTGCTCGATGCCGTGCGTGTCGGCGATGGCGCTCATCTCGACCGCGTCGGTGACGATGAGCCCGTCGAAGCCGAGCCCGCCGCGTTCGACGGACGCGCGCAGCAGCCCGGTGAGGGCGGCGTGGCTGAGGGTCGCGGGCCGGTCGGCGTCGAGCGCGGGGAGCAGGATGTGGGCGCTCATGACGACCTTGCTGCCCGCCGCGACGGCGGCCCGGAAGGGGACCAGCTCCCGGACGCCGAGCGTCGCGAGCCCGACGTCGATCCGCGGCAGCGCGTGGTGGGAGTCGACGTTGGTGTCACCGTGCCCGGGGAAGTGCTTCGTGCAGGCCGCGACCCCGGCGGCCTGCATCCCCTCGACGTAGGCGGCGGTGTGTCGGGCGACGAGCTGCGGGTCCGCGCCGAAGGACCGCACACCGATGACGGGGTTGTGCGGATTGGAGTTGACGTCGGCGGAGGGGGCCCAGTTGAGGTTCACCCCGCAGGCGGCGAGCCGGCGGCCGAGCTCCTGCGCGACCGTCCGGGTGAGGTCCGGGTCGTCGACGGCGCCGAGGGCGAGGTTGCCGGGGAAGGAGGAGCCGTTGCGGACCTCCAGCCGGGTGACGTCACCGCCCTCCTCGTCGATGGCCACCAGGACGTCGGGGCGCACGGACCGCAGCTGGGCCGTGAGTGCGGTGAGCTGCTCGGGCGACTCGATGTTGCGGCCGAAGAGACCGACGGAGGTCAGGCCGTCGTCCAGCCGCCGCAGCAGCCAGTCGGGGGCGGTGGTGCCGACGAAGCCGGGTTGCAGGACGGCCAGGGCGTCCCGGAGGAGAGTGGTGGGGGCGGGGGCGAGAGTGGTCACGTCGCTATCCCTTCACCGCGCCGGCGCTGAGCCCGCCGACGGCACGTCGCTGGAGGAAGAGGAACAGGAGGAGCACGGGTAGGGCGAAGAGCGAGGACGCGGCCATGGTCGCGCCCCAGTCGTTGCCGAACGCCGACTGGAACTGGGTGAGCCACAGGGGCAGGGTGTACGCCTCGGGGTCCTTGTTCAACACCAGCACCATGGCGAACTCGTTCCAGGCGGTGATGAAGCCGAAGAGCGAGGTGGACATCAGGCCGGGGGCCAGCAGGGGGAAGATCACCTTCATGAAGGCCTGGGTGCGGCTGCACCCGTCGATCATCGCGGCCTCCTCCAGTTCCTTCGGCACGGCGGCGATGAAGCCGCGCAGCGTCCAGATGGTGAAGGGCAGGACCATCACGAAGTAGATGAGCGTCAGGAAGCCGATGCTGTTGAGGACGTCGGCGTCCCGGGCGATCAGGTACATCACGATGACCATGACTTCCCAGGGCGCCATCTGCGCCATCATCACCGCGAGGACGAGCCCCTTACGGCCCTTGAACCTCATCCGGACGATGGCGAAGCTCGCCGCGAGGGCGACCACGAGCGCGAGGGCCACGGCGCCCACGGTGACCAGGACGCTGTTGCGGACGAACGTCCAGAACAGGTCGACCTCGGTGGCGGTGCCGTAGTGCTCGAACGTGGGCGAGAAGAAGAAGGTCGGGGTCTTGGTGAGGACCTCGGTCGCCGGCTTGAAGGACGTCGAGAACATCCAGTAGACGGGGAAGATGAAGAGGGCCGCCAGGACGAGCGCGAGGGCGTTGGGCCAGATGCCGCGCAGGGTCTTGCGCCGCTTGGCGCGGGCCGCGTCCCGGTCCGGCGTTCCGCCGTTCTTCGGAGTGACGGCGTCGGGGGCCCCCGCCGGTCCGGCGAGGGTGGTGGGGTGGCTCACTGCTCGTCCTCCTGCTTGAGGATCAGGCGGAAGTAGAACGACATCGCGACCATGAGGAGCAGGATCGTCAGCACGGAGGCCGCGGCGGCCACACCGAACTTCATCTGGCTCATGCCCTCGACGTAGGCGAAGACGGGCAGCGTCTCGGACTCGCGGTTCGGACCGCCCGCGTTGAGCGCGTAGATCTGCGCGAACGCCTTGAAGACCCAGATGATCTCCAGAAACGTGGTGATCAGGAAGAACGGCTTCAGCATCGGGAAGACCACCGAGCGGAAGATCCGCGCGTTGGAGGCACCGTCCATCCGGGCGGCCTCGTACAGCTCGCCGCTGATCGTGGTCAGGCCCGCGTACATGTTGAGCGCCACGAAGGGGACGGACGCCCACACGATGAGCACGGTGACGATCGCGAGCGTCGAGAATCCGGTGTCGAACCAGTTGTGCTGGTCGTAGCCCTCGAAGCCGAGGCTGCGCATCACCCAGTTCATGACGCCGAACTGGGTGTCGAAGAGCCAGCGGAAGACGGTGGCGGAGGCGACGATCGGCATGGCCCAGGCGAGCACCAGGGATATCGAAAGGACCATCCGCATCTTCTTGCCGAGGCGGTTCAGCAGCAGGCCGACGAGGGTGCCGAGGACCATGATCAGCACCACGTTGACCGCCATGAAGACGAACGTGCGCCAGACGACGGTCCAGAACATGTCGTCCTGGAGGAGCTCCGTGTAGTTGCCGAGCCCCGTCCACACCGTGGTGCGGGAGATCATCTCGATCCGGCCGAGCTGCTGGAGCGAGACCACCACGTTGCGGATGAGCGGGTAGCCCAGGAAGACGGCGAGGGCGACGACGGCCGGCCCGATCAGCACATAGGGCAGCCACCCGCTGGGCAGGGAGCGCCTCGGGCGTGGTGATGGTTCGGCCGGCCCCGGCGCCGGGTCACGCGGAGGCGGCTCCTCGGCTACGGGGGTGACGCCCTCGGTCTGCACGGTCATGGTCTTCTTCCTCGGCTACGGGCTGCGGAGGGGGAACGGGGTCCGGCGTGTCCCGGCCGGCGGGTGGCCGGCCGGGACACGCCGCGTCGGGCGTCAGCCCTGGTTGATGCGCTCGGTGATGGTGGTGTCGGCGTCCTCACCGGCCTTCTGCGGGTCCGAACCGTTGAGCACATTGGTCATGTACTGCTTGATCGGGTTCGGGTCGGTCTCGACGTTGGCCCAGCCCGGGGTGACGGGGGTGATGCGGCCGACGTCCGCGGACTTGACCATGGCCTCGGCGAAGGAGCCCGGCTCGGGGGTGACCTGAGCGGCCTCGGAGTTCGGCAGCAGGGCACCGCCGGTGGCCTCGGCGTACTTCTTCATCCACTTCTCGGAGGTCGCGAGCTTCAGCCACTCCTGGGCCAGCTCCTTGTTCTGCGAGCGCTCGGAGACGGCGAGGTTGGAACCGCCGAAGAAGACGTGACCCGGCTGGTCGGCCGTCTTGCCGGGGATCGGGAAGTAGCCGAAGTCGGCCTCGCCGCCGGCCTCCTCGATGGCCGCCTGCGCGCCGCCGGCCTCCCAGCCCAGACCGATCCAGGACGCGACGTCGCCCTTGGGGACGATGTCCGTGGACTGCTGGGGGGTGGCCTCGTCGATGTCGGTCGGCGCGTTCGAGTAGGCGGCGAGCTCCTTGTAGAAGTTCATGGCCGCCTCGCCCTCGGGGGTGGCCAGCGAGCCCTTCCACTGGTCGCCGTCCTGGACGGCGAGGTCGCCGCCCTCGTCCCACAGGAAGCCGGAGTAGACGTACCAGCTCTGACCGGGCAGGTAGATCGGCTGGGCGTCCGTCTCCTCCTCGATCTTCTTCAGGCCGTCGAGCCACTCCTCGCGGGTGGTGGGCGGCTCGACGCCGGCCTCCTCGAAGATGCTCTTGTCGTAGATGACGGCGCGGTTGGCGGCGTACCAGGGGGCGGCGTAGAGCTTGCCGTCGAGCTCGGCGGAGGGGATCATCCCCTCGTTCCAGCCGTCGTAGCCCAGGTCGGCCTTCATGTCGGTGAGGTCGGCGAGACCACCGGTGACCGCGTAACCGGCGGTCTGGGTGTTGCCGAGCTCGATCACGTCCGGCGGGGCGTCCTCGGAGAGGGAGGTGGTGATCTTCTCCTGGATGCCGTTCCACTGCTGTTCCTGGATCTCGACGGTCACCCCCTCGTTGGCCGCCTCGAACTCCTTGTTCAGCTCGGTCACCCACTCCTCGGGCGCGGAGCCGTCCATGACCCAGACGGTCAGCGTCTTGTCGCCGCCGCCGGAGCCGTTGTCGCCGCCGTCACCGTCGTCCGAGCCGCAGGCGGACACGCCGAGCATCGCCGCGACGCCGATGGCTGCTATGAGCTTGCGCTTCACGTCACCCTCCCAGGGATGGAAACCTCCCGCCCACCGAGAAGACATACGACGAGGTAGTGCCTGTGGGACTGGGATTGGTCTTTAATGGTTTAGACCAGTTCCCGCAGCTTGGCCTAGACCTATAGGGGTGTCAAGAGTGGACAGGAAGGGCCGTCCGGTCCGTTACCGGAACGACATCTGTGCCGGAGGATTCCCCTGGGAAACCGTCGTGCCAGGATGTGAGGCCGTTACGCACGGAGTCGGAGGAAGCCGGTGACGGCAGCAGGACGACAGCAGGCAGGGCATCCGCCCCTCGGGGCCGGGGCCACCGCCGGGACGGTGAGCGCCGAGGAGCAGGGCGCCGATCCGGGGACACCCGCGCAGGGCGCCGCCCGGGTCGCGCGCGTCCCCAAGTACTACCGCCTCAAACGGCACCTGCTGGAGATGACCGAAACCCTGCCCCCGGGGACGCCCGTTCCCCCCGAGCGTACGCTGGCGACCGAGTTCGACACCTCGCGCACCACGGTCCGGCAGGCCCTCCAGGAGCTCGTCGTCGAGGGACGCCTGGAACGCATCCAGGGCAAGGGCACGTTCGTCGCCAAGCCCAAGGTCTCCCAGGCCCTCCAGCTCACCTCCTACACCGAGGACATGCGCGCGCAGGGACTGGAGCCCACCTCCCAGCTCCTCGACCTCGGCTACGTCACCGCGGACGACCGCCTGGCGTCCCTGCTCGACATCCCGCCCGGCGGGCGCGTCCTGCGGATCGAGCGGCTGCGGCTGGCGAGCGGCGAGCCGATGGCCATCGAGACGACGCACCTCTCCCAGAAGCGCTTCCCCGCCCTGCGGCGCAGCCTCATGAAGTACACCTCGCTCTACACCGCCCTCTCCGAGGTCTACGACGTCCAGCTCGCCGAGGCCGAGGAGACGATCGAGACCTCGCTGGCCTCGCCCCGGGAGGCCGGGCTGCTGGGCACGGACGTCGGGCTGCCGATGCTGATGCTCTCAAGGCACTCCTACGCACGCGACGGAGAGCCGGTGGAGTGGGTGCGCTCGGTCTACCGGGGCGACCGCTACAAGTTCGTGGCCCGCCTGAAGCGCCCGCAGTAGGCCCGGTTCCCCCTCCACCGCGCGGCCGCACGGGGCGCGCGCCGGCCGGACTTCGACCGCTCGGCGCGCAACTCGACCGTTCGTCGTCCCACCCTCGTGTGACCCTAGTGACGGCTCCATAGGCGCTCACCTAGGGTTCCCCCGCACCTAAATGATCACAGGGCGGAGGGCCGGAAGATGACCGAACCCGCAGCACCATCCGATCGGGGGACGGTGGGGCGTGGCAGTCCGTCACCGGCCCAGATCGCGATCTGGACGGCGGTGGCGCTCGCCGGTGCCGTCGGCTGGGCCATGCTCGCGCTCTCCCGTGGGGAGGAGATCTCGGCCGCCTGGATGGTCGCCGCGGCGCTGGGCACGTACGCGATCGGCTACCGCTTCTACTCCCGCTTCATCGCCTACCGGGTGCTGCGGGTGGACAAGACCCGCGCGACACCCGCCGAGCGGCTCGACAACGGCGTCGACTTCCACCCCACCGACCGCCGGGTGCTCTTCGGCCACCACTTCGCCGCGGTGGCCGGAGCGGGCCCGCTGGTGGGCCCGGTGCTCGCCGCGCAGATGGGCTACCTGCCCGGCACGATCTGGATCGTCGTCGGGGTGATCCTCGCGGGCGCCGTGCAGGACATGGTGACCCTCTTCTTCTCCACCCGTCGCGACGGCCGCTCGCTGGGCCAGATGGCCCGGGACGAGATCGGCCCGTTCGGCGGTGCGGCGGCGCTCGTGGCCGTCTTCGCCATCATGATCATCCTGCTGGCGGTGCTGGCCCTGGTCATCGTCAACGCGCTCGCGGAGTCGCCGTGGGGCGTCTTCTCCATCGCGATGACGATTCCCATCGCCCTCTTCATGGGCTTCTACCTGCGGGTGCTGCGCCCCGGACGCGTCACCGAGGTGTCCGTCGTCGGTGTCGCGCTACTGCTGCTGGCGATCGTCGCGGGCGGCTGGGTCGCCGAGTCGTCCCTCGCCGAGACCTTCACCCTCTCCAAGGGCACCCTCGTCCTGTGGATGATCGCCTACGGCTTCCTCGCCTCGGTGCTCCCGGTGTGGATGCTGCTGGCCCCGCGCGACTACCTCTCCACGTTCATGAAGGTCGGCACGATCGCGCTGCTGGCCCTCGGCGTCTTCATCGCCCTGCCGACACTGAAGATGCCGGCCGTCACCGACTTCGCCTCGCGGGGTGACGGGCCGATCTTCGCCGGGTCGATGTTCCCGTTCGTCTTCATCACCGTCGCGTGCGGCGCCCTCTCCGGCTTCCACGCGCTCGTCTCCTCGGGCACCACACCGAAGATGATCCAGAAGGAGACGCAGGTCCGCATGGTCGGCTACGGCGCCATGCTCACCGAGTCGTTCGTCGCGATCATGGCGATGATCACCGCCTGCATCATCGACCCGGGGCTCTTCTTCGCCGTCAACGCACCCGTGGGCGCCATCGGGGACTCCGTGCAGTCGGCGTCGGAGGCCGTCGCGGGCTTCGGGTTCAGCATCTCCCCCGAGGCGCTGACGGCGGCGGCCGAGTCCGTCGAGGAGGAGTCGCTGCTCTCCCGCACCGGCGGCGCGCCGACGTTCGCGCTCGGCATGTCGGAGATCTTCTCGGCCGTCGTCGGCGGCGCCGCGATGAAGGCGTTCTGGTACCACTTCGCCATCATGTTCGAGGCCCTGTTCATCCTCACGACGGTGGACGCCGGTACCCGGGTCGGCCGCTTCATGCTCCAGGACACCCTGGGCAACCTCTACAAGCCACTGCGGGACGTGAGCTGGAAGCCGGGCGTGTGGCTGACGAGCGCGATCGTGGTCGGCGGTTGGGGCTACTTCCTGTGGGTGGGTGTCCACGACCCCCTCGGCGGTATCAACCAGCTCTTCCCGCTCTTCGGCATCGCCAACCAGCTCCTCGCCGCCGTCGCCCTGGCGGTGTGCACCACGCTGCTGGTGAAGTCGGGACGGCTGAAGTGGGCGTGGGTGACCGGCGTCCCGCTCGCCTGGGACGTCGCCGTGACGCTCACCGCGAGCTGGCAGAAGATCTTCTCCGGCGACCCCCGGGTCGGCTTCTTCACCCAGCGGAGCATCTACCAGGAGGGCATCGACAACGGTGAGGTGATCGCCCCGGCCAAGGACATGGACGAGATGCACACCATCGTCACCAACTCGACGGTCGACGGCGTCCTGTGCGCACTCTTCGCCCTCCTGATCATCGTCGTCATCGTCGACGCGGGCCGCGTCTGCTGGAAGGCGGTCCACGCGCCGGAGACGGTGAAGCTGCACGAAGCCCCCTACCAGCGCTCCACCGTGGTGGCCCCGGCCGGGCTCTTCGCCACCAAGGAGGAGAAGGCGGAGATGGCGGCGGCAGCGGCCGCCGGGGACGGCGGCGGCCCGGGGACGGAGCGGCCGGTGGGAACGCGCTCGTGAGCCTGTCGGCACGGGTGCGGGCGCTGGCCGCCCGCACCCGGTGGTACTGGCGTGAGGCGACGGGGGAGGCCGCCTACGACCGCTACGTCGCCCACGCGCGCGCCCACGACCCGGACGCCCCGGTGCTCAGCCGCCGCGCCTTCGAACGCCGCCGCACGGACGCCCGCGAGGCCGACCCCCGCGAGGGCTTCCGCTGCTGCTGACCCCCGGCCCGCCGGTGGGCCGCCGTTCCCCCCATGGCGGCGGCCCACCGGCGCCCGCACCGTCCCGCACCGCCCGACCCCGTGCCGATGACCGTGTTCGAAAAGACCCGCACGATGTCCGAGCCGTGCAGGAGACTGGCCCCATGGACGTCACCACGGATCTCACCGTGCGCCCCGCGCGCCCGGAGGAACTGGACGCGATCGGGGAGCTGACCGCCGAGGCCTACCTCGGCGACGGCCTGCTGGACTTCGGCGAGGAGGACCCGTACCTGGCGGAGCTGCGGGACGTCCGGCGTCGCTCCCTCCACGCCGAGGTGCTGGTCGCCGCCGACGAGCGGAACGGCGAGGTGCTGGGCGCCGTCGCCTTCGTCGGCGAGGGCGGCCCGTACGCCGATCTGGCCGGGACCGGCGAGGGCGAGTTCCGGATGCTCGCGGTGCGTCGCGAGGGCCGGGGGCGCGGCGCCGGGGAGGCGCTCGTCCGCGCCTGCGTGGAGCGGGCACGGGAGCGGGGGCTCGCACGGCTGGTGCTCTCCAGCCAGGCGGGCATGGAGCCCGCGCACCGGCTCTACCGGCGCCTCGGCTTCGTCCGCACCCCCGAGCGGGACTGGGAGCCGCTGCCCGGCTTCGGTCCCCTGTGGACGTTCGCGCGGGAGCTGGCGGCGTGAGGCGCTGACGCTCCCCTCCCCCGCCCCCTTCGGTGCGCGACACCGTGGGACACAACATGTAGGGGTGCCGGGAGTTGTCGCCCCTACATGTATGCTCGACCCGCTGTCTTAGCAGGGGAATCCGGTGGGAGTCCGGAGCTGTCCCGCAACGGTGTGCACGGTGCCGCAGGGTGCCGCGCGAGCCCGAGTACCTGCCGACGGCGCAACGATTCGTCCGGGCCTCGTGGAATGGGCCGGGGGACGTTCCGCGGTGTGTTCCGCCCGTAGTGGCGGCCGGTCCGTGTGCGCCTGCCCGCCTCCCGCGCGGCCCCGCACAGCGAGGGAGAGCACACCCCGTGACCATCGCATCCGCGGAACCCGCGTCGGCGGAGTTGTCGCGCACGCTGACGGAGCTGACGGCCGACCTGCCCGCGCTCTCGCCTGCCGCGGTCGCCGAGGCGGCGCTGCGGGGCGCCCGTCGCGCCGCAGGGACGGGCGAACTGCACGCGCTGGCCGTCGAGGCGGCCGCCGGCCTCATCGGTGAGGAGCCGCAGCACTCCCGGCTCGCCGCCCGGCTGCTGACCCTGGCCATCCGCCGGGAGGCGGCCGAGGAGGGCGCGGTGTCCTTCTCGACGTCCGTGGCCGCCGGGCACTCCGCCGGGCTCCTCGCGGACGCCACGGCCGGCTTCGTCCGCGCACACGCCGACGCGCTCGACGCCCTGGTGGATCGGGCCGTGGCCGAGGGCGCCGACGACCGGTTCGAGTACTTCGGGCTGCGGACGGTCCACTCCCGCTACCTGC
The DNA here is from genome assembly GCF_037911585.1 of Streptomyces sp. GSL17-111. Classification (NCBI taxonomy): domain Bacteria; kingdom Bacillati; phylum Actinomycetota; class Actinomycetes; order Kitasatosporales; family Streptomycetaceae; genus Streptomyces; species Streptomyces sp. GSL17-111. The sequence continues at coordinate 1,719,536 of NZ_JBAJNS010000001.1, forward strand.
TGCGCCACCCGGTCAGCCGCCGCGTCGTCGAGACGCCGCAGCACTTCCTGCTGCGGATCGCGTGCGGGCTGGCCCCGGCCGACGGCGGGGAAGCGCTCTCCGAGGTCGCGGAGCTGTACCGGCTGATGAGCTCCCTGGCCTACCTGCCCTCCTCCCCCACCCTCTTCAACTCCGGCACGCGGCACCCGCAGATGTCGTCCTGCTACCTGCTGGACTCGCCCCGGGACGAGCTGGACTCGATCTACGAGCGCTACCACCAGGTCGCACGCCTCTCGAAGCACGCCGGCGGGATCGGGCTGTCGTACACGCGGGTGCGCGCACGGGGGTCGCTGATCCGGGGCACCAACGGGCACTCGGGCGGCATCGTGCCCTTCCTGCGCACGCTGGACTCCTCGGTCGCGGCCGTCAACCAGGGCGGTCGGCGCAAGGGCGCGGCCTGCGTCTACCTGGAGACCTGGCACGCGGACGTCGAGGAGTTCCTCGAACTGCGCGACAACACCGGCGAGGAGGCCCGCCGCACCCACAACCTCAACCTCGCGCACTGGATCCCGGACGCGTTCATGCGCCGCGTGGAGGCCGACGAGGACTGGTCCCTGTTCTCCCCGGTGGACGTGCCGCACCTGCCCGACCTGTGGGGCGAGGAGTTCGACGCCGCGTACCGCGAGGCCGAGGCCGCCGGGCTGGCGGTGCGCACCGTCCCCGCCCGGCAGCTGTACGCCCGGATGATGCGCACGCTGGCGCAGACCGGCAACGGCTGGATGACGTTCAAGGACGCCGCCAACCGGACGGCGAACCAGACCGCGCGGCCCGGCTCCGTCATCCACTCCTCCAACCTCTGCACGGAGATCCTGGAGGTCACCGACGACGGCGAGACGGCGGTGTGCAACCTCGGCTCCGTCAACCTCGCCGCCCACCTGACGGCCGACGGGCGGATGGACTGGGAGCGGCTGGACGCCACCGTCCGCACGGCCGTGACGTTCCTGGACCGCGTCGTCGACGTCAACTTCTACCCCACCGACGAGGCGGCCCGGTCCAACGCCCGCTGGCGTCCGGTCGGACTCGGCCTGATGGGCCTGCAGGACGTGTTCTTCCGGATGCGGCTGCCCTTCGGCTCGCCCGAGGCGCGGGAGCTGTCCACCCGGATCTCCGAACGCGTCATGCTGGCCGCGTACGAGCGCTCCGCCGAACTGGCCGAGCGGCACGGCCCCCTGCCGGCCTGGGAGGACACCCGCGCCGCGCGCGGCGTGCTGCACCCCGACCACTACCCGGACGCCGAGCCCGCCTGGCCCGAGCGGTGGCGGGCGCTGCGCGAGCGCGTCGCCCGCACGGGCCTGCGCAACGCCCTGCTGCTGGCGATCGCGCCGACCGCCACCATCGCCTCCATCGCGGGCGTCTACGAGTGCGCGGAACCGCAGGTGTCCAACCTGTTCAAGCGCGAGACGCTCAGCGGGGAGTTCCTCCAGGTCAACGCCTACCTGGTGGCGGACCTGAAGCGGCTGGGCCTGTGGCACGAGGAGACCCGCCGAGCGCTGCGCGAGGCGAACGGCTCGGTGCGGGAGCTGCCCGGTCTGCCGGAGGAGTTGCGCGAGCTGTACCGCACGGCGTGGGAGATCCCCCAGCGCACGCTGATCGACATGGCGGCCGACCGCACCCCGTACCTGGACCAGAGCCAGTCCCTGAACCTGTTCCTGGCCGCCCCCACCATCGGGAAGCTCAGCTCGATGTACGCCTACGCGTGGAAGCGCGGCATCAAGACGACGTACTACCTGCGCTCCCGCCCGGCGACGCGCATCGCCCCGTCGGCCCGGGGCGCCGAGGCGACGGCCGCCCCGGCCCCCACCCCCGTCCCCGCTCCCGCGCGGGCGTCCGGCCCCGACGCCGACGCCTGCTCGCTGGAGAACCCCGAGTCCTGCGAGGCCTGCCAGTGACCGCCAAGAACCTGCTCGACCCCGGCTTCGAGCTGACGCTGCGCCCCATGCGGTACCCGGAGTTCTACGACCGCTACCGGGACGCGATCAAGAACACCTGGACCGTGGAGGAGGTCGATCTCCACTCCGACGTGGCCGACCTCGCGAAACTCTCCGCCGAGGAGCAGCACCTCATCGGACGCCTGGTGGCGTTCTTCGCGACGGGCGACTCCATCGTCGCCAACAACCTGGTGCTGACGCTCTACCGGCACATCAACTCCCCCGAGGCCCGGCTCTACCTGTCGCGGCAGCTGTTCGAGGAGGCCGTGCACGTCCAGTTCTACCTGACGCTGCTGGACACCTACCTGCCCGATCCCGAGGAGCGCGCCGAGGCGTTCGCGGCGGTCGAGCGCATCCCGTCGATCCGGGAGAAGGCGCGGTTCTGCTTCCGGTGGATGGAGTCGGTGGAGGACCTCGGCGAGCTGCGGACGCGGGCGGACCGGCGCCGTTTCCTGCTCAACCTGATCTGCTTCGCGGCCTGCATCGAGGGGCTGTTCTTCTACGGTGCCTTCGCCTACGTGTACTGGTTCCGCTCGCGCGGCCTGCTGCACGGCCTCGCGACGGGGACCAACTGGGTCTTCCGCGACGAGAGCTGCCACATGGACTTCGCCTTCCAGGTGGTGGACACCGTGCGGGAGGAGGAGCCCGACCTCTTCGACGAGGAGATGGGGCGCCGGGTCACCGCGATGCTCCAGGAGGCCGTGGAGGCCGAGCTGCAGTTCGCCCGCGACCTGTGCGGCGAGGGCCTGCCCGGTATGAACACCGCGGCGATGCGTGCGTACCTGGAGTGCGTCGCGGACCAGCGGCTCGTCCGGCTGGGGCTGCCGCCGGTGTACGGCTCCCGCAACCCGTTCTCGTTCATGGAGCTGCAGGACGTGCAGGAGCTGACGAACTTCTTCGAGCGGCGCCCCTCCGCGTACCAGGTGGCGGTGGAGGGAGCGGTCTCGTTCGACGACGACTTCTGAGCGAGCGCTGCCGCCGTCGCGGTCGGCCGGTCGATCGGTCGGTCGGTCGGTCGATCGATCGGTCACGTGAACGTGCCGGGCGGGGGGCTGCCTCCCCACCCGGCACGGGTCGGTGCCGACGGTCCGCCGCGGTCAGATCCCGCAGCTGGAGGCCGACCAGAAGCGGCTGGAGCGGTGGTCGAGGTGGGTGTGGTCGTTGTGGCCGGGGTAGCCGGGGCCGAGGATGCCCCGGAAGCCGTGGTAGCGGGCCTGGCGGGCCAGCGTGCACAGGGAGTGCGACCCCGAGCCGAGGTCGACCCCGTCACCGTAGAGGTGGCGGCTGTTCGACGAGCCTCCGACGGCGCTGTTGCAGGCGTAGGAGCGGAAGCCGCTGGTGACGCGGATGGGCTGGTCGCCGAGCGCGTGCCGCATGGCCTCCAGCTTCCACATGCTGCGCTTGGCGTTCTCCCGCGCGGTGGCCGCGCTGACGGCACCGCCGCTCCAGGTGGAGTTGCAGCGGTTCAGCTCCGCGAAGTCGAAGTGCGCGGGTGAGCAGTCGGCTTCCTGGAGGGCGTAGATCTTGCTGAAGGTCTGCGAGCCGGCGACGCCGTCGGCGGACAGGCCGTAGGCGGACTGGAAGCGCTTGACGGCAGCGGCCGTCGCGGGCCCGTAGGCACCGTCGATGGCGAGCACGTTGCCGTAGCCGGGGTAGCCGGCCACGCGGATCTGGAGTTCGCGGACGTCGGCGCCGGAGTCACCCTGCCGGAGCGTGCGGTTCCACGTGTAGCAGGCGTCGGCGTGGGCCGTGCCCGCCGTGGCGACGGTTCCGGTGATACACGCCGCCGCGAACATGACAAATGCAAGAACGGTTCTGACCAGTCGTCTGCGCATGACTGAAGAGCGTGGCCGAGCCGGTTGTACCCGTCAACAACGACGGGGGAATGCCAATGGACCGCCCTCTGACGGTACGTCAACGCAACCTGCGGGTCAGACCGTCGACGCGGGCGGCGCGGACCGGCCGGCCCTGCCGGGCCGGTCCGCGAAGGGCCTGCCTACGGGTTCGGCACCGTCTCGTAGCGCGGGGTCGACTCGGCCATCTGCTTCAGCACGTCCTTGCGCTCCCGCTTGGAGAGCCGGTCGATGTACAACCGCCCGTAGAGGTGGTCCGTCTCGTGCTGGAGGCACCGCGCGAAGTAGCCGGTGCCCCGCACGCGGATCGGCGCGCCGTGCACGTCCTGACCGGTCACCTCCGCGTAGTCGGGGCGGGCCAGCTCGCTGTAGGCGCCCGGCACCGACAGGCAGCCCTCCCCGCTGTCGTCGAGCCGACGCCGCTCGGCGGGCAGTTCGACCGGCACCGGGTTGCACACGACGCCGACGTGACGCACGCCGTCGTCGTCCGGGCAGTCGTAGACGAAGACCTTCAGGTCCACACCGATCTGGTTGGCGGCCAGGCCCACGCCTTCGGCGGCCCGCTGGGACGCGAACATGTCGTCCACCAGAGCGGCGAGCTCCTCGCCGAACTCCGTCACGTCCCGGCACTCACGGTGCAGTACCGGGTTGCCGACGACGGTGATCGGCCGGGCCGTGCCGCGCTCGCGGTGCGCCTGCTCCCGGGCCTCGCAGTCCTCGGTGTCGACCACGAACTCCGCGCCCGCCGCGTCCTCGGCGCCCGCCGGCTCCGGCCGGGTGTCCTGCTGCTGGCTCATGCCGCCGTTCGCCTTCCTCACAGCCTGCTCTTCCGCCCTACAGGGTACGGGGAGCCGGGCGTGCCGCCGCCCGCACCGTGGGCTTCCGGCCAGGCCGTGCGGACGGCGTCAGCAGACCTCCTCCAGATCCCGCCACTCGCGGGTGTCCGGGCTGTCGGCCACCCAGCTGTCCAGCAGGCCCCGGACGAGCGACGCGGGCGCGGCCAGGCCGCACTCCCGCTCCGGCGTCCACACCTGCCCCGGGCCCCCGGCCGTCATATGCCCGAGCGGGCCGGGCTGGCCGGGCTCGCTGTGATCGTGCGGATCGTGCCGGGGGGCGGTGCCGTCGCCCTCGTCGCTCGGCATCCGTGACTCCGAGCAGGAGCGGCACAGCAGGCGCACGGACGACGACCAGTCCTCGGCGGCGAAACCCGCGTCGGCGGCGAGCTGCTCCAGGGCCTCCCGGTCCGCCTCGGTGGCCGCCTCCAGCAGGACGACCCACGTCGGGACGGGCGAGGGCGCCCACAGCTCTATCTCGTCGAAGACCGGGAAGGCCGTGGGCCGCCCGGCGCCGCCCAGCGTGCGCTCCCCGTGCGGGACGCCGTCGTGCAGCACCACCTCGCCCCAGCGGCGTCCGGACGAGGGCAGCGGGATCGACTGGACGGCTATCCGCGCCGGGTCCAGGCGACGGCCCCACACGACCTCCGACTCGCCCTCCGGGGAGAGCCGCAGCGCCGCGCTGCCCAGCTCCATACCGGTCGGCTCGCCGGTGGCCCCGGCGTCGGCCGCGTCCGTGGGCACCTTCAGCCCGTACGCCTGCCAGGCACGTCGGGCCAGCGGCCAGTCCTGCAGCGCGGTGGCGGCGATACCGACGTTCCACCAGTCCGGGGCGCCGGCCGCCCGCTCCAGCAGGGCGACGGCCCGCAGCCCGGCGGTGCGCGCCTGCTCCCAGTCGTGCCGGAACTTGTGCAGCAGGGCGAGGTTGAACCAGGACTCGGAGAGCCACGGCTCCATGTCGGCGGCGCGCGTCAGCAGTTCGCCCGCGTCCTCGTACCGGCCGTCACCGATCAGGGTGAACGCGCGGTCGGTGGCCAGCCGCCAGTCGGTGGACGGCCGGTGCCGTGCCCTGCCGAAGATCTTCACGATGATCCCGCCTGATTCCCGCCTGTCGATGGTGGCGTCTACCGGTCGAGGGCGCCGCGTGCAGGGGCCGTGGGGAGCCCTGCGGAGCTCTGCCCCCGCATCCAACCATGCCCGCTCCCGCACGTGCTCATTACCCGGCGGCCGGACCGTTCCTCACGGGTTTCCGGTCATTACACGGTCAGCTTGCTCCAGCCGCACGCGGGACGCGACAGGACATGCGTCGGACGGGGAGGGCCTCGGCGCGGCGGGACGCGCGGGGCGGCACGGCACCCGACGGGAGGGGCGTCCTAGGCCCCGGGCGCGGCGCATGCGGCCGAACGGGTACGTCAGCGCAGGTGGGGACGCACGGGGGACGCCGGCCCGGCTCCGCCCTCGTCGCCCGGCTCGGTGGCCGGTGCGCCGTGGACGAATCCGGAGGTGTCCAGCACCGCCTGGTCCGGCACGGTCTCCCCCGCCCGGATCAGGTCGATCCGCCCCATCACCTTCGAACGCAGATCCGTGGGGACGTCGTCGTGGCCGCAGCAGCGCTTGACGAGCTTCTTCACCGCCTGCTCCAGGCCGTACTTCTCCAGACACGGAGAGCACTCGTCGAAGTGCTCCGCCAGCTTCTCGCGATCGGCGTCCGGCATTTCCTGGTCCAGGTACTCGTACAGGTGGTCCAGGACCTCTGAGCAGTCCGTCTCGTGCGGATCTCCGCAGCTCATGAGTCCGAGCCCTTCCGGTCGTGCGCTTCGTCGAACCCCCCGGAACCGGCCGTCGCCGCTGCCGCTCCCGCGGGGACGAGGCCACGCTCGCGCGCGTAGTCCTCCAGCATCCCCCGCAACTGGCGGCGGCCGCGGTGCAGCCGGGACATCACGGTGCCGATCGGCGTACCCATGATGTCGGCGATCTCCTTGTAGGCAAAGCCCTCGACGTCCGCGAGGTAGACCGCGATGCGGAACTCCTCCGGCACGGCCTGGAGGGCCTCCTTCACATCCGAGTCGGGCAGGTGGTCCAGCGCCTCGGACTCCGCCGAACGCAGACCCGTGGACATGTGCGACTCGGCACGGGCCAACTGCCAGTCCTCGATCTCCTCCGCCGCGCTGCGCTGCGGCTCCCGCTGCTTCTTGCGGTAGGAGTTGATGAAGGTGTTGGTCAGGATGCGGTACAGCCACGCCTTGAGGTTGGTGCCCTCACGGAACTGGTGGAACGAGCCGTACGCCTTCGCGTACGTCTCCTGCACGAGGTCCTCGGCGTCCGCCGGGTTGCGCGTCATGCGCAGCGCGGCGGAGTACATCTGGTCGAGAAAGCCGAGGGCGTCCCGCTCGAAGCGTGCGTTGCGCTCGGCATCGGTCTCCCGCGGTAGGCGCTCCGTACCGTCCTCGGTGCCCGTGACCGGACCCACCTCCTCCGTAGCGGCCGCGAGCCCTTCGTCGGACCCGCTCGAACCGGAGAATAGACGACGTTCCACGTCATTCGCCGCCTGAACCCTCACGGCACCGGCCAGCGCGAGCGTGGCCCAGTCCATGTCGACGGCCTGGGGACGCTGCGGGCAAGCGACTGAACCCATGGGGGCGGCTTCCTCTCCTGGTGCCTCGGTGACGCCGTGCGGTCGGGCGCCCGGCCTTCCGGCCCGGCAATCGGTCACAACAGCGACACCGCCGGGATCATTCCCGGCCCAGCCAGCGGGTCACGGCGTCCACGATCAGCGCGGTCGCTGCGTCCTGCCCGGACGACCCCGGCTGCCCGGCCTTCGCCCGCCGGGGCACGGCGAACCCGTGGTCGGCGGCGGGCACCTCGACGATCTCCGTCCCGGCCGGGAACTCCTCCGGCCGCCCGAACGGGTCACGCCCGCCCTGGACGACCAGGACCGGCACCCCGGCGCCGAGCAGCTCCTCCGCCCGCGACTTCTCCGGCCGGCCCGGCGGGTGCAGCGGGAAGGACAGCGCGACGACGCCGACGGCCCCCAGCCCCCGGGCCGTGCGACACGCCACCCGGGCCCCCGCGCTGCGGCCGCCCGCCACCACGGGCGGTCCCTCGGCGGCGAGCTCTGGCCACAGGGCCGTCCAGGCCGCGTCCAGCGTCTTCGGGGCGGGCGCCACCTTCCGGCCGGCCACCCGCCAGGGCTGCTCCACGAGGGCCACCGTCACCCCGTGGGCGGGCAGGGCCGCCGCCAGGGCCGCAAGGTCCCGGGCCTCGATGCCGCCTCCGGCGCCGTGCCCGAGGGCCAGGACCCGGCGCGCACCGGGCGCCCGGTGCCAGGTGACGCGGGCGGGCCCGGCGGGCGTCGTGATCTCGCTGACGGGGTGCTCGGGGCTTTCGGTGGGTTCCTGGCCGCTCATGCCGCCATCAGACCACGGCACACGCGGCCCGCCCCCTCAGAACAGCGTCTCCTCCTCGGGAGCCTCCAGCTCCCTCACCAGTTCGGGGGAGTTGTTGCGGACGTTGCTGACCTCCGTGCTCACCGGGTAGGCGCGGTGCCGCCCCGTCGGCAGGCCGCCGAGCAGTTCCCGCAGCTCGCCCTCGTCGTGGCGCGCCGGGTCGAGCCAGGCGTCCCAGCGGTCCGCCGGGAGGGCGACGGGCATGCGCGGGTGGATGTCCGCGAGCGAGCGCGGCCCGTCCGGCGCGGCGCCGGGCAGCTCCGCCGTCTCGGCCTCCGTGGTGATCACCGTGCACGTCACCCACCAGGCCCGGGGGTCGTCCTCCGGGCGCGTGGTGTCCTTCCAGAACTCGTAGAGCCCGGCCAGCGCCATGACCGAGCCGTCGACGGGGGTGACGAAGTAGGGCTGCTTCCTCGGCCGCTTCCTGCGGCCCTTCTGCTCCAGATCCAGCTCGCCCTTGCCCGTCACCCACTCGAAGTACCCGTCGGCGGGCAGCAGGCACCGGCGGGAGACGAACGCGCGCCGGAACGCCGCCTTCTCGTGCACCGTCTCGGCCCTGGCGTTGATCATCTTGACGCCCAGCTCCGGGGACTTCGCCCAGGACGGCACCAGCCCCCAGCGCAGGACGCGCAGTTGACGCACGGGCTCGCGGCTCTCCGCGCCCTTGAGCGGGCGGTCCAGGACGGCGTGGACGTCCTTGGTCGGTGCCACGTTCCAGTCCGGCGCCAGCGTCTCCTCCGGCTCCCACTTGCGCACATCGAACAGCCCGACCAGGTCCTCCGGGCTCCGGCTCGCCGCATACCTACCGCACATGTCGCACCACCCCTCCGGCCTGCAAAAACCCTAAACCACGCCACCCGGTCGGCATTCCCTGATCTCTTGTGCGCGAGCCTCCTGCAGCCACCCAGGCCTGGCAGACCCCTGTGGAGCGCGATTGAGACCGACCAGTGACGTAGGTGGTGAGGCGACCAGTCGTGCCACAAAGTCTTCACCATAATGCGGAAGCGCACAAAGCCATCAGAGGTGGTCGTCAGAGTGCCGGTGGGGCCGGAGCACGCCTTGCTCCCGTGGTTCGAGTACCTGCGTTCCTTGCTATGCGGCGGCGGTGAGCTCCCGAACCCGCTCGTTGAAGTCTGCGACCAGCCGATGGCTGCCGAAGGGGGTCATGCGCACCTGAAGGTCACGCACGGCTTCGACAGCACGCGATGACTTGACCTGCTTGGTGAGGTTAAGAGTGCGAACACCGGCCGCGTGAGCTGCCTCCAAGTCGTTTCGCTGCAAATGTGATACAGCGAGCGCGGCTTGGGACATGGCTCCGCGCCGAGCCCGCTTCTGGCGCCGGGCGTGGACGATGGACTTCCGCGCATGCTCATCCGCGGAGTGCGCGTCGCCGAGGTCCCGGAAGGTGTTGGCGTGCTCCCCGTGCAGGTAGGCCGAGTCGATGAATGCGGCCCACTCCGGCTCGTTCGTCGGTCGGGCCTTCTCGTACGCCTTCTCGGACTCGACCACTGCGTGGGCTGCGGCGGTCTTGTCGTTGAGCAGTGCGAGGGCTCGCGCCTCCAGGCACCAGAGGTCCGCCAAGCAGGCTGGCGAGTCGACCTGGGCCAGTCCGAGGCGCCCGGCCTGGGCCAGGCGTCGTCCTTCTGCCGGGTCGCCGAGGAGCGTGGCCTGGTCCGCCATGCCGGCCAGCACGTGTGCGCCGAGGGCTGCATCACCGGATTCCTCGGCGAGACGCAGGGATTGGATCAGGTACCTCTGAGCCAGGCCCTGTTCGCCGTTGTCGTAGGCCATCCATCCGAGCAGGTAGGTCTGTTCAGCAGCGGCCTCGCACAGCGCTCGTCGCACGTCGTCGCTGTGAGCGCGGCGAAGGAGCGGGTAGACGTGATGGCTCATGTACTCGGCGAGGATGAGGCGACCGTGGCCGCCGCCCTGGAGCACGTCCATCTTCTGGAACTCGCCGAACATGTTCTTCACCGCGGTTACGTCTTCGAGACGGACCCGGGGACCGGTCTTCGGCTTCTGGTCCAGGACGTTCATCAGCCAGTCGCGTGATGGACCCACACCGGCGAGGGCCGCGAACGGTGCACATGCAAGGAAGTTACGTCGATCCACGTCAGCTCTCCCGAGATCTGCGACTACCTCCACGGTAGCCGCGTACGAAGAGTTGTACACGAGTGCCCGTTCCGTGCCGCCGCCTTCACCCAGTCCGAGATCGTACGTCGTGAGTCGATATCCGAAGTGATCGGAGAAGACCGCCGCGATGATGTCGGGTAACGGCTGACGCGGAATCTGGCCCTCCAGCCAGAAGCGCACACGCGTCGTGTTGGTGGCGACATGAGGCTCGTTCCACAGCAGAGCCTTGGCTTTCACGCGTCGTGCCAACTCGCCACGGCTAAGCCCTGAGCGGTCGAGCCACCTCTCAAGCTGGTCGTTCGTCATACACAGCCCTCCCGTGACCTTGGGCGACGGAATCGACACCCTTCGACACCCCTGAGCACGGTACCGCGCAACTCCCCAATGGAGTTGGCTAGTTGTGAGCCAAGCCGGTCGCCGGGATGGTCACCCAGATCGGCGGCGCCTTCCCTGCGTCTCCTGGGGGAAGGCGCCGCTTTCCAGCTCTTCGGAGGCATCCGTCATGCCCACGCTCGTCACTCGCTTTGTTCTCACGGCTACGAAGAAGGAGGTTGCCCATGCCCGCCGCAAGGTCGTCGAAAAGGTCCGAGCGTAGGGCAACTCTCTCGACGACGAAACGGCCGAAGCTATCCGGCTGGTCGCCTCCGAACTCATCACCAACGCCATCGTGCACGGGGAGGGCCCTGTCATCGTTGCCCTCTGCCACCACCGGGGCAACTTGGTCATCGACGTCACCGACAGCAACCCCACCGGCCCCCAGGCAAGTTGCTCAGACGAGAGAGAGGAGACCGGGCGCGGGCTCGCACTTGTCGAGTTCTTCGCGACCCGATCCGGCTGGGAACCCTGCGAAGGCGGCAAGCGGGTGTGGGCGTCGATCGCGCTCCCGAAGCCGACGCCGACCATGCGAGCCGCCGTCCTGCGCCGGCTCTTCTCTGCCCGGCAGAGCCCTCGTGTCAGAGCCGTCCCCGAGTCGCTCACCCTGGCGGTCTCTTGATGGCGGGGCATCCTTTACGTCCGTCGCCGCTTCCCGACCCCGATGTCGTGTTCCGGCCGACGCGTCGGGACATCGACCCAGCCACGGGCGAGGTCACCGCACACGCCCTGTGGGATCGCCACAACTGGGAACCGGGCGGGTGCTGGCTCTGGTGTGGCCGTGCGGACGTCGAGGTCACGTGGATCGGCCCGGTCCGCTCCAGCGGCATTCACGCGGCCCTCTACTCCTGTCGCGGGTGC